>NZ_JBVIAY010000001.1:0-516485 GCF_055573695.1 Streptomyces sp. NPDC030143
TGCTCCTTAGAAAGGAGGTGATCCAGCCGCACCTTCCGGTACGGCTACCTTGTTACGACTTCGTCCCAATCGCCAGTCCCACCTTCGACAGCTCCCTCCCACAAGGGGTTGGGCCACCGGCTTCGGGTGTTACCGACTTTCGTGACGTGACGGGCGGTGTGTACAAGGCCCGGGAACGTATTCACCGCAGCAATGCTGATCTGCGATTACTAGCAACTCCGACTTCATGGGGTCGAGTTGCAGACCCCAATCCGAACTGAGACCGGCTTTTTGAGATTCGCTCCACCTCACGGTTTCGCAGCTCTTTGTACCGGCCATTGTAGCACGTGTGCAGCCCAAGACATAAGGGGCATGATGACTTGACGTCGTCCCCACCTTCCTCCGAGTTGACCCCGGCAGTCTCCTGTGAGTCCCCATCACCCCGAAGGGCATGCTGGCAACACAGAACAAGGGTTGCGCTCGTTGCGGGACTTAACCCAACATCTCACGACACGAGCTGACGACAGCCATGCACCACCTGTACACCGACCACAAGGGGGACCCTGTCTCCAGGGTTTTCCGGCGTATGTCAAGCCTTGGTAAGGTTCTTCGCGTTGCGTCGAATTAAGCCACATGCTCCGCTGCTTGTGCGGGCCCCCGTCAATTCCTTTGAGTTTTAGCCTTGCGGCCGTACTCCCCAGGCGGGGAACTTAATGCGTTAGCTGCGGCACCGACGACGTGGAATGTCGCCAACACCTAGTTCCCACCGTTTACGGCGTGGACTACCAGGGTATCTAATCCTGTTCGCTCCCCACGCTTTCGCTCCTCAGCGTCAGTAATGGCCCAGAGATCCGCCTTCGCCACCGGTGTTCCTCCTGATATCTGCGCATTTCACCGCTACACCAGGAATTCCGATCTCCCCTACCACACTCTAGTCTGCCCGTATCGAATGCAGACCCGGGGTTAAGCCCCGGGCTTTCACATCCGACGTGACAGACCGCCTACGAGCTCTTTACGCCCAATAATTCCGGACAACGCTTGCGCCCTACGTATTACCGCGGCTGCTGGCACGTAGTTAGCCGGCGCTTCTTCTGCAGGTACCGTCACTTTCGCTTCTTCCCTGCTGAAAGAGGTTTACAACCCGAAGGCCGTCATCCCTCACGCGGCGTCGCTGCATCAGGCTTTCGCCCATTGTGCAATATTCCCCACTGCTGCCTCCCGTAGGAGTCTGGGCCGTGTCTCAGTCCCAGTGTGGCCGGTCGCCCTCTCAGGCCGGCTACCCGTCGTCGCCTTGGTGAGCCGTTACCTCACCAACAAGCTGATAGGCCGCGGGCTCATCCTTCACCGCCGGAGCTTTCAACCCTCACAGATGCCTGCGAGAGTGGTATCCGGTATTAGACCCCGTTTCCAGGGCTTGTCCCAGAGTGAAGGGCAGATTGCCCACGTGTTACTCACCCGTTCGCCACTAATCCCCACCGAAGTGGTTCATCGTTCGACTTGCATGTGTTAAGCACGCCGCCAGCGTTCGTCCTGAGCCAGGATCAAACTCTCCGTGAATGTTTACTCGGCATCACTGCCGGTGCACACATCACGAGAGCGGAACAGCCAGGCGGAATAAGCCCGGCCGTTCACAGCGTCCTCGCTGTGTTTTTTCAAAGGAACCTCATCCGCGGCTATCACTGCCGCAGACGGGGTATCAACATATCTGGCGTTGATTTTTGGCACGCTGTTGAGTTCTCAAGGAACGGACGCTTCCTTTGTACTCACCCGAGAGACTCTCTCAGGCTTTCCTCCGGGCGCTTCCCTTCGGTCTTGCGTTTCCGACTCTATCAGATCTTTTCTCGATCCGATTCCCTGTCAGCGGGATTTGCCTTGGGCTTGTAGCTTTCGCCTGTCGGCCTTTCGACATTCACTACGTTAGCCGATTCCCTCGTCGACTCATAATCGAGTCCCGGAGACTTCGAATTCGGGCATGCAGGCATACCGAATTCGACCCCCATGAGGGGCGTCGTAGGTAGTGGGTTGGCCGCTTCCGGCTGCAGGCGATCGCCGTACCCGGTTCAGCGGCTCGGGCCACGTTACGCCCCTGCCCAAGGCGAGTCAACTTCGGCGGCGCCTCGGCGTGTGGGCTCGGTAGGGGCTCACGGTCGGGTCGTCGGCGATCCAGTAGCGCCAGGGGTGGACGGCTCCGTCACCGGACACTCCGGTGCGAGGGCCGTTGCGTACCTGGTCGGGCGGAATCGGAGTGCCCGTGAGGACGCGGAGCGGGGTGTCGGCGGGGGTGCAGGCGTCGGTGCCGTCGAGGGTCCGGTCGACGTCGAGGGCCGTGGCGAGGCGGGCCGGGCCTTTGGCCAGTTCCTTGTCGTTGCGGGCCGAGAGTCGACGGGTGCGTGCCAGCTCGGCCCCCTCGACGATCTCGCCGGCCCGGAGCAGGACCGCGCTCGCCTTTCCCTCGGGACCGCAGACGAGGTTCATGCAGTGCCACATGCCGTAGGTGAAGTAGACGTACACGTGTCCGGGGGGACCGAACATCACGCCATTGCGGGCCGTTGGGCCTCGGAAGGCGTGGGAGCCCGGGTCGTTCGGGCCGTCGTAGGCCTCGACCTCGGTGAGGCGGAGGGTGATCGGACCGTCCGGGGTCGTGCGGACCAGGAGGCGGCCGAGGAGATCCGGGGCGACTTCCAGGACGGGGCGGTCGAAGAACGACCGGGAAAGGGGCGTACGGTCGGGGGTCGCGATCATGCCCTCCGAGCGTAGTGCAGGCGCGTGGGTGCGTCGGGGTGGTCGGTGGGCACTCGACTTGCCAGGGTGTGAGTGCGGAACCGGCCACGGCCGGATCGCGTTTGTAGGGGTCAGGGATCCCGTCGTACAGGTCGTAGAGGGAGAGTCATGGCGTTCAAGAAGCTGCTCGCGAGTCTGGGGGCCGGTGGGGCCTCGGTCGAGACGGTACTGACGGAGGTCAATGTCGTTCCGGGCGGCGTCGTCCAGGGTGAGGTGCGCATCCAGGGCGGGTCCGTCAACCAGCAGATCGAAGGTCTGTCGGTCGGACTGCAGGCCAAGGTCGAGGTCGAGAGCGGCGACCAGGAGTACAAGCAGGACATCGAGTTCACCAAGCAGCGGCTCGGCGGGGCCTTCGAACTGCAGGCCGGGGCGGTGCACGCGGTGCCGTTCGGGCTGGAGATCCCGTGGGAGACGCCGATCACGATGATCGACGGTCAGGCCCTGCGCGGGATGAACATCGGTGTGACCACCGAGCTGGAGATCGCTCGGGCCGTGGACTCCGGCGACCTCGACCCGGTCAACGTGCACCCGCTGCCGGCGCAGAAGGCGATCCTCGACGCCTTCATCCAGCTGGGCTTCCGCTTCAAGAACGCGGACCTGGAGCGCGGTCACATCCGGGGCACCCGGCAGAAGCTGCCGTTCTACCAGGAGATCGAGTTCTACCCGCCGTCGCAGTACCGGGGTCTGAACCAGGTCGAGCTGAGCTTCGTGGCCGACGCGAGCGCGATGGACGTCGTCCTGGAGATGGACAAGAAGCCGGGTCTGTTCGGTGAGGGCAGTGACACCTTCCGGTCGTTCCAGGTCGGGCTGAACGACTTCCAGGGGACCGACTGGGCGGCGTACCTGAACCAGTGGCTGTCCGAGGTCGGCAGCAAGCGCAACTGGTTCTAGGCTCGGAACCACTGACTCCAGAACCGATTCAGGAGGTATCGAGGTGACCGAGCTCAAGCGGCGGCCGCTCCCCCACGACTTCCACCCGTCCGTGCCGTCGTTCACGGTGACGAGTGAGGACGTCGAGGAAGGCGCCGCGCTCCAGAGTGCTCAGGTCCACGCGGAGGGGAACACTTCGCCCCACCTGCGGTGGGAAGGCTTCCCGACCGAGACCAAGAGCTTCGCCGTGACCTGCTACGACCCCGACGCTCCGACCGGCAGTGGGTTCTGGCACTGGGTCGTGTTCGACATCCCGGCCTCGGTGACCGAGCTGCCGGCGGGTGCGGGCGGCGGCAAGTTCGAGGGGCTTCCGGAGGGTGCCGTCCACGCGCGCAACGACTACGGGACGAAGGACTTCGGCGGTGCCGCGCCGCCGCCCGGGGACGGGCCGCACCGGTACGTCTTCACGGTGTACGCGGTGGACCAGGAGAAGCTCGGTCCGGACTCCGACGCCTCGCCGGCCGCCGTCGGGTTCAACCTGCGGTTCCACGCGATCGCGCGGGCCCAGCTGATCGGGGAGTACGAGGTTACCGCCGACGGCTGACGCCGTGGGCTGACAGCTCATCGTTCATCCAACGTTTGCCCGCCTCTGGTCTTGGAAGTGATCAGGGGCGGGCATTTTTGTTGCCGGGGGTCGCGGGGGTGTCACCCCCCGTGGGAGCAGCAGATATTGCGTTGTCCATCTCGGCGTGCCCGGCCAGAGTTGATCCCAGCCCGCCAGGGGGTGGGCCGGTGCACACGGGAGGTGGGCTGGTTATGCGGGACACGCTGGTACTGAACGCGAGCTTCGAGCCGCTGTCGACGGTGACGTTGAACCGAGCCGTCGTTCTGGTGCTTCAGGACAAGGCCGTCGTCGAGCAGTCCCACCCCGAACTGCGCATGCGCGGAGCCGCGGTCGACATACCGGCGCCCCGGGTCATCAGGCTGTGCAGGTACGTACGGGTGCCCTTCCGAAGACAAGCTCCGTGGTCGAGGCGCGGTGTGCTGGTGAGGGACCGGCACCGGTGCGCGTACTGCGGTCGCAGGGCGACCACGGTGGACCACGTGGTGCCCCGGGCGCAGGGCGGCCAGGACTCCTGGCTCAATACGGTCGCCTCGTGCGCGGAGGACAACCACCGTAAGGCGGACCGGACCCCCGAGCAGGCGGGGATGCCGTTGCTGCGGCAGCCGTTCGAGCCGACGCCGGCCGATGCGATGCTCCTGGCTCTGGGGCAGGAGGACCTGGCCGCACTGCCGGAGTGGCTGGCCGTAGAAGCGGCTTAGGGGACTTCGCCGTCTGAGCCTTCGTGCTGCGTCCGCCTCGGGCCGCATGTGGCTGATCACGCAGTTCCCCGCGCCCCTTCGGGTGGGCGCGGGGACTGTGCTTTTCCGTGGCGTCAGTCGATCGACGGCTTCTCGCGGCGCTCCGGGATCTTCTTCTCGGTGCCGCCGCCGCCCGAACTCGAACCGCCGCCCATGGCACCGAAGTTGCCCATGGCGCCGGACAGGCCCTTGAGGGCGTCGCCGATTTCGCTGGGGACGATCCAGAGCTTGTTGGCGTCGCCCTCGGCGATCTTCGGGAGCATCTGGAGGTACTGGTAGCTGAGCAGCTTCTGGTCGGGGTCACCGGCGTGGATGGCCTCGAAGACCGTGCGGACGGCCTGGGCCTCGCCCTCGGCGCGCAGGGCGGCGGCCTTGGCCTCACCCTCGGCGCGCAGGATCTGCGACTGCTTCTCGCCCTCGGCGGTGAGGATGGCGGCCTGGCGCGTGCCTTCGGCGGTGAGGATCGCGGCGCGCTTGTCACGGTCGGCGCGCATCTGCTTCTCCATCGAGTCCTGGATGGAGGTCGGCGGCTCGATCGCCTTCAGCTCGACGCGGTTGACGCGGATGCCCCACTTGCCGGTGGCCTCGTCGAGGACGCCGCGCAGGGCCGCGTTGATCTCCTCGCGGGAGGTGAGGGTGCGCTCGAGGTCCATGCCGCCGATGATGTTCCGCAGCGTGGTGACGGTGAGCTGCTCGATCGCCTGGATGTAGCTGGCGACTTCGTAGGTCGCGGCGCGGGCGTCGGTCACCTGGTAGTAGATGACGGTGTCGATGTTGACGACCAGGTTGTCCTGGGTGATCACCGGCTGCGGCGGGAACGGCACGACCTGTTCACGCAGGTCGATGCGGTTGCGGATGGTGTCGATGAACGGGACGACGATGTTGAGGCCCGCGTTGAGTGTCCGCGTGTAGCGCCCGAAGCGCTCCACGATGGCGGCGCTCGCCTGCGGGATGACCTGGATCGTCTTGATCAGGGCGATGAAGACCAACACCACCAGAATGATCAAGACGATGATGACCGGTTCCATCGTGCTCCCCGTACCCTTCTCCGCCTCGGCGCTTTCGGAAGATCTTAGGCTTGTCGAAGATCTTGCTGGTCGAGTCTGACAGACCGTCGTGTGGCTCGTGGGGTGTTCGGTTCACTTGCGACGTGCGGGAGTTGTGCAAGGTCAGATCACGATCGCCGTGGCCCCTTCGATGTCGACGACATCGACTTCCTGGCCCACGTCGTAGGCGCGGTCGGTGTCGAGCGCGCGCGCCGACCAGACCTCCCCGGCGAGCTTGATGCGCCCGCCGGAGCCGTCGACGCGCTCCAGTACAACGGCCTGTTTGCCCTTCAACGCGTCCACTCCCGTGGCGAGTTGCGGCCGTTGTGCGCTGTGGCGGGCCGCGATCGGCCGGACGACGGCGATCAGGGCGACCGAGACGACGATGAAGACGAGCACCTGGGCGACGGTGCCGGTGCCGAGGCCGGCGGCGATCGCGGCCGCGCCGGCGCCGACCGCGAGCATGCCGAACTCCGGCATAGCGGTCACCACGAGCGGGATTCCGAGCGCTGCCGCGCCGACGAGCCACCACACCCACGCGTCTATGTCGTTCACACGGTCATGGTAGGACCGTGGGTCGTGCCGCCGACAGGGCGCGTGAGGGGGCGGTCGGGGGGACGGTCAGGACAGTGGCAGGCCCTGGGCGGTCCAGCGGTCGCCGACCTGCTCCACGACGAGGGGCAGACCGAAGCAGCGGGAGAGGTTGCGCGAGGTGAGTTCGAGCTCGACCGGGCCTGCGGCGAGGACCTTGCCCTGGCGGATCATGAGGACGTGGGTGAAGCCCGGGGCGATCTCCTCGACATGGTGCGTGACCATGATCATCGAGGGGGCGATGGGGTCGCGGGCGAGGCGGCCGAGACGGCGGACGAGGTCCTCGCGGCCGCCGAGGTCGAGGCCGGCGGCGGGCTCGTCGAGGAGGAGCAGCTCGGGGTCGGTCATCAGGGCGCGGGCGATGAGGGTGCGCTTGCGCTCGCCCTCGGAGAGGGTGCCGAACCTGCGCTCCAGGTAGTCGCTCATACCGAGGCGGTCGAGGAAGGCGCGGGCGCGCTGCTCGTCGATGTCCTCGTACTCCTCCTGCCAGCCGGCCGTCATGCCGTAGGCGGCGGTGAGGACGGTCTGCAGGACGGTCTGGCGCTTGGGGAGCTTGTCGGCCATGGCGATGCCGGCCATGCCGATGCGGGGGCGCAGTTCGAAGACGTCGGTGCCGGGCGTGCCGAGGGTCTCGCCGAGGATGGAGGCGGTGCCCTTGCTGGGGTAGAGGTAGCTGGACGCGACGTTCAGCAGGGTCGTCTTGCCGGCTCCGTTGGGGCCGAGGATGACCCAGCGCTCGCCCTCCTTGACCGACCAGGAGACCTGGTCCACCAGAGCCCGGCCCTCGCGGACCACGGATACGTCCTGAAGCTCCAGAACATCGCTCATGAGCGCGTTGTCTCCCCTTGCAGTGTGGCCGGTCTCGGTCGTCGCGTACGCCTGTGGCTCGGACCGCCGCGCGCGGGTGGGCGCGGCCCTCCAGGAAAATCTACGCCACCGGCCGGGGAAGCCGTTCCATCGGTCCGGTCCTTAGGGTGGGGGCATGCTCACGGAACCGCGCTCAGGTCGCCTCGCCGCTTGGGGAAATGCCCTCTTGGCCGGATTTGTCTCTCCGGACGACGCCGTTCTCGCCGTCGTCGGCGAGGACGCCGTGCACCGGGTGGAGGGGCTGCCCGGGGAGTCGGCGCCCGTCGGGCTCACACTCGGGCTGGGGCGGCTGCGGGCGCTGGGGGTGAAGGGGCTGCGGCTTGCGCTGCCCGCGCCGGGGCATCCGCTGGGGCTGAGCGGGCCGCCGGAGTTCAACGCGCGGGCGCTGGAGGCGGAGGAGGCGGTGGTGTGCCACGGGGCCGCGCTGGGGCTGGTGCCGGAGGTGTACGAGGCCGGACCCGAGGGCGATGCGCACGTCGAGGTGGTGTGGCACTGCCTGGCCGTTCGCGAGGCCCCGCCGGCGGACGTGCCGTCGCTGGGCGAGGCGGAGCGGGAGTTGGCGGAGGCGCTGCGGGAGGCGACGGCCGTGCTGTCGCGGTTGGACGTGGCGGGGTCGGGGCCGCTGGCGGAGGCGGCGATCGACGCGTACCGGGCTCGGGCCGGGCGGGGGCGGGAGGTGCTGGCGCCGGGGTACCCGCCGCGGGCGGTGCGGGTGCTGGAGTTGGCGCAGCGGGTGGGGTTGTTGGTCTCCCTCGCCGTGGAGAACGGCCACGGGGGTGCGGTGAGCGGGTCGGAGATGGCGGCACGCAGGGAGGCGTTGCGGCCGGTGGAGCGGACGGCCCGGCGGGCGCAGGTCGCGGCGTACAACGCGTATGTGGAGGAGTTGGAGCGGGGAGGTCGGTGAGGGGTCGGCCGAGGGCCCGGTGGGGTCGCACGGAGGGTTGTGGCGTTCGCCGCCGCGGCCGGTCGCACGGCGCCGCCGCGGCAGGTGGGGTCCGCGACCGCTGACGACCGTGGGTTCCGGACATGCAGAGGGACCCTCGCGTCTCCGTTGACGCGGGGGCCCTCTGCGGCTCGGGTGGGCTCAGTCGTCGACGCCCGTGTTGCCGGAGGCCGGGGTCGGGGCGGCGAGAGCGTTGACCGTGTTGCCGACGATGTCGGCGGGGGTGGGGAGCGGGGTCTGGACGATGCTGCCCGAGGCGACGCCGGGCGACTTCACCCCCGCGCCGTCGGCACCCGCGGCGGCGACAGCGGCGTCGGCGGAGGCGGGGGTGCCCGCGGAGGCGTCGGCCGCGACACCGGCGACGGTGAGGGCCACGGCGGTCTGCTCGGTGATGGTCATGGGGAGCGTTCCTCCTGCGGCGGTGATCCGTCCGACCCGGCCGGGGGTCGTGCGCCGACCAACGCGGGAGCGGTCGGGTGCGGCGGCCGCTGGGGAACTGCCCGTTCGGGTCATGGGGGTGACAAGCGGACCGGCCTCTCCCGGAATGGGGCCGAGAGAGGCCGGGGGTGACGCGGGGCGCGGGAGGACCTCAGTGGTTGAGGCCCGTGTTGCCGAAGGCCGGGTTCAGCACGCCGATGACGTTCACGCTGTTGCCGACGGCGTTGACCGGGACGTGCACCGGGGCCTGGACGACGTTGCCCGAGCCGACACCCGGCGAGCCCACGGCCTCGCCGGCGGCTGCGGCGCCGCCGGTGGCGGAAGCCATGCCGGCGCCCGCGGCCACCAGACCGCCGGCCACCATCGTCACGGCCGCTGCCTTCTTCAGGTTCTTCACTTCTGAGCCCTCCTGGGCCTGCTGGATCTCGTCGCGGCGGGTCGCCGCGGCACGCACTGGAGAACGCCGGTGGGCGCCGGAGGGTACGCCGTCCGGGGGACATTCCCACGACGGTATGAATCTCGGATCGGACGGGACGCCTCCGGATGTGCGCCCCCCCGTGCTCCGGTCGCGCCCGGGAGCGCGTCGGCCGTACCCGGTCGTGCCCCGCTCGTGCGCCGGGGCGCGCGGGCTCAGCCGGCCGCGCCGTGGCGTACGGCCCACAGGGCGGCCTGGGTGCGGTCGGCGAGGTCCAGTTTCATCAGGATGTTCGAGACGTGGGTCTTGACGGTCTTCTCGGAGAGGACCAGGGCGCGGGCGATCTCGCGGTTGGAACGGCCGTCCGCTATCAGTCCGAGGACCTCGCGCTCCCGCTCGGTGAGCGAACCCCCCCTTCCCTGACCGGAGTTGGCCTCCTCCTGGGAGAGGAGGGCGCCCGCGACCTCCGGCTGGAGCAGGATGTGGCCGGCATGGACCGAGCGGATGGCGCCGGCCAGCGCGTCGGGGTCGACGTCCTTGTAGACGTACCCGGCGGCGCCCGCGCGCAGGGCCGGGACCACCGTGCGCTGTTCGGTGAAGCTGGTGACGATCAGCACGCGCGCGGGGTTGTCGCGTTCGCGGAGCGTGCGCAGGGCCTCGACGCCGTCCATACCGGGCATCTTGACGTCCATCAGGACGACGTCGGGCCTCAGCTCCTCGGCGCGGGCGACTCCCTCGGCGCCGTCGGAGGCCTCGCCGACGACCTCGATGTCGTCCTGCACTTCCAGGAAGGTGCGCAGGCCGCGGCGGACGACCTGGTGGTCGTCGACGAGCAGCACCTTGATTGCGTCAGCCACCGGGGGCCTCCATCTCGATCGTGGTGCCCTTGCCGGGCGCCGATTCCACCGTCAGGCTGCCGCCGACGCCGCTGGCCCGGTCGCGCATGGACACCAGGCCGAGGTGGCGGCCCGCTCGGCGGATCGCCTTGGGGTCGAAGCCGTTGCCGTCGTCCGTGACCCGCAGGACCGTGTCGGGGCCGCGCTTGTGGAGGGTCACCTCGACGTGCTCCGCGTCGGAGTGCCGCAGGGCGTTGTGCAGGGCTTCCTGGGCGACGCGCAGGAGTGCCTCCTCCTGGGCGGCGGGCAGGGCGCGCACGCCGTGGCTGGTGAAGGTCACGCGCGCGGTGTGGGCGCGGTCGAGGACCTGTGTCTGGGTGCGCAGGGTGGCGACGAGGCCGTCCTCGTCGAGGGCCGCGGGGCGCAACTCCACGACGGCGGCGCGCAGTTCGTCGGCGGCTTCCGCGGCGAGCGCGGCGACCTGCTGCAACTCGCCCTTGGCGCGGCCGGGGTCGCGGTCGACGAGGGCGGCGGCGGCCTGGGCGGTCAGGCGCAGGGAGAACAGCTTCTGGCTGACCGCGTCGTGCAGTTCGTGGGCCAGGCGGGAGCGTTCCTCGGCGATGGTGAGTTCGCGGCTGCGCTCGTACAGGCGGGCGTTGGTGAGGGCGATCGCGGCGTGCTGGGCGAGGATGGAGAGGAGTTCCTCGTCGTCCTCGGTGAAGCCGCAGCCGCCTTGTGGTTTCGCGCAGTTCTTGTTGGCGAGGAACAGGGCGCCGATGACCTCGTCGCCGTCGCGGATGGGCAGGCCGAGGAAGTCGGACATCTCCGGGTGGGCGGAGGGCCAGCCCTCGAAGCGCGGGTCCTTGCGCACGTCGGCCAGGCGCTCCGGCCGGGCCTCGTGGAGCATCGAGGCGAGGATGCCGTGCTGGCGGGGCAGGGGGCCGATGGCCTTCCACTGCTCCTCGCTGACGCCGTCGACTACGAACTGGGCGAAGCCGCCGTGGTCGTCCGGGACGCCGAGCGCGGCGTACTGCGCGTCCAGCAGCTCGCGGGCGGAGGCGACGATCGTCTTGAGGACGTCGCGTACTTCCAGGTGTCTGCTCATGGCCAGCAGCGCGGAACTCACCGCGGCGAGGCCGGACCGGGGGCCTTGGCTCATGTCCTCACGGTACCGGCGGGGTGTGACGGTGGGGATCGGACCTGCGGCGGCCGTGGGGTAGGGCCGCGGACCTAGGCCTGTCGGAGGGTGCCGCAGGAGCTGGCGGCGCGGGTGCCGGCCGAGCAGCGTGGGCCGGGCCGCGTCCGGGACTCCGTACGGCTGCTGGTGTCGCAGGGGTGCACGGTGGCGCATCACACCTCCCGGGGCTTGCCGGGGCTGTCGCGGGCGGGGGATCTCCTGGTGGTGAACACCTCGCCGACGCTGGCGGACGCGGTGGACGGGGCGGTCGGGCACGCGCGTGTGGTGGTGCACCTCTCCACGCGCGGGGACGGCGAACCGTGGGCGATGGAACTGCGTGAGCCGGACGGGCGGGGCACCGCGCGCGCGTGCGGGCGGGCCCGCGGGGACGGAGATGCGGCTGTCCGGGGGGGTGCGGCCGGTGCTGGAGGAGGCGCTGAGTCCGCGGAGCGGGCGGCTGTGGTGGGCGCGGTCGTCCGTTGGGGCCGGTGCCGAGGGCTGCTGCGCGAGCACTGGCGGCCCGTCCGGTACTCCTGCACGGACCGGGACCAGCCGTTGTCGGTGTACCAGACGGTGTTCGCGCTGCCTTCGGGGGACGGGGCGGGCGGTGCGGAGATGCCGAGTGCGGCGCGTCCCTTCACCGCGCGGCCGGCCCTTCACCGCGCGGCCGGTGACGGAGCTGGTGAGCCTGGGGTGGGCTTCGCGCCGGACGTGCCGCACACCGGGGTCGCCGGGGCCGAGGCGCGCGAGTCGCCGTATCCGGAGCGGCTCGTGGTGTCGGAGGCGTCGGCGCGGTCGATCAACGCGGTCGTCGCCGGGGGTGGCGGCCGGGTGATCGCGGTGGGGACGACGGCCGCGCAGGCGGTGGAGTCGGCGACAGGGGGCGACGGGTCGTACGGGCCGTGGAGCCGGCGGGTCGTACGGGCCGTGGAGCCGGCGGGTCGTACGGGCCGTGCGGGGGTGGGCGGACCTCGCGGTGACGCCGGAGCGGGGGTGCGGTGGTGGGCGGGCTGCTGACCGGACTGCACGAGCCGGAGGCCTCGCATCCGCCGATGCTGAAGGCGGTGGCGGGGCGGGCCACGGTCGACCGCAGCGACGAGGAGGCGGTGCGCGGGCGGTACCCGTGGCACGAGTCCGGCGACGTGCATCTCCTCCTGCCCCCGCCGGGGTAGGGGCGCGGTGGTCGGGAGGTCCGGCGGAAGGCCGGGCGGACGACACTCACACACAGCATTGCTTCAGCAACTGATGGTGAGTTGGGGCCGCCGCGCGTGTGAGCCCGCACATAGGGCCCACATCACGTACGAAGGACTTTAGGAGTCAAAGGGGGCACAGATGAACGGGACAGATAGCTCTATCTGTCCCGATTTGCCCCTCCCTGATCCACTACCGGGGATCGTACGTCACACCTTTGCCTGGGCATTTTGCGGCCGCTAAGAATTGCTCTCGTCGCTCAGCGCCGCGGGTTCTCCCCGCGGCGTTCGTGCCGAAAGCACCCGTGTCCGCCGTCGGACGTAGAGAGCGACCTCCGCGCTATACGAAGAGGTCCTTCCGCATGCCCAAGAACACTCACAAGATCGCGATCGCCGGTGCCGCCACGCTCGGCGCAGCAGCCCTCGCCTTCTCCGTGGTGCCGGCCGACGCGCAGACGACCACGACGGACGCCGTCTCCTCGTCCAGCGTGGCCTACAGCTCCGAGCCCGTGCGGGACGTCAAGACGAACGTGACCGACCAGCTGGCGAGCGCCGGCGTGAAGATCGACGCGATCGAGGCGAAGAAGAAGGCCGCGGCGGACGCCGCAGCAGCGAAGCAGGCCGCCGAGGCCGCCGCGAAGAAGAAGGCCGCCGCCGAGGCAGCGGCCAAGAAGAAGGCCGCCGCGAGCCGCGCCGCCAAGCGCGCCGCGATCAAGAAGGCCGCCGTCAAGAGCTACCCCAACACCCTCGACGGCTGGATCCGCGAGTCGCTCGACGTCATGAAGAAGCACGGCATCCCGGGCTCGTACCACGGCATCCACCGCAACATCATGCGGGAGTCCTCGGGCAACCCGAACGCCATCAACGACTGGGACATCAACGCCATCAACGGCGTCCCGTCGAAGGGCCTGCTGCAGGTCATCCCGCCGACCTTCCAGGCCTACCACGTCCCCGGCACGTCCTGGAACATCTACGACCCGGTCGCCAACATCACCGCCGCCTGCAACTACGCGGCCGACCGATACGGCTCCATGGACAACGTCAACAGCGCGTACTGAGCCGGTCCGCACACGCCGAAGGGCGGCACCCCGCAGCGGGGTGCCGCCCTTCGGTGTCGTACGCCGCGCGCTACTTGCGCATGACCTCGGGCTCGTGCCGGCGCAGGAAGCGGGACACGAAGAAGCCGCAGATCACGCCGAGAGCGATCAGGGCGGCCATGTCCAGGCCCCAGGCGCCGACGGTGTGCTCCCACAGCGGGTCGTTGTCGCCGGCCGTCTCCGGCGGGCTGATCTTGTTGAAGTCCAGCGTGGCGCCCGCGGCGGCGACCGCCCAGCGCGACGGCATCAGGTACGAGAACTGGTTGACGCCGATCGAGCCGTGCAGGGCGAAGAGGCACCCCGTGAACACGACCTGGATGATCGCGAACATGACCAGCAGGGGCATGGTCTTCTCGGCGGTCTTCACCAGCGCCGAGATGATCAGGCCGAACATCATCGACGTGAAGCCGAGGGCCATGATCGGCAGGGAGAGCTCGACGAGCGTGAGCTTGCCGAGGACCAGGCCCTCCTCCGGGATCTCCCGGCTGGAGAGACCGATGACGCCGACCAGCAGGCCCTGCAGCACCGTGATCATGCCCAGCACGAACACCTTGGACATCAGGTACGCCGAACGGGACAGGCCGGTCGCGCGTTCCCGCTCGTAGATGACCCGTTCCTTGATCAGCTCGCGGACGGAGTTGGCCGCTCCGGCGAAGCAGGCGCCGACTGCGAGAATCAGCAGGACGGTGGTGGCCGTGCCGTTGGGGATGATCCGGCCGGTCTGCGCGTTGGGCTGGTTGGGCAGCAGACCCCGGTCCGGGTCGATCAGCAGGCTCACCGCGCCGAGGACGGCCGGCAGGATCACCATCAGCGCGAGGAAGCCCTTGTCGGAGGCGATCACCGAGACGTAGCGGCGCACCAGCGTCACGAACTGCGACATCCAGCCCTGCGGCTTCGGCGGCTTCATCGCCTGCATCGGCGGCATCTGTACGGACTGCGGCGCGATGGCGTCGATGTCCGCGGCGTACATCTGGTAGTGCTGCGAGCCCTTCCAGCGGCCCGCCCAGTCGTAGTCGCGGTAGTTCTCGAAGGCGGAGAAGACGTCGGCCCAGGTGTCGTAGCCGAAGAAGTTCAGCGCCTCCTCGGGCGGACCGAAGTAGGCGACGCTTCCACCCGGCGCCATCACGAGCAGCTTGTCGCAGATCGCGAGCTCGGCCACCGAGTGGGTGACCACCAGGACCGTGCGGCCGTCGTCGGCGAGGCCGCGCAGCAGCTGCATGACGTCGCGGTCCATGCCCGGGTCGAGGCCCGACGTGGGCTCGTCGAGGAAGATCAGTGACGGCTTGGTGAGCAGCTCCAGGGCCACCGAGACGCGCTTGCGCTGGCCTCCGGAGAGGGAGGTGACCTTCTTCTCCTTGTGGATGTCCAGCTTCAGCTCGCGCAGCACCTCGTTGATGCGGGCCTCACGCTCGGCACCGGTGGTGTCGGCGGGGAAGCGCAGCTTGGCCGCGTACTTGAGGGCCTTCTTGACGGTCAGCTCCTTGTGCAGGATGTCGTCCTGCGGGACCAGACCGATGCGCTGGCGCAGCTCGGCGAACTGCTTGTACAGGTTGCGGTTGTCGTAGAGGACGTCGCCCTGGTTGGCGGGCCGGTAGCCGGTCAGCGCCTTGAGCAGCGTGGACTTGCCGGAACCGGACGGGCCGATGACCGCGATCAGCGACTTCTCGGGGACGCCGAAGGAGACGTCCTTGAGGATCTGCTTGCCGCCGTCGACCGTGACGGTCAGGTGGCGGGCGGAGAAGGAGACCTCACCGGTGTCGACGAACTCCTCGAGGCGGTCGCCGACGATGCGGAACGTCGAGTGGCCGACGCCGACGATGTCGGTCGGCCCGAGCAACTGCGAGCCGCCCTTGGGGATCGGCTGACCGTTGACGTACGTGCCGTTGTGCGAGCCGAGGTCGCGGATCTCCATGCGGCCGTCGGGCGTGGAGTGGAACTCGGCGTGATTGCGCGAGACCTGCAGGTCGGAGACGACCAGGTCGTTCTCCAGGGCACGGCCGATGCGCATGACGCGGCCGAGGGAGAACTGGTGGAAGGTGGTCGGGCTGCGGTCGCCGTAGACCGGCGGCGCCCCCGCGCCGACGCCGGGGCCCTGCTGCTGCGGCACGACCGGCTGTTGCGGCTGCTGCCAGCCGGCCTGCGGCGCCTGCTGCTGGGGCGGGGCCTGCTGCGCCCAGCCCGCGTTCGCGCCCTGCGCGGCGTACGGCTGCTGCGGCTGCGCCTGGGGCGTGGCGACGGCGGCCGCGGCTCCTGAGACGCTCACGCGCGGGCCGTCGGTCGCGTTGCCCAGGTGCACCGTCGAGCCGGGGCGGATCTCCAACTGCTGGATCCGCTGGCCCTGTGCGAACGTGCCGTTGGTGCTGCCGTGGTCCTCGATGACCCAGCCCCGGCCGTTGAAGCTGACCGTGGCGTGGCGCCAGGAGACCCTGGCGTCGTCGAGGACGATGTCGCCCTGCGGATCACGTCCGAGGGTGTATGCCCTGGACGGATCAAGCGTCCAGGTGCGTCCGTTCAATTCCAGTACGAGTTCCGGCACTCCATGCCCCACTGAGTAGTCCCCCGAGTTACCCCCGTCGCAGGGAGTCTAGGGATGTCGAACATCGTCGGGAACTATTTCAGGCGTGGCCCCCTGACCGAAAGTCGGGCCTTGTGAAGACCGCGTACGGGCTCATCGGCCGTGCCCGTTGACGGGGTTGAAACCGGATCGGAGAGTGGTAAAAGCACGCGAGGGGGGACGGAAGCGGCGATCTTCGCCGCAGCGCGTGGCGGATCGGGGGGTCTGCATGAGGGCCGGCACGAGTGCGGAGACCGACGGGGGCAAAGTGCCGTGGGCGGACGTGCTGTTGTCCGCGGTCGCCGCGGTGAGCTGGGCGTCGATCGGGATGGCGGGGACGGCGGCGCTCGGTCTGCATCTGCTCGAGGCGGACACGGCGGGCTCGTTGGGGCCCATGACGGCGGCGGTCGTGGCGCTCGGGGCGGGGGGTTCGGTGACGCCGTCGGGCAATGTGTCCGCGTTCGGCCTCACCGGCGCGGAGGCGGACACTGCCATCGGGATCACGCCACTGGGTGTGAGTCTGGTCGGGGCGCTGCTGCTGTCGTGGTTCTTCCTACGGTCCCTGCGCGCGGCCGGAGTTGTGATCGCGCCGGCCGAACTCGCCGCCCGCGCGGGGACGGTGGTCGCGCTGTTCGCGGCAATGACGGGCGCTCTGGCGTGGGCGGGACACGATGTGATCACGATCGACGGCGGGACGCCGGGGCTCGACGTTCCGACCGGCGGCGGTGGCCGCGGCCTCGAGCTTCCCGGGCTCGGCGACCTGGGGGACGTGGGCGGCCTGTTGCCGGACCGGATCGGGGACCTGGACGACGCGCGGGCGGCGGTCGGGTTCACCGTCGACACGGTGCCCAGCGTGCTCGGGGGGCTCGGCTGGTCGGCCGGGGTGCTGCTGATCGCGCTGCTCGCCTCGCGCCGTACGCCCCTGCCGCGCGGGTGGGAGGCGGTGCACCGGGTCGTGCGGCCCGCCGTGTCCGCCGTCGTCACCGTGCTGCTGGTCGCGGTCGCCGCCGGGTTCGCGGCGGCGGCGTACGCGGCGATCGGCGACGACCGTCCGCGCCGGATCGCGGGAGCGGCGCTGCTCGGCGCGCCGAACGGGGTCTGGCTCGGCGTCGACCTGGGCCTGTCCGTGCCGTGGGACGGCCGGGCCACGGGCGTCCTGAGGGACGTCCTGCCGGATCCGCTCGGCGATCTGCTGGGCCCCGGCAGGCAGGAGTCGGTCACGCTCGGCCGGCTGGCGGAGTGGGACGGCCGGGTGTGGCTGCTGGGGGTCGCGGGGGCGGTGACGATGCTGCTGGCGGGGGTGCTGGCGGCCGCGCGGACCCCGCGTGCGCGGGGGGCGGGCGTCGCGGGGTTCGTCGGGCGGTGCGCGCTGGGGCTGGGGGTCGCCACGGCGGTGGCGCTGCCGCTGCTGGCCTGGTTGACGGACGTGTCGGTGAGCGCGTCGCTGTCCGTGCTCGGGTTCGACGCCTTCGACTCCGGCGTCGAGCTGCACGGGCACCGGGACACGGCGTTCCTGCTCGGTGCCGTGTGGGGCGCGGGGGCGGGCGCCACCGGGGCGCTGCTGGCCTGCGCGACGCGGGGGGCGGGGGGACAGGCGGCGGCATTGGCGAGGCCGGCGGACGGCGGCGCTGGCGGGGGTCCGGCTGTCGGTGGCGAAGGGGTGCGGGGGCAGGCCGGTGGCGGCGCGGGCGGGAGTCCGGCCGCCGGCGGACACGCGGCACGAGAGCCGGCGGACGGCGACGCGGGCGGGCGTCTCGCCGCCGGCGGCGAAGGGGCGCGGGGGCAGGCCGGTGGCGGGCCGGGCGGAAGTCCAGCCGCCTACGGCGAAGGGGTGCGGGGGCAGGCCGGTGGCAGCGCGGGCGGGCGTCCGGCTGTCGGTGGCGAAGGGGCGCGGGGGCTGGCGGGTGGGCCGTATGTGCCGCGTGCGCCGTACCGGCCCCCTGACCCGGCGACCAATCCGTATCTGCGGATGCCGGTGGGGCGGGGGGAGCCGGAGGACGCGCGTCCGGACGGTTCGTCCCCGGACGCGCGGGACGGGCGCCCGCCCGGGCGGGACCTGAGCGACGCGCCCACCGTCGTCCGCCCCGCGGGGCCCCCGCCGGCCCGCTCTGCGCGGCGTGGGGAGGCGGTGGAGTCCGCGGACGCCGGGCCGCCTCCGCCGCCTCCCCCTCCCCCGGCGTCACCGCCCCGGCCGCAGAAGCCCCGAGAACCGCGGTGAGGCGGCGGCCCGGGCGCCGGCCCCGACGCTTCGGGGGACGGTCACCCACAGGACGCCCACTGTTCCGTGTCCGCTGGGCGGACCTCGGCGGCGGTGGACGGCGGGTGCCGGATACGGTGGGTACACCATGAGCGCATCGCAGACCTCGCCCGCCGACGTCCCGACTCTCCTTGTCAAGATCTTCGGCAAGGACAGGCCGGGCATCACGGCCGGACTCTTCGACACCCTCGCCGCCTACTCCGTCGACGTGGTCGACATCGAGCAGGTCGTCACCCGCGGCCGGATGGTGCTGTGCGCGCTCGTGACCGAGCCGCCGCGCGGGCAGGAGGGGGAGCTGCGGTCGACCGTCCACAACTGGGCGGAGTCGATGAAGATGCAGGCGGAGATCATCTCCGGGCTCGGTGACAACCGGCCCCGAGGTCTCGGCCGCTCCCTTGTGACCGTCCTCGGGCACCCGCTGACCGCGGAGGCCACGGCCGCCGTCGCTGCCAAGATCACCAAGGTGGGCGGCAACATCGACCGTATCTTCCGGCTGGCCAAGTACCCGGTCACCGCCGTCGAGTTCGCCGTCTCCGGCGTGGAGACCGAGCCGCTGCGCACCGCCCTGGTCACGGACGCGGCGGCGCTCGGGGTGGATATCGCCGTGGTGGCGGCGGGGTTGCACCGGCGGGCCCAGCGGCTCGTCGTCATGGACGTCGACTCCACCCTCATCCAGGACGAGGTGATCGAGCTCTTCGCCGCTCACGCCGGCTGCGAGGACAGGGTCGCCGAGGTGACGGCGGCGGCGATGCGCGGGGAGCTGGACTTCGAACAGTCGCTGCACGCGCGCGTGGCACTGCTGGAGGGGCTGGATGCCTCCGTGGTGGAGAAGGTGCGCAGCGAGGTGCGGCTGACGCCGGGCGCGCGCACACTGATCAGGACCCTGAAGCGCCTGGGCTTCCAGGTGGGCGTGGTCTCCGGCGGGTTCACGCAGGTCACCGACGACCTGAAGGAGCGGTTGGGGCTGGACTTCGCCCAGGCCAACACCCTGGAGATCGTCGACGGGAAGCTGACGGGCCGGGTCACCGGGGAGATCGTGGACCGCGCGGGCAAGGCGCGGCTGCTGCGCCGGTTCGCCGCCGAGGCGGGCGTGCCGCTGTCGCAGACCGTGGCGATCGGTGACGGCGCCAATGACCTGGACATGCTCAACGCGGCCGGGCTCGGGGTCGCCTTCAACGCCAAGCCGGTGGTGCGCGAGGCGGCGCACACCGCGGTGAACGTGCCCTTCCTGGACACCGTCCTCTATCTGCTGGGCATCACCCGCGAAGAGGTCGAGGCGGCGGACACCCACGACGAGTAGTGCCCGCGCACAAACGCACGGGCGCGGAGACGCGTGAGCACGACAACCCACGGGCGCGGAGACGCGTGAGCACGCAAGCCCACCGGCGCGGAGACGCGTGAGCACGAAGCCCGCGAGGGTGCTCCGGGGCCCGGCGCCGGTGAGGCGCCGGGCCCCGCGTGCGCCGGGGGTTACTCGGACGGCGCCCAGTAGTCGAGGAGAGTGGCCACGCCCGGCTCCAGGGTCTTCCAGTCGCCGTCGAAGGAGAGGACGGCGAAGGCCGCGGCCGGGAAGCCGCGGCGGGTCATCCGCTCGCGGGCGTCGCCCTCGGCCGCGCCGGAGAGGATGTCGGCGAGGCCCTGGACGCCCGGGTTGTGGCCCACCAGCAGGACGGTGCGCATGTCGTCGGGCGTCTCGTTGAGCAGGGCGATCAGCTCGCCCGGGGAGGCCTCGTAGATCCGCTCCTCGTAGACGGTTTTCGGCCGGTGCGGGAACTCCTGGACGGCGAGCTTCCACGTCTCGCGGGTGCGGGTCGCGGTGGAGCACAGGGCCAGGTCGATGGGGATGCCGGTGTCGGTCAGCTTGCGTCCGGCGACGGCGGCGTCCTTGCGCCCCCGCTCAGCGAGCGGACGCTCGTGGTCGGTCACCTGTGGCCAGTCGGCCTTCGCATGCCGGAAGAGGACGATCCTGCGGGGTTCTGCGACGCTCATGACTCCCAGCTTCGCATGAAACACGCCACGGGGCGCAGGGAGTTGACATGCCCCTTCACCGCCGGGCCGGGGTGTGAAGGGTGTGCCCGGGGCGTGATCGACACGGCTAGCGCGCGAAGAGTTCCCGCACGCGCTCGACGAGCTGGGTGATCACCTGGTCGCCTGCCGCCGCGTGGGCGTCGGCGGGGTTCAGTATCAGCAGGAACAGGCTGACGAAGGCCAGCGTCGGCAGGGCGAGGGCCCACCAGGGCAGCCGGGTGCCGGTGCCGCCCGGGGCGGCCGAGTGGGGCCGGGTGTGGGTGTGGGCCGACATGGGTGCCTCCGCTGGCGTCGAGGTGTCCGTGGTCCCGCTCCGCGGTCCGTGTCCGCGGGTCTGCGGCCACATCTCGAAGGTACGGATCCGACGGCCCTCGCCCCATCCGGTGATCCACCCACTTGACCCTGACCCTCACCCCCTAGGGGACAGGGGGGTTAACCCCACCCTCCCCCGGCGGGACGGGCCGGCGGGCGGGCGTCAGGGTGAGGCGATCGTCGCGACGATCGCGATGATCACGAAGATGAGGAGGAACGCGCCGAAGACGAGCAGCATCTTCTTCTGGCCGTTCTGGGGGTTCGGGTCGAGCACGGGCATACGGCCAGTCTCGCACCCCGCGCCCCCGGCGCTCGCTCCGGGGTCAGCGGACGGCCTCGTCCTCCACGGTGCGGTCGCGGCCGGCCAGGACGCCGACGACCATCTGCGGAACCATCAGCGCCGCCATCAGTGCGAGGGGCGGTCCCCAGCCGCCGCTGTGCTGGTAGAGCACGCCAACGAGGAGCGGGCCCGGGATCGAGATCAGGTAGCCGGTGCTCTGCGCGAAGGCCGACAGCTGGGCCACGCCCACGCCGGTCCTGGCCCGCATGCCGACCATCGTGAGGGCGAGCGGGAAGGCGCAGTTCGAGACGCCGAGCAACACAGCCCAGGCCCAGGCGCCGTCGGCGGGCGCGAGGTAGAGACCGGCGTAGCCGAGGAGTCCGCAGACGCCGAGGGCGATCACGATGGGGCCCTGGTGCGGCAGCCGGGTCGCCACGCGCGGGATGACGAAGGCAAGCGGCACGCCCATCACCATGGTGACGGCGAGGAGCAGCCCGGCCGTGCTCGCGGCGACGCCCGCGTCCCGGAAGATCTGCGCCATCCAGCCCATGGTGATGTAGGCGGCGGTGGCCTGGAGCCCGAAGAACACGGCGAGCGCCCAGGCGGTACGGCTGCGGGTGATGCGCAGCCGCGGGGCGTCCTCGCCGCCGAGCGTCACGCGCGCGTGACGCTCCGGTCCGGGCCCCCCGCGCGCGTGACGCTCGGGTGCGGGCCCCCCGCGCGCCTCACGGTGAGACGTGGACTCCCCCTGGGTGTGACGCTCGGGGCCGGACTCCCCGCACGCGTCACGGTGAGACGACGACCCCGCGCGCGCCTCACGCGGGGGTCCGGGCTCCCCGCGCGCGTCACGGTGCATGGCGGGCTCCGCGCCTGCGGAGTGCTCGGGGGCGGACGCTCCGCGTGCGGGCGCCCGCCCGGCCGACGCCGCACCCGGCTTCCGCTCGCTCTCCCGTTCCCGTTCCCGGACGAACGGGAGCCACGGCAGGACGGCCGCGGCGGCGAGCGCGGCCCACACGGCGAGCCCGGACCGCCAGCTGCCGCCCAGCGTGTCCGTCAGGGGCACGGTCACCGCGGCGGCGGCCGAGGTGCCGAGGGCGAGGGCCATCGAGTACAGGCCGGTCATGGATCCGACCCGGTCGGGGAACCAGCGCTTCACGATGACCGGCATCAGGACGTTGCTGACGGCGATGCCCATGAGGGCGAGGGCGCTGGCGGCGAGGAAGGTCACGGTGTCGCCGGCGAAGGGCCGGACCGCCAGCCCCGAGGCGATCGCCGCCATGCCCGCGCAGACCACCGCGCCCGCACCGAACCGGCGGGCCAGGCGGGGGGCCATGACGCCGAAGACGGCGAAGCAGAGCGGGGGCACGGAGGTCAGGAGCCCGGCGACGCCGCCGCTCATGCCGAGGCCGTCGCGGACCTCCTCCAGAAGGGCGCCGAGGCTGGTGATCGCGGGACGCAGGTTGAGGGCCGCGAGGACGATGGCGGCCGTGAGCAGCCGCCGGGTCCACGTGCGCGTGGACGCCGTTCGGGGGTGGTCGACGGAGCTGCGTACGGAGGTGGACATCCTCGTCCCGGTTTCCTGGTATCCCTGCGCCATGACCCCATCATAGAATCATCGGACGAATGCTCCTTCCAGTCCCTAGGACGGTCATGCCGCTCAACCACCCCCTCAGGTCGGCGCTGTCCGAGCAGGTCATCGCCGCTCTGCGCACCCAGATCACCTCGGGCGAGTGGCCGGTGGGCTCGCGCATCCCGACCGAGCCCGAGCTGGTCGAGCAGTTGGGCGTCGCCCGCAACACGGTCCGTGAGGCCGTGCGCGCCCTCGCTCACAACGGCCTGCTGGACATCCGGCAGGGCTCGGGGACGTACGTCGTCGCCACCAGTGAGCTGGCGGGCGTGATGCAGCGCCGCTTCGCCGACGCCGACCCCCGGCACATCGCCGAGCTGCGGGCCGCCCTGGAGTCGTCCGCTGCGAAGCTGGCGGCCCAGCGGCGCACCGAGAAGGACCTCAAGCAGTTGGACGCCCTGCTGCTGCGCCGCGAGGAGGCGTGGGAGTCGGGCGACGCGGAGGTGTTCGTGACGGCGGACGCCACCTTCCACCTGGCCGTGGTGGCCGCCTCCCACAACGACGCGATGACCGCGATGTACGCGGACCTGGGCGAGGTGCTGCGGGACTGGCTGCGCGCGGACGTCGGCGAGGAGCTGACGCCCGGGACGCACATGGACCACACGCGGTTGGTGGACGCGATCCGGGCCGGGGACGCGGAGGCCGCCGCCGAGGAGGCAGCGAGCTACCCCTTCCTGTGCCGGCCCGGCCGGTTCACGCCCGCTGGTGACTGACCCAGGCCGCGCCGACCTCCTTCCAGCACCGGCCGGTCAGCCGCACGGTCACGGCGGGGCCCACGTCGGCGGGGGCGCCGTCGGTGTCCAGGTCCCACCAGCGGGCGCACTCGATGTGCAGGCGGACCCGGTCGACGGTGGCATAGGGGTTGTGGCAGTGGGCGACGACCTGGGAGCCGCGGACGCTGGTGCGGCACTCCGCGCCGAACGGCTCCGAGGTCGCGGTGGGTTCCGGTGCCTCCACGCGCGCGTGCGACAACGCTTCGTACGGCACGGACACGACGAGACAGACGGCGACGGTCACTGGGGCGAGGCTGCGGGACAGGCGCACAAGGGGAACCTCCTCGGCCGAGCTGGGGAGGGGGAGCGCGTGCTGGACGCGTATCTCATCGTCGCTGGTGGCGGGCGCTCCACGCCTGGCCGGATGGGCCGAACGGGTGACGCCCCGCTCCCCGCGCGGCGCGGGGACGGGGCGTCGGGAAGGCTCGGCGGATCAGGCGCCGACGGCGTGCAGGCCGCCGTCCACGTGGATGATCTCGCCGGTGGTCTTCGGGAACCAGTCGCTCAGCAGGGCGACGACGCCCTTGCCGGCCGGCTCCGGGTCCTTGAGGTCCCACTCCAGGGGGGCGCGGGTGTCCCACACGGAGGCGAGCTCCGCGAAGCCCGGGATGGACTTGGCGGCCATGGAGCCGATCGGGCCGGCCGAGACGAGGTTGCAGCGGATGTTCTGCTTGCCCAGGTCGCGCGCCATGTAGCGGCTGGTGGCCTCCAGGGCGGCCTTGGCCGGGCCCATCCAGTCGTACTGCGGCCAGGCGTACTGCGCGTCGAAGGTGAGGCCGACGACCGAGCCGCCGTTCTGCATCAGCGGCAGGCACGCCATGGTCAGCGACTTCAGGGAGTACGCCGAGACGTGCATGGCCGTGGCGACCGACTCGAACGGCGTGTTGAGGAAGTTGCCGCCGAGCGCGTCCTGCGGCGCGAAGCCGATGGAGTGGACGACGCCGTCGAGGCCGCCGAGCTCCTCGCCGACGGTGTCCGCGAGCCGCCCGAGGTGCTCGTCGTTCGTCACGTCGAGCTCGATGACCTTGGTGGGCTTGGGCAGCTTCCGGGCGATGCGCTCGGTCAGCGTGGGCCGCGGGAACGCGGTCAGGATGATCTCGGCACCCTGCTCCTGGGCCAGCTTGGCGGTGTGGAACGCGATGGAGGACTCCATCAGCACACCGGTGATCAGGACGCGCTTGCCCTCGAGAATTCCGCTCATGGTGATCAGTGACCCATTCCCAGTCCGCCGTCAACGGGAATGACGGCTCCAGTGATGTACGAGGCGTCGTCCGAGGCGAGGAACCGCACCGTCGCGGCGACCTCCTCCGGCTGCGCGTACCGTCCGAGCGGCACCTGGGCCACGATGCCCGCGCGCTGCTCGTCGGTGAGGGCCTTGGTCATGTCGGTGTCGACGAAACCGGGCGCGACGACGTTGAAGGTGATGTTGCGCGAGCCCAGCTCACGGGCGAGGGAGCGCGCGAAGCCGACGAGGGCGGCCTTGGAGGCGGCGTAGTTGGCCTGCCCGGCCGAGCCGAGGAGCCCCACGACCGAGGAGATCAGCACGACGCGGCCCTTCTTGGCGCGCAGCATGCCGCGGTTGGCGCGCTTGACGACGCGGAAGGTGCCGGTGAGGTTGGTGTCGACGACCGAGGTGAAGTCCTCCTCGGACATGCGCATCAGGAGCTGGTCCTTGGTGACGCCGGCGTTGGCGATCAGCACCTCGACCGGGCCGTGCGCTTCCTCGACCTCCTTGTAGGCCTGCTCCACCTGCTCGGGGTCGGTGATGTCGCACTTGACAGCGAGGAAGCCGGCCGGCGGCTCGCCCGAGCGGTACGTGATCGCGACCTTGTCGCCGGCGTCGGCGAACGCGCGGGCGATGGCGAGGCCGATGCCCCGGTTTCCTCCGGTGACGAGAACCGAGCGGCTCAACGGATCACCCTTTCGATAGGGGTCTGACACACCCGCCCGGGCCCGTGGACGGCAGGCGGCTTCCCTCGAAACCTATCGGTCCGCTTGCGCCTGAGGACATTCGGGCACCGACAGTGGGGCACCGGCGCCACTGTGGGGTCCCTACAGTTTCGCCCATCGCCGGTGCGCGAGTGTCAGCTCCCCGCACAGGGCTTCGAGGGTGGAATCCCGCAGCGCACCTCGGTGGGAGAGGATGTTCCTGGCCTTGACGAGCTCCCTCAGCAGGCGCAGTTCCTCGTCGGGCAGCGCCAGTCCGCCGCTGTGGTGCGCGCCGAGCAGCGCGCCGACCTCCAGCTGTGCGAACGCCGGTTCCGGCCGGGTGCGGCAGTCGGCGGGCGGGCGCGTGGCGTGGGTCTCGACGAGATCGGCGAGCGGGCGGGTCGCGTAGCGCGCCCCGAGCCGGGCGAGCTGGGCGCGGGCGTCCTCGATCCAGGGGAACACGGCCCGCTGCTGGGCCTGGCCCACCAGCGGGTCGAGCTCGGACGGGGCGTCCGCGGCGGCGTACCAGACTGCCGGGTGCCGGCGCAGCCTGCCCTCCCAGGACTGCACCAGCCCCCGGGCCCAGGCCGGCCGCAGCCGTGACCCCGGGCGGCGGCGCGTGCCGGCGTCGAGGGCCGCGTCGGGGCACAGGCCGGCGGCCGTGATCAGGGTGCCGTCCAGACAGGAGCGCAGGGCCGGCCCGAGCCCGCCGATCCTGCCGTCCCAGCCGGTGGCCAGCCGCTCGGCGAGGGCCAGGTCGAAGGCCGCGAGCTCGGTGACGATCTCGTCGCGGACGGCGGCCAGGACGCGCTGGGTGACGGTGCCGCCGGGGCCGCGCTCCCGGACGGAGGCCACCACGGTCGCGGTGTCCAGGCGCCCGACCGTGCCCCACCACCAGTGCACGGAGGTGGTGGCGATGTCCCGGTCGAGTTCGTCGGTGAGTGTCTCCGGCACGTCCCGCAGCCGGGCCACGACCAGCAGCCGGGGACGGGCCTGCGGGGGCAGACCCGCGTCCTTGACCGCGGCGGCCAGGGAGTGGAAGAGCCGCGCCACGGCGCCGCCCCGGACGGCGCCGCCGCGGGGGCCGGGCACGGCCGGCCGGGGATCGTCGGGCTCCGTCCAGGCGCGCAGTCCGACCACGGGCCGCCAGCGCTGCCCCGGGTCGGTGAGCCGCGCGACGACCTCGCCCGGCCCCACGGCCAGCTCCTTGCCCAGCCGCTCCAGCAGTTCGGGGGCGGCCTGCTCGCGCACCGCGGGGCGCACGGGGCGCGCGGCGCGGACGTCGGACCATCCGAGGTCGAAGTCGTCGTCGAAGTCGAGGGCGGGCAGGTCGCCCCAGTCCTCGTCGGCCGCGTGGGCCGGCTCGGCGTCCTGGTCCCCCGGTGCCGCCCGGCCCTCGCGGTCCCGCCCCGGTGCCTCGGCGGGTCCGCCCGGTTCGGGGCCGCGCTGCGCGGGCACCGTCAGGACGGTCGGCGGGGCCACGTCCAGCCGGTCGGGCGTGGTGGTGAGCGCGGCCCGGTACAACTGCTCCGCGTGCCCCGTCTCCACCAGTTGGTCGGGCAGCAGCCACAGGCAGTTCAGGCCCGCCGCCAGGCGGGCGGCGATCTCGTCGACCTGCGCTCCGACGCCCGGCAGGTCGACGAGCGCCCGGCCGGGCCGGTACGCCGTCACGCGCTCTCCGTGGCGCGTGCGCGCACCGCCCGGAAGGTGACCGGGTCGAGTGCCATGCCCCCGTCGGTCTCGTCGACGACGTTGAGTTCGTCCAGGTGGGCCAGCCAGTCCCGGGTCTCGTCGGAGCCGAGGCCGGTGGCCGCCTCCACGTCGTCGACCGGCACGCCCTGGCCCTCCTCGACGTACTCCGTCCACAGGCTGAGCAGGGCGAGGTCGCGCTCGCTCAGACCGGACTTCTTGAGGTGGGCGTCGACGTTCGCCGGTTTGGCGGTGACGGTGCGGATGTGGTCGAGGGCGTCGTCGAGGGTCGCCCCGCGCAGGGAGACGTCGGCGACCGCGGCCTCCGTCCACTGCGGCCAGCCCGAGGTGGCGTCGGTGAGCCGGCGGCGGTCCTCACGGTCGACGAACGGGCACTCGGGCCAGGCGCGCAGCGAGTCGGCGGTCCAGCGGCGCGGCGGGAGGGTCCGCACCCGCAGCCGCCTGCCCTCGTCGCCGGCGCGCAGGGCGGCGACGGCGCCGGCGTCGGCCACCACGACGACCGAGCGGGTCTGCTTGTTCTTGCGTCCCTCGTTCTGCGGGACGTGCTTGTCGGCGGCCGGACCGGCGTGGTCGACGCACAGCCGCAGCTCCTCGCCGAGGGCGTCGGCCGCGACACCCCTCAGGTCGGCGAGGACGACGTGCGCCGTGCGCGAGCGGGCCGAGGCCGCCGCGGTCAGGAGCGCGCCGAGGTCCTCCCCGCGCTTGACCTTGAGCACCTTCACCCCCCGCCCCTCGGCGAACGCCGAGACGGCCTGGAGCACCAGGTCCGGCTGGTGCAGGGCGGTCGTCGCCACCAGCGAGACGCCCGGCTGGGCGGCCTCGTGCAGCTGGCCCTCGGTCAGCGGGCTGTAGCGGGGGGCGCCGGTGCTGCGGTCGCGGCCGAGGATGCGCCGGGCGGCGCGCGGGTTGTAGTCGTAGGGCAGGCCGAACTCGGTCTCGTGCAGCTCGGTCTCCAGCTCCTCGCGGGTGCCGAGCATGTTGACGACGTTCGGGCTGCGTACGGCGAAGCGCGCGCGGTCGCCCAGGCGGATCAGCAGGCCGAGCCCGACCATCTCGTTGAGGTAGATCTCCGCCTGCTGCACCCCGCACTCCTCGAAGCCCTCGGGCCAGGCGTCCCGGGCGAGGTCGAGCAAATCCTTGGCGCTGTAGTCGCCCTGGTAGCTGTCCTTGAGGCTCTCCAGGGCGATGAGGAGCGCGAGGACCCGGTAGCGGTCCTCCAGGTTGATCGTGAACCGCAGCCGCTCCGCGATGCGGCGGCGCAGCGTCTCGGAGGCCGCGACCTCCTGCACGTCGGCCTCGGAGATGGCGGTGGCACGGCCGGTGACGGCGTAGGGCCGCGAGTGCAGGGTGCGCACCAGCTCGCTGCAGAAGATCTGCACCAGGTTGGCCTGGTAGTTGGTGATGGCGAGGATCCGCCAGACCAGTTCCGGCCGCTCGAAGACGTAGCCGAGGGCCGCCATGGGCTCGGTCACGAGCCGCAGGGCCGCCTGCTGCTTCAGCGGGCCCACGAGGACGTCCGGGCCGCCGTGCGCCGTCGAGACGTTGGACAGGGCACCGAAACGCTGCACCTGGTGCAGACCCGCGAACACGATCTTGAACCGGCGTTCCGAGTGCTCCATGAGCTGCTGGAAGCGCTTGACGTTCGGGAACGTCGACTCGCCTCCCATGCGGAAGGTCCGGCGGGAGTCGGCGGTCAGGAACGCGTCGGCCTCGTCGGCCAGGACGAGCAGCCGGCGCGACTCGTCGGCGTCGAGCCATTCGCCGAGCTTACGCACGATCACGTCGGGGCCCGCCTGCTCCGACACCTTGTTGGCGAAGACGCCCCGGCGCTTGAGTTCCTCCGCGAGCAGGCTCCAGATCTTGTCGGGCGCCTCGGCCTGGCCGATCTCCGCCTTGAGCAGGTCGAGGTAGACGGACACGTAGTTGTCGGAGCGGCGCGGGAAGATCCTGGCCACCCGGCGCAGCAGCGCGGACTTGCCGAGCTGGCGGCCGCCGTAGAGGAAGAGCCCGCCGCGCGGGTCCATGACCTCCCGCATCTCCTCGTCGCGGCCGTAGAAGACCTCCGGCGGGACCAGTCCCGCGACGAACGGCGTGTACGGGTTGTACGCCGCCCAGGGCAGGGTGACGCGCTGGAGGGCGCGGAAGCTGCCGGGGGCGCGGGCGGCCATCCAGCCCACGACGGCCGGGTCGACGACCAGCGCCTGCTGGGCGCCCGCCCGTGACGCCTCGGCGAGGCGGCGGCGTCCCTCGGCGCCCAGCGGGTGCAGGTAGAGCACCACGTTGGCGTCGACGTCGGCGTCCTCCAGGTGGGCGAGCGGGCCGTTCGCCCGCTGCTCCTCCCAGATCAGCTGGACGGTGTAGGAGGTGGCCTGGGAGCCGAGCGCGGCGACGTACCCGGGACGCTCGGCGACCCTGGCGCGCACCTTGAACCGGCGCACGCCCTGGGTGCGGGTCTCCACGACGGGCTGGCCGCTGGGCTCGAGGCCGAGCAGTCGGAGCACCCGCGGGAGGTGTTGCTGCCACTCGCTGTTGCGGCCGTGCCGGGTGCACAGCGCCTTCCAGGAGCGCAGTCCGAGGTCCGCCGCCTCGGTCAGTGCGACGCCGGAGCCGTAGCGGGCCGTCCACCAGTCGGCGTCGACGCCGTCGCCGCCCGGCTGGGGGACGCCCGGGCCGGTGAGGCCGTCGAGGAACACGGCGAGTTCCTCACCGTCGTCCTCGGGCCGTTCGGGCAGTTGCTTGCCGCCGCGCGCGAGGGCCAGGAACTCCTCGGCGGTCACCGTGTCGCCCTCGGTGATGAGCGCGGCGATCCGGTCGTAGTCGGCCGGGTCGAGCGAGGCGTTCGGGGTGAGCCGCAGTTGCTCCAGCTCCTGCCGCTGGCGGCGGGTGGACTTCTGCACGAGCTGCGACAGCTCGCCCCGCAGCGCCTCGAGCCGCTCCACGGCGTACCGGTAGCGGCCGGCCCTCTCGCCGTCGGCGAACTCCTGCAGTCGTCCCGTGAACTCGCGTTCCCTGTCGGGCGCGAGCAGGTTGAGCGTGCGCATCTGGGCGAGCATCCCGGCCGCCTCGGCGTGCCGGCGGCGCACGGTCTCCCGCCAGTTCTCCTGCGCCTGCTGCACCCGCCGCTCGGCTCCCTCGCCCCACTCGGCGTCCGGCTTCCCGTACGCGCCGGGCTCCTGCCGTACGGCGTCCACGAGTGAGCGCGCGAGGTGCAGGTCGCCGCGGGTGAGGTAGCGGCGCAGGGCCTGCTCGGCGTCCGGCGGTGCCATGAGCGCGGCCATGCGGCGGGCGGTGCGCGGGTCCTGGAGGTCGGGCAGGCCGACGCTGTCCCGCGGCAGGTCGGCGAGGGTGAGCAGGCAGTCGGTGGCGGGGTGGGGGCTGCCGTCGTCGCGGCCGGGGCGGTTCTCGGCGGCCGGGTGGCGCACCTTGCCCTCCAGCCAGTGGTGGAGCAGTTCCAGGGCCGCGCCGCCCACACCCGGCGGCGGTGCCACGTCGCGCAGGGCGCGGCGCGCGGCGGCCAGTTCGGGGATGCCCGACTGGGACATCCCGGCGGGCCGCAGCAGGTTGGCGGCGACCGCGTCGGCCTTGGTCAGGACGTCCGCCACGGACCGGCAGGCCGCGTGCAGCTGGCGCAGGGCGCCCGCGGTTATCGGCTCCTTGGCCTGCTTGGGGGTGCGGAAGCGGCTGTCGGTCTGTTCGATCAGCCGGTCGACGTGGTCGGCGCTACGCAACTGCTCGGCGCGGGAGCGGAAGTCGGCGGCGGGCAGCGGACCGCCGTCCACCCACTGGATGACGTCGCGCAGGGCGACGCCGAGCTCTCCGCGCGGGCCGACCAGGTCCTGCAGGACGCGGGTGGCGCGCTGGTACATCGTCTTGCGGCGGGAGAGGCTGTCGAGCAGCTGGTGGGCCTGCGTGCCGAGTTCCTCGCGCAGGTCGTGGTCCTGCTGTGCGTCGTCGGTGTGATGCGCCCCGGGTTCGAAGGACCGTCCGTTGCGCACGGCGGCGACCAGGACGGTGAGCAGTTCCTGCCAGGGCTCGGCCAGTCCGGCCGGCGGCGAGAAGTCACCGACGAGCACGTGCGGCCAGCACGCGGTGAGCCCGGCGCGCAGGGCGGCGACCAGGGCGACGAGGTAGGCGTCCCGGTCCCGGGCCAGCGGCGTCTGGTCGATGTCGTGCGTGATCTGGACGTCCGTGGCCTCCGACTCCGTCGCGCAGTCGAACGCGGCGGCCGCGAACGCCAACGCCCGTGCGCGGACGGCGGGTTCGGCGGACGCCTCGGTCATCCAGTACGCCTCGGCCAGCTTCCCCGTCCGCATGAGGACGGCGACCGGTGACTCCCTGCCCGTCTCCCAGGGCGCCCGCACGTCCCAGTCGGCGTCCGCGACGGAGGCCGGCCAGGGCTCCTGCTCGACGAGGATGGTGTCCGGGGCTTCCGGCCGGGGGGCGGGGACGGCGGCCTGCGCGGCGGCTTCGTCGGCCCCGGCGGTCTTCGTGGCCTCGGCGGCCTCGGCTTCGGCGGCCTCGGCGGTCTTCGTGGCCTCGGCTTCGGCGGCCGCGGAGAACCCGGGCTCACCGGCCGGGCGCGCCGGCTCGTCCGCCGGGGGCTCGGGGTCGGTGTCGCCGGCCTCCTCGGCGGGTTCCGGTTCCTCGGAGGGCGCCTGGGCGGGCTGTGGCTCGGGCGTCGGTGCGGGCTCCGGTGCGGCCGACTCCACGGATCGCGTGGACCCCGTTGCCTTCGTGGGCTCCTCGGCCGGCGCGGCGGCGGGTGCGGTGTCCGGCCCTGCCCCGGCCCCGGCCTCCGGCTTCTCCGACCGCGGCTCCCGCTCCGGCTTCGCCACCGCTTCCGTCTCCGGTAAGGCGGCCGCCCGGACCCCGGCCCCGGGACCGGTCGGCGCGCCGGTTCCCAGCGTCTTCTCCAGCTCGTCGATCTGTGCCCGCACCCGGTTGCGCAGCATGGTGAGCGTCGCGGCCTCGTCCGGGTCCATGGCCGCGTCGATCAGGGCGTCGTAGGACTCGGCGCGCTCGCGCAGCGCGGCGAGCTCCGCGCGGGACTTCTCCAGCCGCGCGCGCTCGGCGGTCAGCCACGCGTAGTCGGACTCGTGCGGCCAGTCGACCCCCTCGTCCGCGCACCGGTCGGCAACGCGGTCGCGCAGGCCGGTCCAGGCCTGCACCGTGTCCGCGAGGCCCCGGGCCCCCGCCGTGGGCCGCCGCCCGGACTCGACCGCGTCGGCCACCGTACGCAACGCGGCCGCCACGTCCCGGCCGGAGTCGCAGAGTTCGGTCAGTCGGGCGTCGAGCGTCGGCTCCCGGTCCGCCGCGCCGAGAAGCTGCCCCGTCGTGCCCGTCGTTGCGTCGTCCCCACCGACCCCGCCGTCCATGTCGCCGTCCGGACCGTGGTGCCCTGCTGCTCTCACGACTCTCCTGAGGATCTCGGCTGGATTCGACGGGGGACGGCGGTCGGCCGCCGTGCGCAGTGCGTCCGCGTGTCCCTGTGCCAGGCGCGCGGTCGGTGTCTTCTGCCGCTCCGGGGAGAGCAGTCCGTACAGCGCGCAGCGGGCGAGTGCGGGGTCGAGGACGCGGAGCATCGTCTCGAGCAGTTCGAGGGTCGGCTCGCCGAGCAGCTCGGCGGGGCATCCGTGCTCCTCGACGAGCGCGTGACACGCCCAGGTCAGGCCGCAGGATCCGGCCAACTGCAGGTGCTGCTGTCTCGCTCTGGTGACCCACACCCGGAAGGTGTTCATCTCACGCCGGGTGACCGTCGTGCGGTTGCGGACGTGGTGGCCGCGTGCGCAGGACTGGTGGCGGAGACACTGATGCGCTGTCAATAAGCTTCGTATGTCGTGCTCGTCGAGCGACGAGAGCCAGGTACGAAAATCACTCCCCCACCCCTGCATGGCGTCATCATGCCACTTCGCGTTCACCCCGCGGCACATACCGGAGGTACTGCCCGGACCGTCGAACGGCCTGCCACGACCCGTCGTTCGAAAAACCTGTGGACACGCCGGTCCCGGTGCTGACGTGCTTGACTGCGGCCTGTCCGCTCGCGGAGAACCGTCGAAGAGAACCGAAGTGAACCCATTCGATAGGGGAGAGCCTCCTGTGGCCCACGGCATCGATCCAACCTTTCTCGCGCTGCCCCTACGCGCCCTGGCGGACGCCGCGCTCGCACGCGCGCGTGCGCTGGGGGCGGAGCACGCGGACTTCCGGTTCGAGCGGGTGCGCGGTGCGTCCTGGCGGCTGCGGGACGCCAAGCCCGCCGGGTCCTCGGACACGACCGACCTCGGGTACGCGGTGCGGGTCGTGCACGGCGGGACGTGGGGGTTCGCGTCGGGTGTGGACCTGACGATGGACGCGGCGGCCAAGGTCGCCTCGCAGGCGGTGGCCATGGCGAAGCTGTCGGCCCAGGTCATCAGGGCGGCCGGGTCGGACGAGCGCGTGGAGCTCGCCGACGAGCCGGTGCACGCCGAGAAGACGTGGGTGTCGTCGTACGAGATCGACCCGTTCACCGTGCCGGACGAGGAGAAGGCGGCGCTGCTCGCGGAGTGGAGCACACGGCTGCTGGCGGGCCGCGGCGTCAACCACGTCGACGCCTCGCTGCTCACCGTCCACGAGAACAAGTTCTATGCCGACACGGCGGGCACGGTGACCACGCAGCAGCGGGTGCGGCTGCACCCGTCGCTGACGGCGGTGTCGGTGGACGAGTCGAGCGGTGAGTTCGAGTCGATGCGCACGATCGCGCCGCCGGTCGGCCGCGGCTGGGAGTACCTCACGGGCACCGGCTGGGACTGGGACGAGGAGCTGGAGCGCATCCCGGAGCTGCTCGCGGAGAAGATGCGGGCGCCGAGCGTCGAGCCGGGGCCGTACGACCTGGTCGTGGACCCGTCGAACCTGTGGCTGACCATCCACGAGTCGATCGGGCACGCCACCGAGCTGGACCGGGCCCTGGGCTACGAGGCCGCCTACGCCGGCACCTCCTTCGCCACCTTCGACCAGATCGGCAAGCTCCGGTACGGCTCGGAGCTGATGAACGTCACCGGGGACCGCACCGCGGAGCACGGCCTGGCGACCATCGGCTACGACGACGAGGGGGTCCGGGCGCAGTCCTGGGACCTGGTGAAGGACGGCACGCTGGTCGGGTACCAGCTGGACCGCAGGATCGCCCGGCTGACCGGGTTCGAGCGTTCCAACGGGTGCGCGTACGCCGACTCGCCCGGCCATGTGCCGGTGCAGCGCATGGCGAACGTCTCGCTGCGTCCGGACCCCGCCGGCATGTCCACGGAGGACCTCATCGGGGGCGTCGACCGGGGCATCTACGTCGTCGGGGACCGTTCCTGGTCGATCGACATGCAGAGGTACAACTTCCAGTTCACGGGGCAGCGCTTCTTCCGGATCGAGAACGGGCGGATCACCGGACAGCTGCGGGACGTGGCCTACCAGGCGACGACGACCGACTTCTGGGGTTCGATGGCGGCGGTCGGCGGTCCGCAGACGTACGTCCTCGGAGGTGCCTTCAACTGCGGCAAGGCCCAGCCGGGGCAGGTCGCGGCCGTCTCGCACGGTTGCCCGTCCGCCCTGTTCAAGGGCGTCAACATCCTCAACACCACGCAGGAGGCCGGCCGATGAGCGCCCCTACGAACAAGCCGCACGAGGTCGTGGAGCGCGCCCTCGCGCTGTCGCGGGCCGACGGCTGCGTCGTGATCGCCGACGAGCAGTCGACGGCCAACCTGCGCTGGGCGGGCAACGCGCTGACCACCAACGGCGTCACGCGCTCGCGCACGCTCACCGTGATCGCGACGGTGGACGGCAAGGAGGGCACGGCCTCCGGCGTCGTCTCGCGGACCGCGGTGACCGAGGACGAGCTGGAGCCGCTGGTGCGGGCCGCCGAGGCGGCCGCGCGCGGGGCCGGTCCGGCGGAGGACGCCCAGCCGTTGGTCACGGGCGTGACGGAGTCGCCCGACTTCGCGGACGCGCCCCTCGAGACCTCGTCCGCCGTGTTCGGGGACTTCGCGCCCGCGCTGGGCGAGGCGTTCGCACGCGCGCGTGCCGGCGGGCGGGAGCTGTACGGCTTCGCCAACCACGAGCTGGTCTCGACCTATCTGGGCACGTCGACGGGGCTGCGGCTGCGGCACGACCAGCCGAACGGGACCCTGGAGCTGAACGCCAAGTCGCCGGACCGTACGCGCTCGGCGTGGGCGGGCCGGTCGACGCGGGACTTCAAGGACGTCGACCCGGGGGCGCTCGACGCCGAGCTGGCCGTGCGCCTCGGCTGGGCCGAGCGGCGGATCGCGCTGCCCGCCGGGCGGTACGAGACGCTGCTGCCGCCGACGGCCGTCGCGGACCTGATGATCTACCAGCTGTGGTCGGCGTCCGGCCGGGACGCCGCCGAGGGCCGGACGGTGTTCTCCCGGCCGGGCGGCGGCACCCGGGTCGGCGAGAAGCTGACCGAGCTGCCGCTGTCCCTGCGCAGCGACCCGCACCATCCGGGATTGGAGTCGGCGCCGTTCGTGGTGGCGCACTCCTCCGGCGGCGACCAATCGGTGTTCGACAACGGGCTGCCGATCCGGGCGACCGACTGGATCGGCGAGGGCGAGCTGAAGCACCTCACGACGAGCCGGCACAGCGCGGGCCTGACCGGCCTGCCGGTGGCCCCGGGCGCCGACAACCTGATCCTGGACGGCGGCGACGACCGTTCGCTGGAGGAGATGGTGGCGGGCACCGCACGCGGGCTGCTGCTGACCTGCCTGTGGTACATCCGCGAGGTCGACCCGGCGACGCTGCTGCTGACCGGTCTGACCCGGGACGGCGTCTACCTGGTGGAGAACGGCGAGGTCGTCGGCGAGGTCAACAACTTCCGGTTCAACGAGTCGCCGGTCGGCGTGCTGGGCCGGGCGACCGGGGCCGGGCGTACCGAGAAGACGCTGCCCCGGGAATGGAGCGACTATTTCACCAGGGCGGCCATGCCCGCGCTGCGGGTGCCGGAATTCAACATGAGCTCTGTCAGCCAGGGCGTATAACCTCGTAGCCGGCAGCCGCTCGGCTGCCCGAGGATCATCGAGGAGACACGAGAACCGTGACGGACATCGTCGACGACCTGAAGTGGCGGGGGCTGTTCGCCCTGTCCACCGACGAGGACGCTTTGCGCAAGGCGCTCGCGGACGGTCCCGTCACGTTCTATTGCGGCTTCGACCCGACCGCCCCGTCCCTGCACGTCGGGCACCTGGTGCAGGTGCTCACCGTGCGCCGGCTCCAGCAGGCCGGTCACCGGCCGCTGGCGCTGGTGGGCGGGGCGACGGGATTGATCGGCGACCCGCGCCCGACCGCCGAGCGCACGCTCAACGACCCGGAGACGGTCGCCGGGTGGGTCGACAAGCTGCGCGGCCAGATCGAGCCGTTCCTATCCTTCGAGGGCCAGAACGCCGCGGTGATGGTCAACAACCTCGACTGGACCGCCGGCCTGTCCGCGATCGAGTTCCTGCGGGACATCGGCAAGCACTTCCGCGTCAACAAGATGCTGACGAAGGACTCCGTGGCCCGCCGTCTGGAGTCCGACCAGGGCATCAGCTACACCGAGTTCAGCTACCAGATCCTCCAGGGCATGGACTTCCTCCAGCTCCACCGGCGCTACGGCTGCACGCTCCAGCAGGGCGGCAGCGACCAGTGGGGCAACCTCACGGCGGGTCTGGACCTGATCCACCGGCTGGAGCCGGACGCCACCGTGCACGCGCTGGCGACGCCGCTGATGACGAAGGCGGACGGCACCAAGTTCGGCAAGACCGAGGGCGGCGCCGTCTGGCTCGACCCGGAGCTGACGACGCCGTACGCGTTCTACCAGTTCTGGCTGAACGTGGACGACCGGGACATCTCCCGCTACATGCGGATCCTGTCCTTCCGCACCCGTGCGGAGCTGGAGGAGCTGGAGCGGCAGACCGAGGAGCGCCCGCAGGCCCGGGCCGCCCAGCGGGCGCTGGCCGAGGAGCTGACGACGCTGGTGCACGGCGCCGACCAGACGGCCGCCGTCATCGCCGCGTCCAAGGCCCTCTTCGGCCAGGGCGAGCTCGCGGACCTCGACGACCGGACGCTGGCGGCGGCCCTGTCGGAGGTCCCGCACGTCCGGGTCACCGAGCTCGGGCCGGTCGTGGACCTGTTCGCCGAGGTCGGCCTGGTGGCCAGCAAGTCCGCCGCGCGGCGCACGGTGAAGGAGGGCGGCGCCTACGTGAACAACGTGAAGGTCGCCGCGGAGGACGCCGTCCCGGCCGCGGAGGACCTGCTGCACGGGCGGTGGCTGGTGCTGCGGCGTGGCAAGAAGAACCTGGCGGCCGTCGAGGTCGCCCAGGGCTGAGTCACCCCGTTCCGGAGTGCGCCGTGGGGGTGCGGGCGGGTCGCCGGGGGGAACCGCTGCGGGCTGCGGCTCCGCCCCGACCGGCTTCCTCGCGGCCGGCCGTCGTCACGGCCGGCCGCGGGCGTGGTCGGTCGCGGGCGTGGTCGGTCGCGGGCTCGAATCGTGGCCGGTCACTGTCGTCGTGAACGGCCACGGTCGTCTTGACCGGTCCTGATCGGTCGCGGTCGTCCTGATCGGTCGCGGTCGTGAAGTCGGTCGGGGCCGTGCAGTCGGTCGCGCCCGCGCCCCCTGTGGTCGTCCCGGGTCAGATGCGCCGCTTCCTCTTGCCCAGCGTCGCCATGTAGAGCATGTCGCCGAAGGCCACGATGACGATCGCGGCGATCAACTGGAAGACGTGACGGCTCCAGTCGATGCCGGGGGTCTCGTCGACGCCGAAGCCGCGCGCGACCGCGTTGCCGACGACCGCGCCCAGAATGCCGAAGATGGTGGTCAGCCACAGCGGGCTGTGCTGCTTGCCCGGGATGATCGCCTTGGCGATCAGTCCCAGCACGAACCCCACGATGATCGCCCACAACCAGCCCATGACTTCCTCCTGTGTACGGCTCGACGCGAGCATTGCTCCCAGTCTCGATCCGCTCGCCCTACGCCGCATGCCGGGCGGATCCGTACGCGGTACCGCGCAGGGCGTCCGGCGGGCGGGAGGCGACCCGGGCTCGAAGGCGGCGCAGGCGCGGCGTACCGTGGATGACGGGGTGAGTTCGATGCGGGCGGATGGTGGAACGTGATGCGGAAGCAGGGTGACGGCGGCAACGTCCAGGTGTTCCGGATCACCGGGGCACGGCAGGGTCTCCAGGAGGACGTGCGCGGTCGGCAGCGGCGCTATGTGATCTCGATGTCGATCCGGACACTGTCGGTGATCCTCGCCGCGGTGCTGTGGAACGTGGAGCGCCATGTCGCCGTGGTGGCGCTGGTCCTCGGGGCGGTGCTGCCGTACATCGCGGTGGTGGTCGCCAACGCCGGCCGGGAGAACGCGCCGGGGCTGCCGTCGACCTTCGTGACGGTGCCGTCCAAGCCGATGATCGCGCCGCCGCGGGCGGACGAGGAAGAGGCCCGGGAGCCCTCCGCGGAACCGCAAGAGGAGCCCGTCGCGGAATCCGTCCCAGGAGACGCGCAGGACGGTCCGGCGCAGCGGGGGCCCTGAGTCAGCCGTGCGCCAAGCTCAGGAAAAGCTCAGATCAATCATGTTGTTCCGGTGCCGTGGGGCCGGTGACCCGTGACATACTTCGTACGCGCTCCGCATCCCCCGTCGGAGCGACGGACCGACGCCGGGCAGCTCCCCCCGTGGCTGCTCGGCGTCGCCTTGTTCTGCCGTCTTCCCTGTGAGGCGCACCCGTGAGTGAAGAGACCCCGACCTGCTCCGCCAAGGGCTGCCGCGTCGCCGCCGTGTGGGTCCTCGCCTGGAACAACCCGAAGCTGCACACCCCGGAGCGCCGCAAGACGTGGCTGGCGTGCGACGAGCACCGGGAGCATCTGTCGCAGTTCCTCGGTGTGCGGGGCTTCCTCAAGGACGTCGTGAAGTTCGCGGACTGGGAAGCTCCTAAAGGCGCATAAGGGGTCCTTGCACCGCACAACGGGTCCTTGCACCATGAGCGCCTGATCAGGCCTGCCGCTAGGAGGGAAACACCCCCTAGCCCCCGATCGCTGACATCGGGCGGTCCGGCTGGACGAACGACGGGTCGTCCAGGCCCGCGCCCGCCTTCTTGCCCCACATCGCCAGACGCCAGATGCGGGCTATCTCCTCGTCGGGGGCGCCGGAGCGCAGGGCGGCGCGCAGGTCGGTCTCCTCGCGGGCGAACAGGCAGGTGCGGACCTGGCCGTCGGCCGTGAGGCGGGTGCGGTCGCAGGCCGCGCAGAACGGGCGGGTGACGGAGGCGATGACGCCGACGCGGTGCGGGCCGCCGTCGACCAGCCAGCGCTCGGCGGGGGCGGAGCCGCGGGCCTCGTCGCCCTCGGGGGTGAGGTCGAAGCGGGTGCGCAGGGAGGCCAGGATGTCCCCGGCGGTGACCATGCCGTCGCGCTTCCAGCCGTGCTGGGCGTCCAGCGGCATCTGCTCGATGAAGCGCAGCTCGTAGGCGTTCTCGACGGCCCAGGCCAGCAGGTCGGGGGCCTCGTCGTCGTTCAGCCCCGGCATCAGGACCGCGTTGACCTTCACCGGGGTCAGGTCCGCCTCGCGGGCGGCCTCGAGGCCTTCGAGGACGTCCTTGTGACGGTCCCGGCGGGTCATGGTCTTGAAGACGTCCGGGCGGAGCGTGTCCAGCGAGACGTTGACCCGGTCCAGGCCTGCCGCCTTCAGGGCCGTCGCGGTGCGCCTGAGGCCGATGCCGTTGGTCGTCAGGGACATCTGGGGGCGGGGGGCGAGGGCCGCCACCCGCTCGACGATGCCGACCAGGCCGGGGCGCAGCAGGGGCTCACCGCCGGTGAAGCGGACCTCCTCGATTCCCAGCGAGGTGACCGCGATGCCGATCAGCCGGACGATCTCGTCGTCCGTGAGGAGGTCGGGCTTGGCCAGCCACTGCAGGCCCTCCTCGGGCATGCAGTAGGTGCAGCGCAGGTTGCACCGGTCGGTCAGCGAGACGCGCAGGTCGGTGGCCACTCGGCCGTAGGTGTCGATGAGCACGGGGGCCCCCTCCCTCGATCCACGGATCGGTCAGTGTTCCGACACCTGCGAGCCTACGCGACGGCACCGACAACGACAGGTGCCCGATCCCACAAGACGCGGCGCGGGGCCGCCGTAGGGATCTACGACGGCCCCGGGTGCGGGACGGTCAGTGGGCGCCGGTGCCCGTGAGGGAGCGCACCTCCAGTTCCGCGTACTTGCCGGTGTCGGGCCCCTCCTTGGACAGGACGGTGCCGAGCCAGCCCATGAGGAAGCCGAACGGGATGGAGATGATGCCGGGGTTCTTCAGCGGGAACCAGGCGAAGTCGGCGTCGGGGAACATCGCCTTGGGGTCGCCGGAGACCACGGGCGAGAAGAGCACCAGGCCGACGGCGACGATCAGGCCGCCGTAGATCGACCACAGGGCGCCCTGGGTGGTGAACCGCTTCCAGAACAGGCTGTAGAGGATCGTCGGCAGGTTCGCGGAGGCGGCGACGGCGAAGGCGAGGGCGACCAGGCCGGCCACGTTGAGGTCGCGGGCAAGGGCGCCCAGGCCGATGGAGACGATGCCGATGAAGACGGTCGCCCAGCGGGCCGCGCGGACCTCCTCCTTGCCGGTGGCCTGGCCCTTGCGGATGACGTTGGCGTAGATGTCGTGGGCGAAGGACGACGAGGAGGCGAGGGTGAGGCCGGCGACCACGGCGAGGATCGTCGCGAAGGCCACCGCGGAGATCGTCGCGAGCAGGATCGCGCCCCAGGCGGAGTCGACGCCGCCGAGGTGGAGGGCGAGCAGCGGCGCGGCCGTGTTGCCGGACGGGTTGGAGGCGATGATCTCGTCCTGGGAGATCAGGGCGGCGGCGCCGAAGCCGAGCGCGATGGTCATCAGGTAGAAGCCGCCGATGATGCCGATCGCCCAGTTCACGGACTTACGGGCGGCCTTGGCGTTGGGCACGGTGTAGAAGCGGATCAGGATGTGCGGCAGGCCGGCGGTGCCGAGGACGAGGGCGATGCCCAGGGAGATGAAGTCGAGCTTGGAGGTGCCGGTGGCGCCGTACTGGAGGCCGGGTTCCAGGAAGGCAGTGCCCTTGCCGCTGTTCGCGGCTGCCGTGCCGAGCAGGTCGGAGATGTTGAAGTCGAACTTCAGCAGCACCAGGAAGGTGATCAGCAGGGTGCCGCCGATGAGCAGCACGGCCTTGACCATCTGGACCCAGGTGGTGCCCTTCATGCCGCCGATGGAGACGTACACGACCATCAGGAGGCCGACGAGGGCGACGATGAGGATCTTGCCGGCGTCGGAGGTGATGCCCAGCAACAGGGAGACCAGGACGCCCGCGCCGGCCATCTGGGCCAGCAGGTAGAAGATCGACACGACGATCGTGGAGGTGCCGGCGGCGGTGCGGACGGGGCGCTGACGCATGCGGTAGGCGAGGACGTCGCCCATGGTGTACCGGCCGGAGTTGCGCAGCGGTTCGGCGACCAGCAGCAGGGCGACCAGCCAGGCGACGAGGAAGCCGATGGAGTACAGGAAGCCGTCGTAGCCGAAGAGGGCGATGGCGCCGGCGATGCCGAGGAACGACGCGGCCGACATGTAGTCGCCGGAGACGGCGAGGCCGTTCTGGAAGGCGCTGAACTGGCGGCCGCCGGCGTAGAAGTCGGCGGCGTCCTTGGTCTGGCGGCCCGCCCAGACGGTGATGACGAGGGTCGCGACGACGAACAGCGCGAAGAGGGTGATGATCAGCGGGCGGTGTTCGCTGGCCTCGTTGGCGGCGAGGAGCGTCTGCTGTGCGGGGCTCATGCGGCACCCTCCATGCGGGACTTGATGGCCTCGGCCTTGGGGTCGAGCTTGGCGGCGGCGTGCCGCGAGTACCACCAGGCGATGAGGAACGTGGTGACGAACTGGGCGATGCCGAGGACGAGGGCGACGTTGATGTTGCCGAACAGCTTGGTGCCCATGAAGTCGCCCGCGTAGTTCGACAGCAGGACGTACAGCAGGTACCAGGCGATGAAGGCGACGGTCAGCGGGAAGGCGAAGGAGCGGTACGAGCGGCGCAGTTCACCGAACTCCGCGCTCTCCTGCACCGCGACGAACTCCGCGGTGGAGGGGAGTTGGGCTGGGTTCTTCGAGGGGGGCGGTGTCTCGGTGGCCACGGAGTCTCCTCGTTGCGGATGCGGTCGGACGGCGAACGGAGGCGAGTGTCCTCGCGTTCCCTGCCCAAGGTCACGGCGCCACGCGTGGACGGGTTCAACACGATGGGTGGCTTTGTGGAAGTCATCCGGGGAAGGTCATTGCTGGTCGGTGAGTCGGGGAGATAGCTTCGGGCGAGCACCACCCGTCATGTACCTGCCCAGGCGCGAACCGCGTTCCGGGCGGGTCCCGTTTCCGGATGATGTGGAGACCCCATGGCTCATCTGCCTTCCAGACGTCGCCTCGCCCTCGCGGTGCCCGTCGTACTGTCGCTGACCGCCTCCCTCGGCTTCCTGCCGACGGCCGCCTCGGCCGCCCCGGTCACGGCTCCCGCCGCCCAGGCGGCCGACGCCGGCACCCTGGCGTACGTCGTCAACACGAAGGTGGACCGCCGCACGATCGCGTCGGTGAAGCAGGCGGTCGCGGCGGCCGGCGGTACCGTCACGGCGGCCTACGACAAGATCGGCGTACTCGTCGTGCACTCGGCGAACCCCGACTTCGGCCCGCAGATACGCGCCGTGCGCGGGGTCCAGTCGGCGGGTGCGACGCGCACGGCGCCGCTGAGCCTCGCGGGCACCACCGACGAGGGTGCGGCCCAGCTGCTGTCGAAGGCGGAGGCCGCGCGGACCGCGAGCGCCTCGGCCGCCGCGGGCGAGAGCGAGCCGCTCGAGGCCGACCAGTGGGACCTGCGCGCCATCGGCGCCGACAAGGCCGCCGAGATCAACCCGGGCAGCAAGAAGGTGACGGTCGCCGTGATCGACACCGGCGTCGACGACACCCACCCGGACCTCGCCCCGAACTTCTCCGCGTCCCAGTCGGCCAACTGCGTCGGCGGTGTCGCGGACACCTCCGCGGGCGCCTGGCGTCCGTACACCGCCGAGGACTACCACGGCACGCACGTCGCCGGTGAGATCGCTGCCGCCCGCAACGGCATCGGCGTGGCGGGCGTGGCGCCCGGGGTGAAGGTCTCCAGCATCAAGGTGAGCGACCCCAAGGACGGCCTCTTCTACCCGGAGAACGTCGTCTGCGCCTTCGTCTTCGCCGCCGACCACGGCGTCGAGATCACGAACAACAGCTACTACGTCGACCCGTGGCTGTACAACTGCATGGACGACGCCGACCAGAAGGCCATCGTCGACGCGGTCAACAGGGCGCAGCTGTACGCCCAGAAGAAGGGCACGCTCAACGTCGCGTCGGCGGGCAACTCCAACCACGACCTGGACTCCGACGCCATCGTCGACACCTCGAGCCCCGACGACTCCACGCCGGTGACCCGGACGATCGACCCGCACGAGTGCTTCGACGTGCCGACCCAGCTGCCGGGGGTCGTCACGGTGAGCGCAACGGGCGTCAAGGGCGCCAAGTCGTACTACTCCACGTACGGTCTGGGCGTCGTGGACGTCGCGGCGCCGGGCGGCGACCGGTACCAGATCCCGGAGACCCCGTCGGCCAACGGGCGCATCCTGTCGACGATGCCGAACAACGCGTACGGCTTCCTCCAGGGCACCTCGATGGCGTCCCCGCACGTGGCGGGTGTGGCCGCGCTGCTGAAGTCGAAGTACCCGTTCGCCTCGCCCGCGGCGCTCCAGGCCCTGCTCAAGGCGCAGGCCGACAACCCGGGCTGCCCGGCCGAGCCGTACGACGGCAACGGTGACGGCGTCGTGGACGCGACCTGCGCGGGCGGCAAGCGGGTCAACGGGTTCTACGGGTTCGGCGTGGTGAACGCGCTGCGTGCGGTGAAGTAGCCGGCGCGCGGATCTGGTGCACGGGGCCGGGCGGGCCGACCGCCCGGCCCTTCGCACGGGGTCGATTCGACCGGTACTGCATAGTGCAGTCATGACTGATGTCTCGTGGGCCTGGTCGGATCTGGGCGGCGATCCGGCGCTCCTCGCGCGCGTGTCGACCGTGGTGCGCGAGGGCGCCCTCGCGGCGCGGCTGCCCGTCCGGGAGCTGGCACGGGCGTGCGTCGGCGCATGCGCGCTGGCCGCCGCCGAGCTGGGGGCGCGGCGGGCCGGGCTCGCGCGGGTGCCCCGGGTGCGCGTGGACGACGGGGCGGTGGCCACCGCGTTCGTCAGTGAACGGCATCTGCTGGTCGACGGGCGGGCGCCGGTCGCCTTCGCACCGCTGTCGCGGTTCTGGCGGACGGCCGACGGGTGGGTGCGCACGCACGCCAACTACCCGCACCACCGTGAGCGGTTGCTGCGGGCGCTGGACCTGCCCGACGACCGTCCCGAACCGGTCGCGGCCGCCCTCGCGGAGCGGTCCGCCCTGAAGGTGGAGGACGCGGTGTACGCGGCGGGCGGTCTGGCCGTCGCGCTGCGCACGCCCGAGGAATGGGCCGCGCACCCGCAGGCGGCGGCGATCGCGCGGCGGCCGCTCGTGGAGAGCGAGCGGTTGGACACCGCACGCGCGCGTGCGCTTCCGTCCCTCACCGGCACCCCCCTGCTGCCGGCCGCCGGGCTGCGCGTCCTGGACCTGACCCGGGTCATCGCCGGCCCGGTCGCCACCCGCACCCTGGCCCTGCTGGGCGCGGACGTCCTGCGCGTCGACACACCCCGGCTGCCCGAACTGTCCGACCAGCACGTCGACACGGGCTTCGGGAAGCGGTCGGCGACGCTGGACCTCGCCGTCGACCGGGGGGCGTTCGAGGAGTTGCTCGCTGCGGCGGACGTCGTCGTCACCGGCTACCGGCCGGGCGCCCTTGACCGGCTCGGGCTCTCCCCCGACGAGCTGGTCGCACGCCGGCCCGGGCTGCTGGTGGCGCAGTTGTCGGCGTGGGGGGCGTACGGGCCGTGGGGCGCGCGGCGCGGATTCGACAGCCTGGTGCAGGTCGCGACGGGCATCGCGGCGACCGAGGGCACCGCCGGACAACCCGGCGCCCTGCCGGCCCAGGCCCTCGACCACGGCACGGGGTACCTGCTCGCCGCGGCGATCCTGCGCGCCCTGACCGAGCAGTCCTCGGAGGGGTGCGGCAGGGTCGTACGGGTGGCGCTGGCGCGGACGGCCATGTGGTTGCTGGAGGGGACGGGTGCGGGACCGGGCGGGCCGGGTGCGGGACCGAGTGGAGCGGGTGAGGGAGCGCCTGGGGCGAGGGTGGCCGGAGCGAGTGGGACGGGGCCGGGAGCGACCGGGGCGGGGCCCGGCACGACCGGTGCGAGCCCTGGCACGACCGGTGCGGGCGGAGGAGTGACCGGAACGAGCACCGAGGCCGGCGCCGAGTACGACGGTCCGGGGGCGTGGCTCGGTGAGACCGACAGCGGGCTCGGGCGGCTGCGGTACGCGCTCCCGCCGGTGTCGTTCGCGAACGGGCCTGCCGACTGGGCACGCCCGCCCGGCCCCTGGGGGGCGGACCCGGCTCGCTGGGAGGCGTGAGGCGGAGAACCCGAGCCGGGGCTGCTGAGACCCGCTCGGGGGACGGGCACGGCACCCCCTGAGCCATGGCGGGCAACGGTGACGACGCCCGGCGGGGACGGACCCGGCTCGCCCGCCGGCGGGAACCGAGGACCGAGCCGGGCTGCTGAGACCCGCTCAGGGGACGGGCGACGGCACCCGTGAGCCGTTCGCGGCCGACGGTGGCGGGCGGCCGGCGAGGGTGCCCCGGGTCAGCAGGAACTGCGCGGCGGCGTAAGTGAGCATGATCCAGAAGTCGGGGCGGGGCGGCTGCGGCCAGTGGGCGATGCCGGTGGCGATGAGGGTGTCGGAGAGCAGGAACAGCGCGCCGCCGAGCCCGGCGACGAGGCCGGCCCGGGTCGCGGCGGTGTACGCCATGGCCGTGAGGAGGGCGCTGTAGCAGGCGACCGGGACACGCAGTTCCGTCGGCAGGTCCGGCCACAGCAGGGCGACGGTCGTGATCAGGGCGGCGGCGTAGCAGGGGAAGAGGACGGCGCCCCGGGCGCGGACCGAGCCGTGACGGCGGAAGAGGGCGAGGTAGCAGACGTGCCCGGCGGCGAAGGAGGCCATGCCGGCGAGGAAGGCGGGCTCGGCGTCGAAGAGGAGCAGGACGTCGCCGCCCCAGCCGCACAGGAGGGCGGCGACCAGGGGGCGAGGAGCGCCGCGCAGGGCCGCCCAGGCGGCCAGCAGCGGCATCAGCAGGGGTTTGGCCGCCCCGTGCCCGACGGCCGCATCGGCCACGAGGGCGCTCAGGTCGACGACGGTGGCGACGGCGAAGGTGGCGAGGAGAACGCGGTCACGGGTGAGGACACGGTGGACGCCGTCACGGGAGGCGGCAGCACGGACGTCGTCACGGGTCGCCCCGGGGTCGACGCTCGAGCGGGTGGCGGTGGGGGCGACGCGGGGGCGGGTCACGGCACGGCGGACGCGGTCGCGGGTCGCGGTGAGGAGGGCGCGGGCGGGGGTCACGCGGGCGAGGACTCCTCCACCTGGGCGGCCACGGCGGCCTCGGCGGGCGGCGCCGGCCGCCAGCCGGGTCCCCGGAACACGCGGCCCGCTCGCTCACCCCAACTCGACGCCGCTCTGAGGTCCCTGGCGATGGCCACGTACTCGTGGGTGGCCACCCTGATCGGGTTGAACGTGTTGATGTTCTTGGTCAACCCGTAGACGGGCCGCTCGGCCTCCGGCGCGAACGACGCGAACAGCCGGTCCCACACGATGAGGATGCCGCCGAAGTTGCGGTCCAGGTAGCCGCCCTGGGAGGCGTGGTGGACGCGGTGGTGGGAGGGCGTGTTGAACACGAACTCGAACCAGCGGGGCATCTTGTCGATGCGCTCGGTGTGGATCCAGAACTGGTAGACGAGGTTCGCCGAGGAGCAGAAGGCGAGCGCGGCCGGGTGCACGCCCGCGGCGACGAGCGGGACGTAGAACGGCCAGACGGTCAGGGACGTCCACGGCTGGCGCAGCGCGGTGGTCAGGTTGAACTTCTCGCTGGAGTGGTGGACGACGTGACAGGCCCACAGGATCCGGACCACGTGGTGGCCGCGGTGCGAGAAGTAGTAGAAGAAGTCCTGGGCGAACAGCATCAGCGGGATCGTCCACCACAGGACGGGAACCCTGAGCGGGGTCAGTTCGTAGACCGTGGTGTAGATCGCGACGATGGGGATCTTCCACAGGAGGTCGAAGGCGAGGCTCCCGAGCCCCATGCCGATGCTCGTCGCCGCGTCCTTGGCGTCGTAGCCGGCCGCGTCCTCGTCTGGATGGAGGCGGACGCTGATCATCTCGACCACGGCGAGGAGGACGAAGGCGGGTATCGACCACAGCACGACATCGGGCAGGTTCGGCATGCTGGCACCGTAGAACCGCTGGTGGGCCGGGGCTAGACGTTGTTACCCACAAGTATTACCGACGGTACGCGCTTGCTTCTTGGCGATCCCCGCCAACGGGCGCGGGAGCGGTGCCTAGGATGCGGTCGGCGGGAAGCGGGGAGGTCGGGGGATGCAGGGGATCGACGTCGTGGTGGTGCGGCTGGCGTCGACGGTGGTGTCGGCGGTCGCGAGGTCGATGCTCAGGCCGAGCCCGGGCGCGGGCCTGGTGACGAAGCCGGTCCGGCCGCTGCCGAAGCCGGCGGGACCCGAGAAGCTGGCGCGGGTGCTCGGCGCGCGGCTGGCCGACGGGTACGCGGCGCTGCCGGAGCACGAGAGGCTGGCGGCGGTCGCGGCCGTGCAGGACACCTTCGCGGCGGCGGGTGAGCTGACGGCGGAGTCGCTGTTCGCCGCCGACCTCGACCCGGCACGGCTGGCGGACGACCTGCGGCGCCCCGTCCCCGACCTGGCGGAGCGCGCCCAGGACCTGTACGCGGAGCTGCTGGGGCTGTGCTGCGGGCACGTCGTCGAACAGCTCACCGCGCACCCGTCGTTCGCGGCGCGGGCGGCGGTGGAGCAGACGCGGCGGACCGGGGCCCTGCTGCGGGACCGGGAGGAGGCCGTGCCGTCCGCGCAGCTCGCGTTCGAGCGGCGGTACGCCGACTTCGTCGCCGGGACGCACGCGCGGCTGGAGCTGTTCGGGGTCACGCTGGGCGGTCGGCGTCGGGCCGAGTGGCCGTTGGACACGGCGTATCTGAGCCTGGCCGTGAGCGCCGAGTGGTGGCGTCCGTCCCGCCGCGACGGAGCGCCGGAGAAGGCGGTCAAGGTGGAGCAGGCCCTCGCGGACGGCCGGCGGCTGATGCTGCGGGGTCCGGCCGGGTCGGGCAAGTCGACGCTGGTTCAGTGGCTGGCACTGAACGCGGCCCGGCAGAGCTTCGGTCCCGAACTCGCGGACTGGAACCGCTGCGTGCCGTTCGTGCTGCGACTGCGTGCCTTCCGTACCCCTGACGGTCTGCCCCTGCCGGAGGACTTCCTGTCCGCCGCGGGCGTCCCGCTCGCGGCGCCGCACGGCTGGGTGGAGGAACTCCTGGGCAACGGACGGGCGTTGGTGCTGGTGGACGGCGTGGACGAGGTGCCGCCGAGGCTGCGCGACCGTACGGAGAAGTGGCTGAGGTCGCTGCTCACGGCCTTCCCGCAGGCCCGCTACGTCGTCACGACCCGCCCGTCGGCGGTGCCGGAGGACTGGCTGGCACCCCAGGGCTTCACGGCGCACACGCTGCTGCCCATGGAACGCGAGGACGTCCGGACGTTCGTCCGGCACTGGCACGACGCGGCCCGCGTGGAGTGCGCGCCGGACGGCGAGCGCGAGCTGCTCGACCGCTACGAGGCGAGCCTCGTCGAGGCGGTGGCCACCCGCCGCGACCTGGGCCGGCTGGCGACGAACCCCCTGATGTGCGCGCTGCTGTGCGCCCTGAACCGCGACCGGCGCATGCATCTGCCGCGTGCTCGCAAGGAGTTGTACGACGCCGCCCTCGACATGCTCCTGGTCCGCAGGGACACCGAGCGGGAGATCTCCTCCGTCGAGGGCGTCGTCCTCTCCCGCGAGGAGCAGACGGCCCTGCTCCAGCGGCTGGCCTACTGGATGATCCGCAACGGCCAGGTGGAGGCCGCCCGCGACGAGGTCGTCGCCCTGCTGGACGAGTGGCTGGACGCCATGCCGCAGGTGCGCGAGCAGGGTGACGCGGAGCAGGTCTTCGCCCACCTGCTCATCCGCAGCGGTCTGCTGCGCGAGCCGGTGCCCGGTTACGTGGACTTCGTCCACCGCACCTTCCAGGACCACCTGGGCGCGAGGGCCGCCGTCGAGGCCCGGGACTTCGGCGTGCTGGTGCGCAACGCCCACGACGACCAGTGGGACGACGTCGTGCGGATGGCGGTGGGACACGCGCGCGTGGAGGAACGCGCACGGCTGCTGCGGCAGTTGCTGCGCCGGGCGGACAAGGCGCAGCGGCACCGGCACCGGCTGGTGCTGCTGGCGGCGGCGAGCCTGGAGCACGCGCCGGAGCTGGACCCGGCGGTGCGCCGGGAGGTGCAGGCACGTGCCGAGGAGCTGATGCCGCCGCGCTCGCCGGAGGAGGCGGCGGAGCTCGCGAAGGTGGGCGAGCTGGTGCTGGAACTGCTGCCGGGACCGGAGGGGTTGGACGAGAAGACCGCCGAAGCGGTGGTCCGGACGGCTGTGCTGGTCGGCGGTCCGGCGGCGCTGGCGGTCGTCGCGCGGTTCCGGGGCGACGACCGGCATCCCGTCTGCTACCAGATGTCCGTCGGCTGGCGCTTCTTCGACGCCGAGGAGTACGCCCTCGCCGTCCTGGCGGACGCGCACCTGCCGGACAGCTACCTCCACGTGGTGACACCGGCGCAGCTCACCGCACTGGAACACCTCCCGCACATCGAGCGGTTCCACTTCCGGGGCGCCTTCGGCGTGCCCGAGGTGATCGTGCGGAACGCGCGCGCGACGTGGCTGTTCCTCAACGACGACGAGACGCTGACCGACCTCACCCCCCTGGCCCGGCTCCCCCGGCTGGAACGGCTCGGCATCGACTCCTGCCGCAACCTGCGCGACCTCTCCCCCCTGACGGGCCTGCCGATCCGCACCCTCTACCTCTACGGCCTCTCGCCGGAGCTGTCCCTGGCGCCGCTCGCCGGCCTCAGCCGCCTCACCCACGTCTCGATGGACTTCGTCCCCGCGGGCATGCGGTCCGTGGCCGACCTCCCGGAGGTCGACCTGACCGGCTTCGGACTCTTCCCGGGGACGGAGGACATCCTGCTCGACGGGCTCTCCCGTCTGTCGCGCCTCGACTGGCTGAGCGTCTGCGGCACGGCGCAGATCGAGCAGTTGGCCCGCCTGGAGGACGTACCGGACATCAGCACGGTCCAGGTCCTGTACGGCACCCTGGCCCCCGAGTCCCTCACCCGCCACCGCCGGCTGGCCGAGATCGCCCTCGCCGAATGCGAGCTCACCTCGGGTCTGGACGCGTGGAAGGACCTGCCGGACCTGCACACCGTCGTCCTGCGGGGCTGCCAGGGACCGATCGACCTGACGCCTCTGGCCGACCGTGAGAACCTCACCGTCCGCTTCACTGCCGGCACACGGCTGCTCGGCGCGGAACGCCTCCCGCCGGAGCGTCTGATCCCGCTTCCCGTCTGACGCTGCCGCGCGCGGCGGGCCCGTCAGCAGCCGTTCGCCGGAGTGAGGGCCCGGATCTCGCCGACGGGGACACGGACCCATTCCGTCCTCTTGTCCCCCTTGCCCTTGGCCGGCTCGGCCTTGGCGGGCCTGATCGTCACCGTCCGGGCGTCCCCCACGACCAGCTCCCCGCAGAGGACGGCACGGTCCGTGGTCACCACGACGTACGGCCCGCTCTTCCCCGCCGCCGCCTCCTCCACCGGCACCAGCCAGGACACGCCGATGGCGGCGACGATCGCACACAGCCCCGCGACGGCCAGCCGCCGCGCACCGACCAGCGCGCGCTGGGTGCGCTCGACCTCGTCGACGACCGCCTCCATCAGCCGGTCACCGGTCAGCCAGGTCCCTTCACCCAGCTGCCCGTGCGCGGCCCGCACGGCGCGCAGGGCGCTCATGAGCAGCAGCACGAACGCCAGGACCAGCAGCAGCGCCGTGGTCCAGCGCCACACGTGCGGCATCCCGGCGACGCTCTCGCGCCCCTTGAGCACGAACACCACACCGACGAGCCCCGTCAGCCCGGTCAGACCGGTGCGCCACCCCTCGGCCTGCCGGCGGACGGTGCCCAGCTGGTCGTACTGGAGCTGCTGGCCGAGCTGGGCGTACCGCTTCTTGAGCAGATCGGTCACGGGGCGGCACCCTGCTCGGGCGGCACCGGCACGTCCCAGAAGGCACCGCAGCCGGTGTCGGGGGACTCGGGGGGACGGTCGGCGTGCGGGTAGCCGCACTGGCAGTACACGGTGACGGCGCCGGTGAGCGGCTCGGGGCGCCTGCGTCTGCCCCACTTGGCCGGGCCGAGGACGCCGTGGGCCACGCGGAAGACCACGTCGGATCTGCAGGTCGGGCAGGGGCCCGTGACCGTGTACCAGCGGCCGTCGCCGGAGCGGACGACGCTGAAGGCGCCGGGGCCGGCGGTCGGCGCCGTCACCTCGTGCTCGCGGAAGTCGGTCTGTTCGTGTCCGGGCATGCTGCTCCTCAGGCGGCGTCGTCCGTCTCCGGGAGGGGGACGGGGGCCGGGTCGGCCGGGTGGTCGGACGGCAGGTCGAGGGCGAACAGGGACGCGTAGAGCGCCAGCCGCTCATGGACCCAGGCGGTCGGTTGCTCCACCTCACGTGCGGCGACGGCGATGTGGTGTGCCGTCACCCGGCCGGCCAGGGCCGGGGCCGTGCCCGTGAAGTGCTCCGTCAGCAGGATGAGATCGCGCCAGGTCGGCACCGCGTCCAGTGCGGGCCGGGCCACGCCCATGGCGAGCCCGAAGGGGCGGTACACCGCGAGGCGGTCCCAGGCGTGGTCGAGCCGCCAGCCGAAACGGGCGGCGACACGGAGCAGGTCGAGCGGACCGACGTGCAGGTCGCCGACGAGGTCGCCGTGGAAGAAGGCGCGGTCGTGAGCCGTGGGCCGGTGGGTGCGCCAGGCGTCGTCGCCGTCCGGCGTCGAGGGCTCGGCCCACAGGGCTCCGAGCGAGGAGTAGCGGCACAGGAGGTCGAGGCTCTGGCCGAGAGTGCGGCCGCCGGCGCACGCGTGGGCGGCCAGGGCCGCCGGGGTGGGGGCGGCCCACTGCACGCCGTCCCCGTCGTCCCTCACCAGGCCGTACTGGGGAACCGTGCAGCACGCGGTGAGGTCCTTCACCGTCGGCACCGCGTCGGCGACGTCCGCGTCGAGCGGCTCCTCCAGCGCGGTGGTGTCGACCCCGAGCAGGGAGGCGAGGGCCAGGAGACGGGAGCGGGTCTCCCCCACCGACATCTCGTGGACCGCCGCCACCCAGAAGACGTAGACGATGTCCGGCTTCCCCCGGACCGCGGCCCGGGCGAGTTCACGCGCCGTGGTCGTCGCACTGGACGACATCAGGAAGCGGTTCAGGGGGAGCAGGGCCCAGTCGCCGCGGGAAACGGCGCGCCAGCGCTCGACCAGGAGCGGCGCCCTGTCGTCGACCAGTCCCAGCGCCGACAGCTCTTCGAGGCGCTCGATCACCTCCGGGGTGCTTTCCGCGGCTCGGCACACGGTGACCGCGGTGAGGAACAGCGGCGCCGGCGCGTCGGGGGACTCGGCGTCCAGCCGCACGTCCCAGTTCTCCGCCGCCGCGCCCAGCAGATCGCAGTCGAGCCGGGTGAACGTCCGCCCGGCCAGCGCGCCCGTGTCCGGCACCCGGATGTCGTGGTCCGCGAAGTGCTGGACGTACCGCTTCACCACGTCGTCGACCGATTCGTTCGACATGCCCGAGGCTCGGGCGAGCTGGTGGAGCGACAGGTCGAAGCCCCGCTGGTACGGAGAGAACCCGAAGGCGTGCTCGAAGCGCTCCTGTTCCTCCTGCTCCATTCCCGAAGCGAACGTGCCGGTCGCGGGCTGCTCCTCGGGGGACAGGCCGAGCCAGCGGTACCGCTCGACCACGTCCCGGTACTCGGTCTCGGAGGGCCGTGGCCGGAAGTGACGTGTCCCCGCCGCCGGAGCACACCGGGGGTGGCAGGACAGCACTTCGACGTCCCGTTGTGAGGCGGTCCGGTCCGCGGGCGGTTCCCCGGCCGTCGGCATGATCCTGACCGGGAGGCCGGCGGCCGCGAAGCGCTCCGCCCTGCGCACGGCCGCACGCAGTGGCTGTGCCGCGTTGACGCTGAACAGGGTGAGGAGGGCGGTGGTGCTCTCCAGCGGCCGGCGGGCCGTACGGGACAGCAGGCCCTCGTCGGCACGGCGCGACGCCAGGATCCGGCGGTCGACGTCGTCGAGCGTCATGCGGTACGCGGCGTCGAGATCGGCGAGGGGCGGCAGGGTGTACCCGGTGATGGCGTAGCGTCTCAGCCGCCGCAGCACCTCGCCCAGGGTCGACACGGTGTCCGGCGTCACGGACAGGGCCGCCGACTCCAGCATCTCCTTCTTGACGAACGGGCCGTAGGCGGTCGAGCGCATCCACACCTCCCAGGTGCGCGGCTCGGGATAGCCGGCCACCGAGTCCGGGAGGGGGAGTTCGTGCCGCGTCGTGGAGACCGGGATGCCCGCGGAGCGCAGCACGCCCAGCCGCCAGGACAACAAGGCGTCGGCACCCATGAAGTCGCTCTCCGTGGTGTCCCGGAAGCGGCCTTCCAGCGGGACGAGACCGGCGTCCGGTGGCACACAGCCGACGCGCCGCAGGTCGACGTCGGTGGTCCTGTTCCAGCCGAGCCTGCTGACGACACGGGTGCCGCGGGCGAGGAACCGCTCCATCAACCGTGCCCCGGCGGCCGGGTGGAGTGCGGCGAACGCCCACAGCCATTCGAGGGTGAGCCACTCGGGCGCGGTGGCGTCGCGGCACGCGTCCTCGATGCGTGCGTCGACCCAGGCCCGGTCGTAGGACAGGATCCGGTTCCGGTCCGTGCTGATCTCCGGTGAGTGCGTTCCTCCGAGGTCGATGACGCAGCCGAAGGGGTGCCCGTCCCGGGAGTGCCAGTCCTTGCCCCGCTCCTCCTCGTCCATGTACCTGTTCCTCAGCTGTCCCAGCCAGCGGGAGGCGCTGTCCTCCTTCCGCTTGAACATGTCCTCCGGGCTGACCAGCACCCCGTCCGCCAGCAGGCAGCCCTTCCCCTCCACCCACCACAGGTCGGTGCCCGCCTCGACGGCCCGGTCGGCGTCCCCGAAGTAGTGGAGTACGCGTTCCCGCCAGGTGCGGACGACCCGTTCGTCCTTCTCCACCCGCATCCCGAACCCGGCCCGCCACACGTGCTTGCCGAGTTCCTCCGCCACGTCCACGTCGGTGTCCTGGAGATACAGCCGGACCCGCGTCCCGCCCCCCGGCTGCGCCTCCTCGCTGCGGCGGATGCGGAACAGGCTGCCCGTCGAGGCGATGTCCACGCGCAGGCCGCCGTCGGCCGTCACCCGGCCGTACTCGTCGGTGGCGCGGGTCCAGATGCTGATCTCGTCGGCGAGCATGAAGTAGCTGAAGACGCCGATGCCGAACCGGCTGTTGGGGTGGATGCGCAGCTCCGGGTCGGCCCGGCGCCACTGCGCCTGTTCCCTGCGGTAGGCGCGGGACTGCTCGAACCGGCGGCCCGCGCGTGAGAACGTGCCGCGCAGGGTGGCGTGGCCCATGCCGACGCCGTTGTCCTCGCACTCCACGTAGGGCCGGCCGGTCTCCGCGTCCACGCCCTGCCGGAAGACGATCTCACCGGCCCAGGTGAACGGGATCCGCTGGGCCGCCTTGCCGTAGCGCAGCCGGGCCTGGCGGTACCGGCAGGCGTCGAGGGCGTTCTGGTAGAGCTCGCGCAGTGCGAGTGCCCGGTCGCCGTAGAGCCGGGTGCCCATGAGGAGTTCGCGCATCTCGTCCTCGGCGAGACCGAACCTCATCAGCGGCGTGCTGTAGGCGTCGCTTCTGCTCACGACGTCGTACTGGGGCTGGAGCCGGCGGCAGGTGACGCGGTCGGGCAGGTGGGCCAGGAGGTCGGCGGGGCCGGCGGGGCCGACGTGCTGCCGGATGTTCTGCACCGCGTCGTCGGTCCAGCCCGTCAGCGCCTCCAGGCCCGCGTGGACCGCCGGGTGCGGGCAGTCCAGGACCAGGTCGAGCGTCCTGCTGAGTCGGTCGCGAACCCAGTGCAGCTGGCGTACGCTCGCGACGGCCTGGGTGGGGTGCAGACCGTCGGTGATGCCGATGTTGTCGACCAGGACACCGGGCAGTTGCCGCAGGTCCGCGCCGAGCAGGCCGGCGACCCCGATCAGCCAGGACAGCTCGCGCGGGCGCCAGCGCTCCGGTGTGCCGTCGGAACGGACGATCCCGTCGAGGCGTCGGCGGCCGTCGGTCGGTTCATGCTCACCCTGGTAGGGCTGGGTGGGGGCGACTCCGATCTGTCGGCAGACCCGCACCAGTTCGTCGGTGAGCCGGCCGACCTGTCCGTCGGGCGCGCCGGGGCCGATGACCGCCTTGGCGAGCGGGGCAAGAAGCTGGGGCGCGTAGCGGTCCCACAGCTCCTCCTTACCGCCGACGTGCCGGTGCAGCAGCCAGGCGGCGACCGCGTCGGCGTCCTCGCCGCGATCGCGTCCGGCCAGTTCACGGCCCTTGCGCCACAGCAGGGAGTTGGCGGCGAACGTGTGCTCCAGATCGACGCGTTCGGGGTCGGCGCCCGCTGGCCCGGTGGCCGGGTCCAGCCGGAAGGGGTCGACGGCGGCGACTTCCTTCACCCCCATGGCGTACACGGCCTCGCGGACGAAGGGCGCGGCCGCGAGGGCGGAGAACTCACCGGCGTCGAGCAGGGGCCCGCCGCGGGTCTGCGACGGGGCGAGCAGGGTGCGCAGGCCGCACATCAGGACCCGTACGGGGTAGTGGTCGTCGGCCCACGGGTCGGGGACACCGCTCAGCGCGCCGGCGCACCAGGTCGCGCAGTCGGCGACCAACTGGACGAGGGCTTCCTCGAGTCGGGTCCGGCGCTCGTCGTCGCAGTGGACCGCCGCCCACAGCTCCGGGTTGCCCACGGCCGTCGTCCACTCCTCCCGGAGGGTGCGGCCGGCGCAGAGGTCCACTCCTTCGATCGCCCGCGGGCCGGCCGGCGCGTAGTGCACGGCGGGGGTCTGCCGTTCCCGCGCGGCCCGGGCCAGCTCGGTGGTCCGGCGGACGGTGTGGGCGATGACCTCGGCGACCGTGCGCGGGGCTGTGTCGGCGTGCAGCGCTTCGGCGAGGGCGCGGGTGAAGTGGCTGCCCCGCGTCTCGTCCGAGCCGCAGGTCTGGCCGGGGCCGCAGCCGAAGAGGACGGCGACCCTGTCCTGGCCGGCCGGGAAGTTGGTCGCCGGACCGCCGAAGGACGCGGTGCCGTCCTCGTCGCGGCAGGCGTCGACCGTGAGCAGCACGGTCGCGGCGCGGCAGCCGCGCAGCAGCTTGGCGAGATCGAGCCCGATCAGACTGTCGACGTCGACCTGCGGCGGTGTCGTCGCCCACGTCAACTGCGCGTCGGCCGGCACCAGATGGTCGGCTCCGCCCACCGACAGGCCGTGCCCGGTGAAGTGGATGAGGACCGTGGCGTCCTCGGGGGCGGTCGCGCACACGCGGCTGATGGCGCTGCGGATCCGGGGGCCCTGCGCCGGCTCCTCCGCGCTCGCCCCGATCAGCTCGACGCTGTAGCCCGAGGAGCGCAGCGACTCCGTCATCAGCTCCACGTCGTGACCGACGACGTCCGTCAGATCGCCGAAACGATCGGACAGTTCGCAGGACGGGACAGCGATGATCAAAGCCTGCCGGCTCTCCCCCATGCCTGACGCCTCCCCAGGTACCGTCACGGTGCGCAGGTCAGCATGGCACAGCAGGAAATCACGCAGCGTCGGACGCGAAAAACAGGTGGCGTTCCGTCAGGTGACCGTTCTACAGTCCTCACCACAGGGGCGGCTCCGCCGGTGTGCTTCCTTCTCTCCTTCCTACGCATCCTGTAGCGCACCCACTCTCCGCCTCTTCCCTTCCTTCACCAGACCTCTGGCCCCGATCGGTTCGGGGATTCCATCGAGGGTCGTGTCGTCTCCTTTTCCCTAGCCTTCCGGGGGATTCCGCTTGTCCGTACTGGCGTCCGTGCTGCTTCGTCGTCTCCGTACCGTCTACGTCGACCAGGCCGGGCCCCGGCCGGGGGATCCGTCGACCGACGAGGGGTTGTTCGCGCTCGAAGCGGAGTTGTTGGACCGGGGGTTCGCGCCGAGTGCGCCGTTGCGGGCGGCGCTGGCGTGGCTGGGTCCCGCGGGGCTGGCCGCCGCCGGGCGGGAGCTCGTCGCGCACATCGACGCCGAACTGGGCGCCGACCGCACGCACATGCCGCTGTTCCGCAGCTTCCCGGCGTCCGTGCCGGACGACACGTTCTCGATGTGGGTCGACCGGGTCTTCGCGCTGCTGTCGCAGTGGCCGAAGCAGCCGTGCGTGCTGTGCGGCACGGTGGGCGCCGTGCACCCGGTGGCGCCGTGCGCGCATCTGGTGTGCCGGGTGTGCTGGGACGGCGCGGACTACGCCGGCTGCCCGATCTGCCACCGCCGCGTCGACCCCGCCGACCCCTTCCTGACGCCGGCTCCGCCTCGCCACGCGCGCGAGGAGGAGGTGTCCGTGGGTCCGCTGAAGCTGCTGGCGCTCGGGCGGGACGCGCGGGCCGACGCCGTGACGGCGCTGCGGACGCTGCTGGCCCGTCGAACGCCGCTGCCGCCGAGGGACCGGCAGGACCTGGCGGTGCTGCTGGAGCACGCGCCGCTCGGCGCGGAGTGGTTCCCGCGGGAGATACCGGTCCGTGAGACGAAGGCGCTCGTGCTGGGGCGGATGCTGCGGGCGCGGGAACGGCGCGCGGACGCCCTGGAGTTGCTGGACGTCCACCTCACGACCGCCACCGATGTGCTGCGGCTGCTGTGCGTGTGGTCCGGCGGGGAGGCGGACCTGATCGAGCCGCCCCGGCTGCGGTCCCTGCCGCGCGGGCTGCGCCGCCGTCTGCTCCGTCTGCTGGACGGGCTGTCGACGCCGCTGCTCGTGGAGGACGTCCTGCGGCACCCGGTGCTGTGGAAGCGGGCCGCGGAGATCCTGCACCCGTTCGAGCAGCACGCCCGCCATCCGAGGGCGGCGCTGGCCTTCGCCGTGGTGCGGGGGACGGACACCGCCGGGACCGCGCTCGGTGCGGCGCTGCTGCGCACGGCCGCCGCCCACCCGGACGCCGTACGGGTCGACGGGGACCGTCTGCGGGCCGTGACCTGGAGTGCCCGCGTCGAACAGGCGCTGGCCGAACGGGACGCGCCGGCCGCGCTCGCGCTGCTGTCGCACCGCCCCGGTGAGCTGCTGCGGCGTCTGGACCATCTGCTGCGGCTGCGGAACCTGACCGAGCTGCCGGAGGGTTTCGCGGACGTGTTGCGGCGGGTGCTGCCGCAGGCGGGGCCGGCGCCGCTGCTGGCCTCGCTCGGCCGGATGCGGGTCCGTGATCTGCCGTCGGAGCGCAGGGTGTTCTTCCCGCGCGGCCAGGTCACCCAGGCGTACACCCTCGACGACACCCGTGCGCCGCTGTCGGCGGCGGTGACGGGTGCGGTGTGCGCGCTGCTGGAGGCGGAGGCGGTGCGCCGGCTGTCGGCGGCGCCGAAGGTCGAGCTGGCCGTGCTCGACTCCGCGCTCACCGGGCTCGCGGTGCCGGCCACCGAGCGCGCCGACACCAAGGCGCTGGTCTCCGTGCCGCGCGGCAGCACCCAGCCGCTGCCGAAGGGCGAGGTGATGCGGCTGTTCCTGCACTGGACGGAGCCCGCCAGGACACGCGTGGACCTCGACCTGTCGGTCGCGCTGTACGACGAGGACTGGGAGTTCGCCGGCCTGTGCGACTACACCCGTCTGGTGCACGACGAGCGGTCGGCCGTGCACTCGGGCGACCTGACCTCGGCGCCCGCGCCGGACGGCGCCACCGAGTACGTGGACCTGGACCTCGCCTCGCTCGGCCGGCTCGGTGTGCGTTACGCGCTGCCCGTCGTCTTCAGCTTCAACGACATCGCCTTCGAACGGCTGCTGGACGCCTTCGCGGGCTTCATGACCCTGCCCTCGTCGGCCGACGAGGCGCGCGACGCGTCGTACGACCCGCGGACCGTGCGCCAGCGCTACGACCTGGTCGGCGACTCCCGCATCCACGTCCCGCTCCTGGTCGACCTGCACCACCGCACGTTCCTGTGGATCGACCTGCACCTGTCGTCCGACGAGGGCTTCCACAGCCTGTACCGGCACGGCGCCGAACTGGGCCGGGCCGGCCGGGACCTGCACCGGTACTTCGCCCGCGGCCGGACGACGTTGTGGGACCTGGCGGTGTGGCACGCGGCCGCGCGCGCCGACGAGGTCGCGGTGGTCCGGCGGGCGCAGGAGCCGGGCGCCGCCGACGAGCTGTGGCACTACACACGGCGGGCGGGGGAGCCGGACACGGCGTTCGCGGCACGCGTGCGTGCGCTCGACGCGCCCCAGCGGCGGGAGTGTCCGGACGGCGACGGCGGCCGGGCGGACGAGGCGGCCGCCGAAGCCGGGGCCGGGAAGCACGTGTTGCTGGCGCTGGTGTACGGCGGGGTGGCGCCCGAGGGGGCGACGGGCGAGGTGTACCGGCTGCTGCCCGGCCCGGTCGACGGCTGCGGTCTCACCCCGCTTGCGGCCGGGGACCTGGTGGCGGCACTGGGCTGACGGTGCCGGGCCGCCACGACCTCCCCCGCACGCCCCGGCCCCGCGGCGGCCTGCCCTCCACGTCCTCGGGCCACGGCGGCCTTCCCGCCACGTCCCGGGCCCTGCGGGGGGCTTTCCCCTACGTCCTCGGCCCCAAGGCCTTCCCCGTACGACCCGGGCCGGCCCTCTCGTGGACTCGCCGGACCGCGCGTCGGGGCCGTCCGCGAACTCCCGTACGCCGCGCATCCCTTCCGTCCGGTTTCATCCCGTACGTACGTGTGGTCGTGCGCGATGTCGCGTCCGGAGGCGTTCACGGGGTGTCAGTGGCGGCCCGTATCCTCAGGAACCATGCTCGAAGACCACACGACCACGGTGTCCTCCCCCACGGAGTGGCCGGCCGCGTATCCCCAGGGGTACGCGGTCGTTGACGTGGAGACCACCGGCCTGGCCCGTGACGACCGGATCGTCTCCGCCGCCGTCTACCGGCTGGACGCGCGCGGTGAGGTCGAGGACCACTGGTACACGCTGGTCAACCCCGAGCGCGATCCGGGCCCGGTGTGGATACACGGTCTGACGAGCGAGACGCTGGAGGGCGCGCCCCTCTTCGGCGAGGTGGCCGAGGAGTTCGCGGCTCGGCTCGCGGGTCGGGTGCTCGTGGCGCACAACGCGGTCTTCGACTGGCAGATGATCGCCCGGGAGTACGCGCGCGCGGAGCGCGAGGCCCCGGTGAAGCAGCGGCTGTGCACCATCGCGCTCTCCAAGGAGCTGGCCCTGCCGCTGCCCAACCACAAGCTGGAGTCGCTCGCGGCGCACTTCGGTGTCGTGCAGCGGCGGGCGCACCACGCGCTGGACGACGCGCGTGTGCTGGCGGAGGCGTTCCGGCCGAGTCTGCGGGCCGCGGCGGCGGGCGGCGTACGGCTGCCGCTGCACGAGTGCCGGCCGCTGACGGAGTGGCAGGACCGGCCCGCACCCCGGATCGGCCGGCAGGCGAGCGGTCCCGGCGGCGGCTCCGGTGGGTACCGCGGTCCCGGCGGCGGTTACCGGCCGAGCAGTTGGCGCCCGTCCCGCAGGCGGCCCGCGTGCCCCTACCCCAACCCCGGCCGGTACGAAGAGGGCAAACGGCTCATGCAGGGCATGCGGGTGGCGTTCTCGGGTGACACGTCGGTCGAACGGGAGCTGCTGGAGGACCGGGCGACGGAGGCCGGACTGCATGTCGCCACCAGCATCTCCCGGCTGACCAGCCTGCTCGTCACCAACGACCCCGACTCGGGCACCTCGAAGGTGGTCAAGGCGCGCCAGTTCGGCACCCCGGTGGTGGACGAGGCGGCGTTCGGACAACTGCTGCGGGACGTGGAGCCCGCGGCGGAGTGACCGGCACACGGGGACCGGCCGGCGCGGAACCGGCCGGCGCGGGACCGGCCCCGTGTGGCGACCGACTGGCCCGCGTGGGACTGACCGGCACGCGGGGACCGAGAACCCCGCGTGGGGACCGACCGGCACATAGGGGCCGCGCCTGGTGACCGGCGGGTTCGCGTGGGGACCGACCCGCGCGCGGGTACTGCCCCCGCCTCGTCGGCACTGACCCGCGCGTGGGGCGAGCGACCCGTACGTCCGGGTGATTGCCGCGCGACTCGCCCGTCGCCCGCTCGCCCGCGCCACGGCGACCCCTCACCCTGTGGCGCATGGCGACATGCGAAGTATGCGGCAACAGCTACGGAATGACCTTCGAGGTGCACGCGCAGGGCGCGGTGCACGTCTTCGACTGCTTCTCCTGCGCGATCCACCGCATGGCCCCGATCTGCGAGCACTGTCGGGTGCAGATCATCGGCCAGGGCGTGGAGGTCGAGGGTCACTGGTACTGCGGCGCCCACTGCGCGCGGGCGGAGGGGAAGGTGGGCATCGTCGACCGCGTCTGAGCGCACCCCGCCGGGAGCACCCCACGGTCCGAGATGTACGGTCGTGGGGTGTACCGCTTCCTGTTGTCCCGGCAGTGGGTGATCATCACGCTGGTCGCCCTCCTCCTCATCCCCACGATGATCAGGCTGGGCATATGGCAGATGCACCGCTACGAGGAGCGCTCCGCCCGCAACCAGCTGGTCGCCGACGCGCTCACCGCCGAGCCGGTGCCGGTGGAGCGGCTGACCTCCCCCGGGCACACCGTCACCCGCGACGAGCGGTACCACCGGGTGACCGCGAAGGGCCGCTTCGACACCGGGCGGGAGGTCGTCGTCAGGCGACGCGTGAACGCCGACGAGGAGGTCGGCTTCCACGTCCTCACCCCCTTCGTCCTCGACGACGGCAAGGTCCTGATCGTCAACCGCGGCTGGATCCCGGCGGACGGCCCGAGCCAGAGCGCGTTCCCGAGGATCCCGGCGCCGCCCGCCGGGGAGATCACCGTCACCGGGCGGCTGATGCCCGACGAGACGACCGCGGCGAGTGGCATCAAGGACCTCAAGGGTCTGCCGGACCGGCAGATCATGCTGATCAACAGCGAGCAGGAGGCGCGCCGGCTGGGCGCCCGGGTCCTCGGCGGTTACATCGCGCAGACCGCGCCCGAGCCGAAGGGTGACACCCCCGAGCTGCTGGGCCGGCCGGGCGAGGAGAACGCGCCGCTGAACTACGCGTACGCCATCCAGTGGTGGCTGTTCGCCGCCGCTGTGCCGATCGGCTGGATCGTCCTGGTCCGACGGGAACTGCGCGACCGGCGGGAGGCCGGGCAGCGGGAGACGGAACGGGCCGAGCCGGCGGCGGTGTAGACCCCGCGCAGCCCGCGCCCGAGCATTGTCCGCGCCCGCGCCCGCACCCTGTCCGCGCCCGCGGTCGCCCGCGCCCGCCCGCGCGAGGCCGCTCACGGGCTGCCGTCGGACAGCCGGTCGCGGCATCCTGACCTCTGGGGGAGACGGCATCGGGGTGGGGGTCGCCGGAATGGGGGGCGTGGGAGGCGGGGGCAGTCGGGGTGGCGCAAGGGGGGCGGAACCGGGCGGAGACCCGGCGGGCCGGAGCGCCGGACCGGAAGCCGGCCGGCCCCCGGGCCGGGGCGGTGCCCCGGGCCGCGCCCCGGGGCCCCCTCAGCAGCACCGGCTCTGCGGCCGTTCCTCCCGCCGGCGCGTGCGCAGCACCTCGTACTCGCGGCGGGTGGGGACGGGCGTGTGCGGGTGACGGCGCCGGTGGTGGGCGCAGTAGTGGTCGTACTGCGCCTCGCCGGTCAGCTCACGCAGGTACCAGCGCAGGTACCGCCCCATGCCGCGGACCCGGTGGAGGACCGTCACCCTCGCGCTCCGGCAAGGGGCTCGGCCGGCCGGGACGGCACCTCGATGCGGGACTCGACGTACGCCGCCTCGGTCGTGGGCAGCGTCCCGGGCGCGCGGACGGCGCGGACGCACACCACCGCCGCGTTGACCAGGACCACCGCGACGAGCGCCAGGAACACCGCGATCAGGACGCCGTCCACCGTGGAGTTGGTGACCACGGTGTGCATGTCGTCCAGGGACTTGGCGGGCGGCAGGACCTTCCCGGCGTCGAGCGCGTCGGCGTACCGCGTGCGCTGGGCGAAGAAGCCGATCTTGGGGTCGTCGGAGAAGATCTTCTGCCAGCCGGCGGTGAAGGTGATCGCGACCACCCAGGCCAGCGGGACCCCGGTGACCCATGCCCAGCGCAGCCGCCCGGACTTGACCAGGACGGTCGTGCACACCGCGAGGGCGATCGCGGCGAGGAGCTGGTTGGCGATGCCGAAGAGCGGGAAGAGCTGGTTGATCCCGCCGAGGGGGTCGGTGGCGCCGGTGTACAGGAAGTAGCCCCACGCCGCGACGACCAGGGCGCTGCACAGCCAGATGCCGGGCTTCCAGTTGACACGGCCGACGGGCTTCCACACGTTGCCGAGCATGTCCTGGAGCATGAAGCGGCCCACCCGGGTGCCGGCGTCCACCGTGGTCAGGATGAACAGCGCCTCGAACATGATGGCGAAGTGGTACCAGAACGCCTTCATGGCGGTGCCGCCGAAGACCCCGGAGAAGATCTCCGACATGCCGACGGCGAGGGTGGGCGCGCCGCCGGAGCGGGCGATCAGCGTCTGTTCCTCGACCGCCTCGGCGGCCTGGGTGAGCTGGTCGGGGGTGATGGTGAAGCCGAGGCCGGCCACCGCGTGGGAGGCGGACTCGGCCGTCGTCCCGAGCAGGCCCGCCGGCGCGTTCATCGCGTAGTACAGCCCCGGCTCCAGGGTCGCCGCGGCGATCAGCGCCATGATCGCGACGAACGACTCCATCAGCATGGCGCCGTAGCCGATCATCCGGACCTGGGACTCCTTCTGGATCAGCTTCGGGGTGGTCCCGGAGGCGACCAGGGCGTGGAACCCGGACAGCGCGCCGCACGCGATGGTGATGAAGAGGAAGGGGAAGAGCGAGCCGGCGAAGACGGGCCCGGCGCCCGTGGAGGCGAAGTCGGTCACCGCGTCCGCCCTGAGCACGGGCGCGGCGACGACGACGCCGACCGCGAGCAGCGCGATGGTGCCGATCTTCATGAAGGTGGAGAGGTAGTCGCGCGGGGCGAGGAGCATCCACACCGGCAGCACGGAGGCGACGAAGCCGTAGCCGACGAGACAGAAGACGAGCGTCGTGGGGCTGAGGGTGAAGGTGTCGGCGAGCGAGGAGTTCTGCACCCAGCCGCCGCCGACGATCGCGAGCAGCAGGAGCGCGACGCCGATGAGGCTGGTCTCGACGACCCGTCCCGGGCGGATGCGGTGCAGCCAGGAGCCCATGAACAGGGCGATGGGCACGGTCATCGCGACGGAGAAGGTGCCCCACGGGGAGTGGGCGAGGGCGTTGACGACGACCAGCGCCAGCACGCCCAGCAGGATGATCATGATGGCGAACACGGCGATCAGGGCCGCCGCTCCCCCGGCCCTGCCGATCTCCTCGCGGGCCATCTGCCCGAGCGACTTCCCGTCCCGTCGCATCGACAGGAACAGCACGACCATGTCCTGCACAGCCCCCGCGAAGATCACCCCGGCGACGATCCACAGGGTGCCGGGCAGGTAGCCCATCTGGGCCGCGAGCACCGGTCCGACCAGCGGTCCGGCGCCGGCGATCGCCGCGAAGTGGTGGCCGAGCAGCACTCGGCGGTCGGTGGGCTGGAAGTCGACGCCGTCCTCCAGCCGTTCGGCCGGGGTGGCGCGGCGGTCGTCGGGCCGCAGCACGCGCCGGGCGATGAAGCGGGAGTAGAAGCGGTAGGCGATGGCGTACGAGCCGAGGGCGGCGATCCCCAGCCAGACCGCGGAGATCCGCTCGCCCCGGGCCAGCGCGAGCACGCCCCAGGCGACGGCGCCGACCAGGGAGACGGCGGCCCACAGCAGGACGGACCGTGGGGACATTCGGCGCCTCTCCGGCGTCGGGCGGCCGGTTTCGGGCATGGCTGAGACGGACATGGCGGCTCCTCGCTCGCACAGCGGGGTAAACGATCTCCGCAGCTCAGGAGGGCTTGCGGAGCAGCGGACGCGGGGCCCCGGGGGGTCCCGCTCGCTGTCGGTCTGTGCAAGAGTTGCCCACCCGCAGGAACCGGTTGACAGCGAATGTCCAGGAGATTTCCCGCCGGTTTCGCGTCAACCGAATCAGCCCCCCGCGCAACCAGAGGGTGAGGGCACAGGCACACCAAGGACGGTGACCCATGGCCGACGGCGCCATGACCGCGACTTTCCTCGCCGTGATCGGCGCGGCGTCGCTGCTCGCCGTCACCGCACGGCGTCTGCGCCCCACCGACCGGCTGCCCTCCCTGGAAGGCTGGGCGCTGGCCGACCGCAGCCTGGGTCCGGCGTGGACCTGGCTGCTGCTCGGCGGCACGATCTTCACCGCGTACACCTTCACCGCCGTACCGGGACTGGCGTACGGCAACGGGGCGTCCGCGTTCTTCGCGGTGCCGTACACGGTGATCGTGTGCCCGCTCGCCTTCGTCCTGCTGAGCCGCCTGTGGAGCGTGGCGCGCCGGCACGGCTACGTCACCGCCGCCGACTTCGTGCGCGGACGCTACGGTTCGCCGCCGCTGGCCCTGGTGGTCGCGCTGACCGGCATCCTGGCGACGATGCCGTACCTGGCACTGCAACTGCTCGGGATACGGGCGGTGCTGACGGCCGGGGGGCTCTATCCGCGCGGCGCGGCCGGCGACCTGGTGATGGTGGCGCTGTTCGCGGGGCTCGCGGTGGCCACCTACCGGCACGGGCTGCGCGCGCCGACGGTGATCTCGGCGCTGAAGGCGGTGGCGGTGTTCGTCTCGCTCACCGCCGTGTGCTGGCTGGTCCTGGGGCGGCTCGGCGGGCCTGGGCCGGTCTTCGACTCGGCGGCCCGGCGGCTCGGCGGGACGGACGTGGCCCACTCGCCGCTGATGCTGTCCCCCGCCCAGCAGCCCGCGTACGCCACGCTCGCCCTCGGCTCCGCGCTGGCCCTGCTGATGTACCCGCACGTTCTCACCGCGGCCTTCGCCGCCGACGGGCCGCGCACTCTGCGCAAGGTCTCGGTGGCGCTGCCCGCGTGGACGGGACTGCTCGCCCTCTTCGGCTTCCTCGGCGTCGCGGCGCTCGCGTCGGGTGTGCAGGCCCCGCCGGGCGGTGCCGAGTCGGCCGTGCCGATGCTCGTGGACCGGCTGATGCCGGCGCCGCTGGCCGGGCTGGTGTTCGCCGCGATCACCGTGGGCGCGCTGGTGCCGGCGGCGGTGATGTCGATCGCCGCGGCGACGAGCTTCGTGCGGAACGTGTACGTCGAGTACGTCCATCCGACGGCCACGCCGAAACGGCAGGTGCGCATCGCCAAGGCCGTGTCCCTGACGGCCAAGGTCGGGGCGGTGGCGTTCGTGTTCGGGCTGCGCGACCAGGACGCCGTCAACCTCCAACTGCTCGGCGGGGTGTGGATCCTGCAGATCTTCCCGGCCGTGGCCCTCGGGCTGTTCACCGCCCGGCTGCATCCGCGGGCGCTGCTCGCCGGGTGGGGCACGGGCATGGTCGCCGGGACCCTCATGGTGGTGCGGGAGGGGTTCTCCTCGACCGTGGCCCTCGGCCTCGGCTCCCCGGAGATCTACGCCGGGCTGGCGGCGCTGCTGCTCAATCTGACCGTGGCGGTGGCCGGCACCGTCCTCCTCGAACGTCTCGGCGTCCCGCGCGGCGCCGACCTGACCGACCTGCCGTCCCGCCTGACCGTCAGGCGGCGCCCCGAGACGGGAGCGAACCACCCGTGAGACGCGGACATCCCATCCCCGTGCCCGAGCCGTACGTCGAGCCGCTCGCCCTCGCCGCGGTCGACCCGGCCGACCTGGAACGCGAGGCCGGCCTCGCCCGCCTCTTCGAGCTGCACTACTCCTCCATGCTGCGGCTGGCGGTGCTGCTCGGGGCCGACGACCCGGAGAACGTGGTGGCGGAGGCCTACTACCAGATCTACCGCAAGTGGCGGCGGCTGCGGGACGTGGAGGCGGCGGAGGCCTATCTGCGCTCCACCGTCTGCAACCTGACCCGGATGCGGATACGGCATCTCCAGGTCGCCCGCAAGCACGTGGAGAACCCGCCGGAACCGCCCGACGAGACGGTCGCCTCCGCCGAGAGCACCGCACTGCTGCGCGACGACCAGCGGGTGCTCATCGACGCCCTCCAGCAGTTGCCGGCCCGGCAGCGCGAGGCGCTGGTGCTGCGCCACTGGCTCGGGCTGAAGGAGAGCGAGATCGCCGCCGCGATGGGCATATCCTGCGGCTCCGTCAAGACCCACACGTCCCGCGGCCTGGCCGCCCTGACCGAGGCGATGGAGGCCCGGCGATGAACGACACCGGCCACGACCGCACGGAGCGGGAACTGCGCGAGGCCCTGGAGGCACTGGCGGGCGGGGTGCGCGCGGCTCCCGACGCCTACCGCACGGCACGGGGCGAGTGGCTGCGCCGCGAACGCCGGCGGCGGCTGGTGCTCGCCGTCCTGATCGCCGTCGTCTTCGCCCTGGCGACGCTGATCGGGCTGTGGGTGCTGAACCAGGCCCCGGCCGACCCCGGCGTGATCTTCTCGGGGGCGGGCGGCGGGCCGGGCCCGGCCTCACCCCCCCGGCCGCACCCCTGATTGCCCCCCTCCGGTCCGGGAACCCGCACCCCGTGCACTCCCGCATCGAGGACTACGCCCTCATCGGCGACGAGCAGACCGCCGCGCTGGTCGGCATCGACGGCTCCGTCGACTGGCTGTGCCTGCCCCGCTTCGACTCCGCCGCCTGTTTCGCCCGGCTCCTCGGCGACGAGGAGAACGGCCACTGGCGCATCGCGCCCAAGGGCGTCCGCGGCCCCTGCACCCGCCGTGCCTACCGCCCCGACACCCTCGTCCTGGACACCGAGTGGGAGACGGACGACGGCGCGATCCGCGTCACCGACCTGATGCCGCAGCGCGACCGGGCCCCCGACGTCGTCCGCGTCGTGCAGGGCCTGCGCGGCCGGGTCACCGTGCGCTCCACGCTGCGGCTGCGCTTCGACTACGGCTGGGTCGTGCCGTGGATGCGCCGGGCCGACGGCCACCGCGTGGCGATCGCCGGACCGGACGCGGTGTGGTTCCGCAGCGAACCGCAGGTGCGCACCTGGGGCCAGGACTTCGGCACCCACTCGGAGTTCACCGTGGGTGAGGGCGAGTCCGTGGCGTTCGTGCTGACGTGGCACCCCTCGCACCACCCCCGCCCGCCGCTCGTCGACCCCTACGAGGCGCTGCGCGTCAGTGTGGAGGACTGGCGGGCGTGGGCGGCCCGCTGCCGCTACGACGGACCCCACCGGGACGCCGTCATGCGCTCCCTGATCACTCTCAAGGCGCTGACCTACGTGCCGACCGGCGGGATCGTCGCCGCGCTCACCACGTCGCTGCCCGAGGAACTCGGCGGGGTGCGCAACTGGGACTACCGCTACTGCTGGCTGCGCGACTCCACCCTCACCCTCGGCGCGCTGCTGGCCGCCGGCTACGAGGAGGAGGCCGAGGCCTGGCGCAACTGGCTGCTGCGCGCCGTCGCCGGCGATCCGGCCGACCTGCAGATCATGTACGGGCTGGGGGGCGAGCGACGACTGCCCGAGTGCGAGCTGCCCTGGCTGTCCGGGTACGCCGGCTCCACGCCCGTGCGCATCGGCAACGGGGCCGTCGACCAGCTCCAGCTCGACGTCTACGGCGAGGTCATGGACTCGCTGTCGCTGGCCCGCGTCGTGGGCATGTCGCCCAAGCCGCACATGTGGTCGTTGCAGTGCGCGCTGATCAAGTGGCTGGAGGAGCACTGGCGGCAGCCCGACGAGGGGCTGTGGGAGGTGCGGGGCGGCCGGCGTCAGTTCGTGCACTCCAAGGTGATGGTGTGGGTGGCCGCCGACCGGGCGGTGCGCGCGCTGGAGACCTACCCCCGACTGAGCGGCGACCTGCACGGCTGGCGGAGGTTGCGCGACGAGGTGCACCGCGAGGTCTGCGAGAAGGGCTACGACGCCGAGCGCAACACCTTCACCCAGTTCTACGGCTCGCGCGAGCTGGACGCCGCGCTGCTGCTCATCCCCCGCGTCGGCTTCCTGCCGCCCGACGACCCGCGGGTCGTGGGCACCGTCGACGCGGTCCGCGAGGAGCTCGGCCACGGCGGGCTGCTGCGCCGCTACAGCACCGAGGGCGCGACCGTCGACGGTCTGCCCGGCGACGAGGGCGCCTTCCTCGCCTGCTCGTTCTGGCTCGCCGACGCCCTGCACATGACGGGCCGCACCGAGGAGGCCCGTCAGCTGTTCGAGCGGCTGTGCCGCCTGGCCAACGACGTGGGGCTGCTCGCGGAGGAGTACGACCCGGTGGCGGGCCGCCACCTCGGCAACTTCCCTCAGGCGTTCAGCCACATCGGCCTGGTCAACACCGCCCTCACGCTGTTCGGCGACGACGAGGCAGGATAGGGGCCATGGATCTTGGACTGAAGGACCGGGTGTACGTCGTCACCGGGGCCACCCGCGGGCTCGGCAACGCCGCCGCACGCGAGCTGGTCGCGGACGGCGCGAAGGTGGTCGTCACCGGCCGGGACGAGCAGCGGACCGCCGACGCGGCGCGGGAACTGGGGCCGAACGCGGTCGGGGTCGCGGTGGACAACGCCGACCCGCAGGCGCCGGAGCGGCTGGTCGCGGCCGCCCGTGAGCACTTCGGCGGCTTCGACGGCGTACTGGTCAGCGTCGGCGGACCGCCGCCCGGGTTCGTCGCCGACAACACCGACGAGCAGTGGCAGACGGCGTTCGAGTCGGTGTTCCTGGGCGCGGTGCGGCTGGCCCGGGCGGCCGCCGCCGAGCTGGAGGCCGGCGGGGTCATCGGCTTCGTGCTGTCCGGGTCGGTGCACGAACCGATCCCCGGGCTGACGATCTCCAACGGGCTGCGGCCGGGCCTCGCGGGGTTCGCGAAGTCGCTGGCGGACGAGCTGGGACCGCGCGGCATCCGCGTCGTGGGCCTGCTGCCGGCGCGGATCGACACGGACCGCGTGCGCGAGCTGGACGGACTGTCGGCCGACCCGGAGGCCACCCGGGCCGCCCACGAGTCCCGGATCCCGCTGCGGCGCTACGGGACGCCGGAGGAGTTCGGGCGGACGGCGGCCTTCCTGCTGTCGCCGGCCGCCTCCTACCTGACGGGTCTGATGCTGCCCGTCGACGGCGGGATGCGGCACGGTTTCTGAGGCACCCTCAACCGACCCTCTCCGCCTTGTGCTTGTGCACCCTCAGCCGGACCTCCGCCGGGAGGGCCTTGAGGGCCGCCGACTCCCGCGCGTGGGTGAGGGCCTGTGTCGTGACGTGGTGCAGGGCGTCGGCGGGGTCCACACGGGGTTCCAGGAGGAGCCGTACGTGGGCCTCGGGCGCGTCCCTGCGGCCCGTGAGGCGGGCGCGGGCGTGGGCCACGCCGTCGGGACGGGCCGCGTCGGCGGCCAGGGCGCCCTCCAGGGCGCGCCCCCGCAGCCGGGCGCCCGCGCCGTCGCCGGTGTCGACGAGGACCTCGCCGAGCCGACGCCGGCGCAGGACGGCGACCAGCCACCACAGGGCGAGCAGCACGAGCAGCGTGAGCACGCCGAGGACGGCCGGCCACCACCAGGCGTCGTGCCGCCACCGGGTGCGTTCGGCGGTGGTGAGCAGGACGTCGTGGGATCCGTCGTGGATCCACCAGGACGGCGGGGAGGCGCCCAGGCCGACGGCGAGCACGGAGCCGCCCACGACCAGCAGGACGAGGCCGACGATCCCCAGTACCACGCGGTTGACGGTCCGGAGCACGGTTCTCACCCCCTTCTGCCGGGTCGGCGCACCCGCACCGACAGCGACGGCGGCCGGGCCAGGCCCAGGCCGCGTACCGCGTCGCCGAGCACGGCATCCAGGTCGGCGCGGACGTCGTCCAGGTCGCGGAAGTGGGAGACGGCGTGGACGTCGGCCCGGCGGCGGCCCGCGCGCACCCGCACCGACTGCACGCCGGCGACCTCCATGGCCCGGTCGCGCAGCACCAGCGCGGCGGCGCCCCGGTGGAGCCAGGCGCGGACGTCGGGACGGGAGCGGCGCATGGGCAGGACGTCGCGCAGGCCCGGGGTGACGGCCAGCAGGATCAGCCACAGGCCGAGGGCGGCGGCGACGGCCGCGCCGACCAGTACCCAGATGTCGTCGAGGGGCCGCTCGGCGAGCTGCCGGGCCAGTTCGCGCCGGGCGTGCAGGGCGGGCCGGTCGGCGCGGACGGCGGCGATGTCGTAGAGGAAGGCGCCGGCGAGGGCCAGGAGCAGGACCGCGACCACGGCCGCCGGGACGCGGCGCGCGGACCAGAAGCGGCCGCTGCTCGCCGCGGGGGCGGGTTCCGCCGTCTCCTCGGGAGGCGGCTTGTCCATGACCGGCAGTCGTCGCGTGGTGCCCTCGGTGCCGAGGGGCTCGGTCATCGCGTCCTCCCGTCTGCCAGGCCGTGCGCCGCGGTCGGATGCAGGCGCTCGACGTGGACGGCGACTTCCGGCACGTCCATGCCCACCAGCGCGCCCACGCGCTCGGTGACCCGGCGGCGTACCGCGTGGCAGCGCGGGCCGAGGTCGCCGGGGTAGCCGAGTTCGACGTGGACCCGGATGTGGGCGGCCTCGTGGTGGACCACGACGGTGGCGTGCGGGCGCGCGGCGTCCGGGGGCAGGGTGCCGACCGCCTCGTGGGCGGCCTGGGCGGCGATCTTCGCCACGACCCGGTCGGCGATCCGGGTCGCGCCGCGTTCACCCGGCGGGATCATGGCCGGCCGGGTGCCGCGCGCGCCGGTCCCCTCGTTCACGGGCGTCACCTGCGCCGGTCGTCACGCGTGCGGAAGAAGTCGCCGAGCTCCAGGTCCCCCTCGAGGAACCGGCCGACGACGAAGCCGATGGCGCCCAGGGCCGCCACCAGGACGAAGGCCCCGAACCCGCCGAAATATCCGGCGAAGCCCAGTGCCATGCCGGCGATCATGCCGATCACGGACATGCTCAAGGTGCGCTCCCCTCGGCGGAATGATCCACCACTCGGTCACTGGAGCCGGGACTCCGGCTCCTCGTCCTCTTCCTCGGGCAGTTTGACGTCGCTGACCGCGATGTTGACCTCGACGACCTCCAGGCCGGTCATCCGCTCCACGGCCGCCACGACGTTCTCCCGCACGTCCCGGGCGACCTCGGAGATCGACACGCCGTAGTCGACGACGATCTCCAGGTCGAGCGCGGTCTGCACCTCGCCGACCTCCGCCTTGACGCCCCGGGTCACCGACTTGGACCCGCCGGGCACCCGGTCGCGCACGGCGCCGAAGGTGCGGCTGATGCCGCTGCCCATCGCGTGGACGCCCACCACGTCCCGTGCCGCCATTCCGGCGATCTTCTCCACGACCCCGTCGGCGATGGTGGTGCGCCCTCGGCTCGCCGGGTCGCCGCCTCCGCGCCGGGTGCCCCTGCGGGCCTGTGCCTCCGTACCGGCGTCCGGGATCTGCGTCCTCTGTTCCGCTGTCTCACTCATCACCGTATGTCCTTTTCGTCGTCCTTCTTCGACCACGGTAAGCGCGGTTGCGTCACCGCGCTCCGGGGATGCGGCAGGCTGGAGGAATGACGGCGGATCGGTGGACGCGAGCGGTGCGGGAACAGCTGGGGCTCGGCAGGCTGTTGCCGTTGGGCGGGCCGCGGGACGGTGCGTGGATCGCGGAGAGCGCGGCGCAGGTGGTGCTGCGGCGATCGGTGCGGGGGGTGCGGGGCGTGCGGCTGGGCCCGCTGCGGATCGCGGTGGCCGACCCGGACGGCGGCGAGGAGCCGGCCGTGCCGCCCCCGCCGAGCGCGCTGCCCCCGGGGCCCCTGCGGGTGACGGCGGAGTGCGCGGCGACGGCCTCCGAGCCGCTGCCCGCCTCGGCGTCCCGGCTGCGGTCGGCGCTGGCGACGGCGGCGGCGGAGCGGCTGGGGCTCGTGGTGGCCGAGGTGGACCTGCGGGTGACGGCCCTGCTGGACGAGGACGGGGAACCGGAACATGAGCGACCGTCCGCGCCGCCGTCGGCCGAGGTGTCCGCGGAGGGCGAGGAGGCGCGGGTGGGCGCGGCCGTCCTCGCCGTGCCGGGGGTGACGGCGCTGACCGGTGTGCTCGGCCGGGCGGTGCGCGTCGAGGAGCGCGAGAGCGGCACGGCCGCCGCGCTGCCGCGCCGGCACGCGCGCGTGGAGATCGCGGTGAGCGCGGACCGCCGGGTTCTGGACGTGGCCCGGGAGGTCCGCGCGGCGGTGTCGGACGCGCTGCGGGATCAGCCGACGGTGGCGGTGCTGGTGACGTCGGTGGACTGACCCCGGCGGGTCACTCGCCGAGCCCCGCCAGGTCGCGCAGGCGTCGGGTCTGGGCGCCCCGTTCGGCGGCGCGCTGCTCGTCGTAGGTGCGGTCGGCCGCACCGCGCAGCAGCGCCTTGGTCTCGATGACGGCGTCCCGGGGCGCGGCGAGAATCGCGGCGGCCAGTTCGTTGACCGTCGCGTCCAGTTCCCGGACCGGCACGGCGATGTTGGCCAGCCCGGAGCTCACCGCCTCCTCGGCGTGCACGAACCGGCCGGTCAGGCACATCTCGACGGCGCGGCCGTAGCCGACCAGGGAGACGAGGGGGTGCGTGCCGGTGAGGTCCGGTACGAGGCCGAGGCTGGTCTCGCGCATGGCGAACTGCACGTCGTCGGCGACGACGCGTACGTCGCAGGCGAGCGCGAGTTGGAAGCCCGCGCCGATGGCGTGGCCCTGGACGGCGGCGATGGACACGACGTCACTCCGTCGCCACCAGGTGAAGCCCTCCTGGAACTCGGCGATGGCGGCGTCGATGTCGGCGTCACCACTGCGCGCGAGGTCGATGAAGGAGGGTTCGCCCTCGATCCCCTCGGGCGTGAACATCTGCCGGTCGAGGCCGGCGGAGAAGGACTTGCCCTCGCCGCGCAGCACGACCACGCGGACGGAGCCCGGCAGGCGCCGACCGGCTTCGGCGAGCGCGCGCCACATCGCGGGGCTCTGCGCGTTGCGCTTGGCCGGATGGGTCAGCGTCACCGTGGCGAGCGCGTCGTCGACGGTGAGCCGTACGCCGTCCTTGTCGAGCAGGGGAGCGAGTACCTGGTCGGGCGAAGCCATGGGGCGCCTCCGATGTGTGCGGTCAGCAGAGCAGTGCTGGGAGCGATGCTAAGTGACTGCACAGTAACCACCCGGCCGGCCGGACGACCGACCGGGTGGCCACCATCGAAGCCCGTGGGCCGCCCGGGGTCAGGACGAGGCGGCCTTCTTGCCCCGCGTCGCCCCGCCACGCCCACGGAGCGTGACGCCCGACTCGCTGAGCATCCGGTGCACGAAGCCATACGAGCGGCCGGTCTCCTCGGCCAGCGCCCGGATGCTCGCACCGGAGTCGTACTTCTTCTTCAGGTCTGCCGCGAGCTTGTCGCGCGCGGCGCCGGTCACCCGGCTGCCCTTCTTCAGAGTCTCGGCCACCCGTGCCTCCTCATGGGAAGTGCGCTCTGGTCTCCTCATGATCACCCCTCCGGGGCGTGATGGCCACCCATTCGGCAAGGTCCGTGCGACAGGGTTTTGACGACAGGAGTGCGTCCCCACAAGTGGAACCTGTCATTCCAAGCGGTGATGTTCGTACGCCCGAACGGGTTGTTCCGCGAAAGGCCAGGTCAGAGACGCGGGACGGCCGATCCCTTCGCCAGGAAGGGATCGGCCGGAAAATCGGTGTAGGACACACCTCGATACGAGGAGATCTCACACAGATGATGGATCACCGGTAGGCCGAATGATCCATACGCCGGAGATCACGCGTTCGGTCACGCCAGGGCGACGAGATCCGCGTAGTCGGAGCCCCACAGGTCCTCGACGCCGTCGGGCAGCAGAATGATCCGCTCCGGCTGGAGCGCCTCGACCGCGCCCTCGTCGTGGGTGACGAGGACCACCGCGCCCTTGTACGTGCGCAGCGCGCCGAGGATCTCCTCGCGGCTGGCCGGGTCCAGGTTGTTGGTGGGCTCGTCGAGCAGCAGCACGTTGGCCGAGGAGACGACGAGGGTGGCCAGGGCCAGCCGGGTCTTCTCACCGCCGGAGAGCACACCGGCCGGCTTGTCGACGTCGTCGCCGGAGAACAGGAACGAGCCGAGCACCTTGCGGACCTCCACGAGGTCCATGTCGGGGGCCGCGGAGCGCATGTTCTCCAGGACCGTGCGGTCCGGGTCGAGGGTCTCGTGCTCCTGGGCGTAGTACCCGAGCTTGAGGCCGTGGCCGGGACGGACCTCTCCGGTGTCGGGCTGCTCCACTCCGCCCAGCAGCCGCAGCAGGGTCGTCTTGCCGGCGCCGTTCAGGCCGAGGATGACGACGCGGGAGCCCTTGTCGATGGCGAGGTCGACGTCGGTGAAGATCTCCAGCGAGCCGTACGACTTCGACAGGCCCTCGGCCATGAGGGGCGTCTTGCCGCAGGGCGCGGGCTCGGGGAAGCGGAGCTTGGCGACCTTGTCGGAGACACGGACCGCCTCGAGACCGGAGAGCAGCCGGTCGGCACGGCGGGCCATGTTCTGCGCGGCGACCGTCTTGGTCGCCTTGGCGCGCATCTTGTCGGCCTGCGCGTTGAGCGCGGCTGCCTTCTTCTCGGCGTTGGCGCGCTCGCGCTTGCGGCGCTTCTCGTCGGCCTCGCGCTGCTGCTGGTAGAGCTTCCAGCCCATGTTGTAGATGTCGATCTGGGACCGGTTGGCGTCCAGGTAGAACACCTTGTTGACGACCGTCTCGACCAGGTCGACGTCGTGCGAGATGACGATGAAGCCGCCGCGGTAGGTCTTGAGGTAGTCGCGCAGCCAGACGATCGAGTCGGCGTCGAGGTGGTTCGTCGGCTCGTCGAGGAGGAGGGTGTCGGCGTCGGAGAAGAGGATCCGGGCCAGCTCCACGCGGCGGCGCTGACCTCCGGAGAGGGTGTGCAGGGGCTGGCCCAGCACCCGGTCGGGCAGGTTGAGCGCGGCGGCGATGGTGGCGGCCTCGGCCTCGGCGGCGTACCCGCCCTTGGTGAGGAACTCCGTCTCCTGGCGTTCGTACTGCTTGAGGGCCTTCTCGCGGGTCGAGCCCTGCCCGCTGGCGATCCGCTGCTCGTTCTCGCGCATCTTGCGGATCAGCAGGTCCAGTCCGCGCGCGGAGAGGATGCGGTCGCGGGCGAGGACGTCCAGGTCCCCGGTGCGGGGGTCCTGCGGAAGGTAGCCGACCTCGCCGGAGCGGGTGACGGTGCCGCCGGCCGGGATGCCCTCACCGGCCAGGACCTTGGTGAGGGTGGTCTTGCCGGCGCCGTTGCGGCCGACCAGGCCGATGCGGTCGCCCTTGGCGACGCGGAAGGAAGCGCTCTCGATGAGGATGCGGGCACCGGCGCGCAGCTCGATGCCGGAGGCGGAGATCATGGTCAGACTCCTGTGCGGGGTCGGTGGCGGGATGGGCGGCTGAGGACGTTCCCGCCGTCTAATGCGCGAGGAGAATGGCCATGGGGCCAGTCTAACGGTGTCGTGCAACCACTTTTCCTGGGTCCGGGTGTTCGATCTCCCCGTGCTCCGTCGCGACGCGGGCGCCGCGGCGGAGCACGGGGGCGTTGTCAGTGGTGGCTGCGAGACTGGGCAGCGGATGACATCTCCGGCAGTGACCACAGGGGAGTGATCGGCATGGCAGGGACGAGCGGCGGACGTCCGAGCATCTATCCGACGGTGCTGTACCGGGACGCGAAGGCGGCGATCCGGCAGCTCACGGAGGCCTTCGGGTTCACCGAGCTGTCCGTGTACGAGGGCGAGGACGGCACCGTCCTGCACGCGGAGCTGGTGCAGGGCAACGGCGCGGTGATGCTGGGCTCGAAGGGCCGCGGCGGGGTCTTCGACAGCGCGATGAAGGACGCGGGCACGACCGGGGTGTACGTCGTCGTGGACGACGTCGACGCACACCACCGCCGGGCCGTGGAGCACGGCGCGGAGATCCTGATGCCCCCGACGGACCAGGAGTACGGCTCCCGGGACTACATGGCCCGGGACGCCGAGGGCAACGTGTGGAGCTTCGGCACCTACGCGCCCGAGATACAGGGCTGAGGGCGGCCCGGGAGGGTCAGCTTCCCCCGGTGTGCACCTGGAAGGCGGCGCGTCGGACGGCCTTGGCCAGCGCCGGGTCGGGGTGGGCGGCGGCGAGCGCGACCAGGACCTGCACGGTGCGCGGGTGACCGGCGGCGCGCACCTCGTCCAGCAGGGCGGGGACGGTCGGCTGGAGCGCGGACTCCAGGTGCCGCACCAGCATGGGCGCCTCGCCGTGGTCGGCGACCGCCGCGGCGGTGTCGACCCACAGCCAGGTGGCCTCCTCGCGGGTGAGCACCTCGTGCGCGTCCTCGGGGTCGACGCCGTCGTGCTCGGCGAGCCACAGCAGGGCGTACGGGCGCAGGGCCGGCTCCTCGACGACGGCGCGCACGTCGGGTTCGGCGGGGGCGCCGACGACGCGCAGCGCCTCGAAGGCGAGTCCGCGCAGCAGGGCGTCCTCGCCGCGGGCGGCGGCCAGCAGTTCGGTGACGGCGCTGCCGACGGGGCGGGCGGCGAGCCAGGCGCGGTACTCGGCGCGGGCCGCGTTGGGACGCAGCTGGGCGCAGCCGCGGAGCATCTCCTCGGCCGCGACCTCGATGTTGCCCGCGGGGCTCTGCGCGGCGACGCAGATCTGCTCCAGCTTGACCCAGACCGCCCAGCTGCCGAGCGGGGTGAGGGTGGCCTGGCCGGCGTCGCAGGTGAGGGCTCCGACGGAGGCGAGGGCGTCCAGGGCCCAGCCGAGGAGGGGGGCGAGTTCGGCGTCCCGGGCGGGCTCGGCCGCGTCCGTGTCGGCGACGGGGGCCGCGCTCTCGGGGCTCCCGGCGCCTGCGTCGGGGATGTAGGCGACCTCGCAGCGCTCGGTGCGCAGTTCGGTGACGCGCTGGCGCAGCAGGTCGAGGAGCTGCTCCACGGGCACGGGGCCGGCGGACAGCTGGAGGAAGGAGAGCACCTGCGGCATCGCCGAGACGACCTCGGCGACCGCGCCGGGCTCCTGGTCGGCGGGTTCCGGGGTGGCGAGCGACCAGGCGTCGAAGAGGGCGACCCAGCCGCGCAGTACGGCGCTGTCGTCGCGGTTCCAGGCGCGCAGCCGCCAGCCGGGGCGCGCGCTGTCTCCGTGCACCTCGACCAGGCCGGCGAGGCGGGCGGTGTCCCAGTCGGCCCTGACCTGAGCGGAGGTCAGGCCGAGTTCCCGCGCGGCCCGTTCGGCGGTGGCCTCGGAGAGGGTGGCCTTGCCGTCGTCGGTCGCCCCGTCGCTGCCGGGGCCGAGGGCGGCGTCGGCCCAGCGGGCGACGCGGGCGGCGGCGGCCAGACCTGAGCGCGCCATTCTGGCCAGCTCCGCCGGTGCCGGGGTGCCGTGGGGAGGGCGGGGCGCGGGGCGGCGCGGGCGCCGCTCGTTCACAGCTGAGGGGGCGGCGGCCAGGGGTCGCGGGCGGACGAGTCGAAGCCTGGAGTCGCGCGGGATACGGGACGTCACGGGTGCAGTCTTCCGGTTGACGGTCCGAAAACCCAAACGGAATGCCAAGGCGGGCCCCGGGGCCGGTCGACGCACGGGTGCGTGAGAGGGGCGAGCAGAAGCGTTCAGGCCACTGGTACATCCTTAAACGGAACCTCCGCCCCCACTCTTCCCCGCTCCCCTGCGACCGGCCGGGTCGGGTGACGGGCCGGGACTCACCCGGACGAAGTCGCGCGGCGGTGCGGTGCGGTCGGCCGCGGCCTCCGGCGCTGGGCGCCGACTCCGGGGATGACGCCGCTGGGCGCGGGCCCCGGGCCAGGGGCCCTGGCGCATGGCGGGCGCAGCCGCAGGGGCGGGGCCCCTGGGCGCGGGGCCCTGGCGCGGGGGCAGGGGCAGGGGCGAGCGCAGGGGCGGGGCCCCTGGGCGCGGGGGCCCTGTCGCGGGGGCGGGGGCAGGGGCGGGCGCAGGGGCGGGGCCCCTGGGCGCGGGGCAAGGCGCCTTCGAGGCGCGGGGCGAAGCGCCTTCGAGGCGCGGGGCGAAGCGCCTTCGAGGCGCGGGGCGAAGCGCCTTCGAGGCGCGGGGCAAAGCGCCTTCGAGGCGCGGGGAAGGCCGCCGACGCGTGGTGACGCGGCCGGGCGCCCGGTTGCTCACATCAGCGGCGTCAGGAAGCGCCGCAGCGTCTCCTCGTAGGTGGCCGGGTCGGCGTTCCACATGGCGGCGTGGGGGGCCTGACGGACCGTGTGGAGGGAGACCAGGTCGGGGCGTCGGGTCGCAAGGCGGCGGGTGGGGGACCACGGGGCCACCGTGTCGTCGGGACCGTGGAAGACCAGAGTCGGTACGCGCAGGCTCCGGTCGTCGAAGGGGTCGCTGTGCAGGCCGGTGCGGCCCTGGGCGGCGCGGACGGCCAGCGGCAGCAGCGCGCCCGGGGTGTGCCGCGCGGCGGCGAGGGCGCGCAGTGTCGTCGGCCAGTCGAGGACCGGGGAGTCCAGGACCAGTCCGGAGACGAGGTCCCGCAGCCCCGAGTGGGCGGCGGCGCGCAGCGCCATGGTGGCGCCGGTGGACCAGCCGAGCAGGACGAGGCGTTCGGCGCCGTGGCCGACGGCGTACCGCATCGCCGCGTCCAGGTCGCGCCACTCGGTCTCGCCGAGGTGGTTCAGGCCGTCCGGCGGGCGGGGCGCGCCGAGATCGCCGCGGTGGGCGGGGACGAGCACGGGGAAGCGGCGGCGGTGCAGGAAGCCGACGAGGTTCAGGGCGTGTTCCCGGGTGGTGCCCAGTCCGTGCACGGCGATCACCCAGGTGCGGCGGGCGCCGGGGACGAGCCAGGCCGGCAGGGAGCCCAGCTCGCCGGGGACGTCGACGGCCGAGTGGTCGAGGCCGAGCGCGCTGCCGGGGTCGCCGACGTGCAGGGCCGGCGTGAACCAGACCGCGTCGCCGCGGTCGAGGGTGCCGTGCGTGACGCGCTCCAGGCGGCGTACGACGGTGTCGGCGGTGTGCGGGGCGGTGGGCAGGACGGGGCCGACGACGGCGTGCGAGCCGGTGCCGGAGAGGCCGTAGGTGCCCGGGCGCAGGGCGGCGAGATCACGGGTGAGGGTGATCTGGCCGGCGGCCGTGCCGTGCACCGTGAGGCGGGGTTCGGTCGGCAGGGGCCGGCCGGGCGGCGCCTTGAGCGCGGCGTCGCTGGCGTACCGGCCGACGGCGACACTGGCGGCGCCGGCGGCCAGGGCTGCGGTGACGGCGGCGGCCGTCGCTGTGACTGTGCGCACCCGTCCAGTGTCCCGGCCGACCCGCCGCGCGGCCAGTGGTGGGGCGGAGCGGGCGACGCGGCGGACCCTGCGGACGCGGGGCGGAGCCCGGGCGGAGGAGCCGGGACGGAGAAGCCCGGGACGGAGAAGCCCCGGACCGAGAAACCCCGGACCGAGAAACCGCGGACCGAGAAACCGCGGACGGAGAAGTCCACGACGGAGAAGCCCGGGACCGGGTAAGCCCGGGACCGGAGGGTGGCCTCAGTCCCGCCGCTGGCCGTACCCCCGCATCCGCTCCCCCGCCTCCGCCACCTGCTCGTCCGTCAGCAGGGTCGGCGTGCGGCCGGGTAGCGACGACGCGGTCAGCCACAGCCGGCACATCCACTCCAACTGGGCCGTGCGGTCGTAGGCCTGGTCGAGGGTGGTGCCGTAGGTGAGCGTGCCGTGGTTGCGCAGCAGGCAGCCGGTGCGGCCGTCGAGCGCGTCGAGCACGTTCCGGGCCAGTTCCTCGGTGCCGTAGGTGGCGTAGGGGGCGACCCGGACGGGGCCGCCGAGGGCGCTCGTCATGTAGTGGACGGACGGCAGTTCGGGGACGAGGGTGGAGACCGCCGTGGCGTGCACGGCGTGGGTGTGGACGAGGGCGCTTGCGTCGGTGGCCCGGTAGACGGCGAGGTGCATCGGCAGTTCGCTGGTCGGGACCAGGGTGCCGAGCACCTGCCGGCCGTCGAGGTCGACACCCGTGACGTCGTCCGGCGTGAGCCGGTCGTAGGGCACGCCCGAGGGGGTGACCAGCACGGTGTCGCCGACGCGGACCGAGACGTTGCCCGAGGTGCCGACGACCAGTCCGTCGGCGACGGTGCGGCGGGCGGTCGCCACGAGCGCCTCCCAGGCACGTGCCACCTCCCCCTCCCGGACCCCGGCCACCGCGGTTTCCCGAGCCCCGGCCACCGGGCCGCCCCGGGCCCCTGCCTCCTCCTCGCGCAGGTGTCCGCCGCACGGCTCTCCGTCACCCCGTGTGCCGTCCCGGACGTCGCCCCGGGACGCCCTCGCGTCGCGTCGCTGCTCAGCCATGCCGCGATCCTGCCAGGAGGAAGCCCCGGACGGGTGACGAGTGTCTCTCGCGGGGTACTCCGTGCGGCTGAAATTGGCCGGTCGGGGGGCCGGGGCCGTGCGGCGTCCGGCCGCCGTGCGGGCACCGGGCCGGAGCGGAGTGCTGGCCCCCATTTGTGGACACCGTGATGCCCGCCCCAGTTCACCTTCCGTTCACTCAGGTTGCCTACGGTCAACCGACCAACGACCTCGAACGATTGCCTGGGTAAATGGAAAGCTTCTCGCTGATCCTCGCGATTGTGGTAGTAACCGCACTCGCGTTCGATTTCACGAACGGTTTCCACGACACCGCCAACGCGATGGCCACGACCATTTCGACCGGCGCACTCAAGCCCAAGGTCGCGGTGGCCATGTCCGCCGTCCTCAACCTTGTGGGTGCTTTCCTCTCCGTGGAGGTCGCCAACACGATCTCCAAGGGTCTCGTCGACGAGACCGGTATCCGTCCCGAGGTCATCTTCGCGGCGCTGGTCGGCGCGATCCTCTGGAACCTGCTCACCTGGCTGGTCGGGCTCCCCTCCAGCTCCTCGCACGCCCTCATGGGCGGTCTGATCGGCGCCACCATCGCCTCGGCGGGCGTCGGCGCGGTGCACGGCGACGTGCTGGTCACCAAGGTGCTGATCCCGGCGATCGCGGCACCGCTGGTCGCGGGCGTCGCCGCGATGCTCGCGAGCCGGCTGACGTACACCCTCGGCAAGAAGGCCGACGGCAAGGCCGCCGAGAAGGGCTACCGCGCCGGCCAGATCGCCTCCGCCGGCCTGGTCTCCCTGGCCCACGGCACCAACGACGCGCAGAAGACGATGGGCATCATCACCCTCGCCCTGGTCGCCGGCGGTGCCGTCGCCCCCGACTCCGACCCGCCCCTGTGGGTCATCCTCTCCGCGGGCGTCGCCATCGCGCTGGGCACCTATCTCGGCGGCTGGCGCATCATCCGCACCATGGGCAAGGGCCTGACCGACCTCCAGCCGCAGCAGGGCTTCGCCGCCCAGACCAGCGCGGCCACCGTCATCCTGGCCTCCTCCCACCTGGGCTTCTCCCTCTCCACCACCCACTCGGTCTCCGGTGCGGTGATGGGCGCGGGCCTGGGCCGCAAGGGCGGTGTCGTCCGCTGGTCCACCGCCACCCGGATGTTCGTCGCCTGGGGTCTGACCCTCCCGGCCGCGGCCCTGGTGGGCGCGCTCGCCGAGTACGTGACCGGCTTCGGCGACTGGGGCACGGCCCTGGTGGCGGTCTTCCTCGTCGGCTCCAGCGCCGCGATCTGGAAGATCTCCCGTCGCGAGGTCGTCGACCACACCAACGTCAACGACTCGGACGAGCCGGCCGGCGTGGTGACCCAGGCGATCGCCGCCGTGACGCCGCCCCCGGCGGGCCCGGTGGCCGAGGCGGGCCTGACGGCCACGATCGCCGCCCCCACGGCCGCCGAGCCGGCCCCGCCGGCCGCCACCACCACCGTCTGAACTGCGCGCACCCGGTTCCGCACCCGCTCAAGAAGGAATCACCATGAAGATCGACTGGGCTGCCCTCGGCTCCGTCTTCGGCGTCAGCCTCGTGGTCACCGTGGCCCTCGTCGGCCTGTTCACCCTCGGCATCACGGGCCTGTCGCGCCGCGAGCGCGCCGCCGCCCAGGGCGAGTCGGCGGCCCTCGCGGTCACCGCGGCCTACGCCTGCTTCGCGGCCTGCGCGGCGGCGGTGGCGTACGGGATCTCCCTGATCGTCGCCTGACGCACGACGCTCCTGCGTGGGCGGGGTGCGGGACGGTTCTCCGTCCCCCACCCCGCCTTTTCGTGCCCGGCCTACACCCGCGTGTGGGGTTCTGCACACTCTCCTCGCGCAGGTCAACGGCAAGTTGACGGCCCTTCCGGGGCCGTGGTGGACTGCCGGGGCCATGTACGGCGGCAAGAGAGGAAGCCGGTGCGAGTCCGGCGCGGTCCCGCCACTGTCACCGGGGGTTGCCCCCCGGGAGCCAGGAACTCTCACCGCCGGTCTCGTCGAACCAGGGCGTGGACACCCTGAGTGAGGACATACCGCCATGCTCGGCTGCCGTTCGAGGTCAAGCGCCGCAACTCCCCTCCGCCACCCCGCGGTCGGCTGAGCCGATGCGGGCCGATCGCGCCTTCGCGTACGGCGCCGCCGCCGGCCTCCTCGGCGACCTGCTGTTCGGCGATCCCCGCCGGGGGCATCCGGTCGCCGCGTTCGGGCGGGCCGCGGGCGCCGTGGAACGGGTGCTGTGGCGGGACCACCGGGGGTGGGGCGCGCTGCACACCGCGGTGTGCGCCGGGGGTGCCGTCGCGCTGGGTGCCGTCGCCGCGCGCGCGGCGCGTACCTCCCCCACCGCCTCCGTCGCCCTGACCGGAGTCGCCACCTGGGCCGTCGTCGGCGGGAGTTCCCTGGTGCGCGAGGCCCGGACCATCGGACGGGCGCTGGAGACCGGCGACGTGGAGACGGCGCGGGCCCGGCTGCCGCACCTGTGCGGGCGGGACCCGCAGGCCCTGGACGCCGACGGGATCGCCCGCGCGGTCGTCGAGTCCGTCGCCGAGAACACCTCCGACGCGGTGGTGGGGGCGCTGGTGTGGGGGGCCGTCGCCGGGGTGCCGGGGCTGCTCGGCTTCCGCGCCGTGAACACCCTCGACGCCATGGTCGGGCACCGGTCGCCACGCCATCGCCGCTACGGCTGGGCCTCGGCCCGGCTCGACGACGTCGCCGGCTGGCCGGGGGCGCGGCTGACGGCCGTCCTGGCGGCCGTCGCCGGGGACGATCCGCGGGGGGCCGTGCGGGCGTGGCGGGCCGATGCCCGCCGGCATCCCAGCCCCAACGCCGGTCCCGTGGAGGCGTCCTTCGCGGGCGCCCTCGGGGTGCGGCTGGGCGGGACGCTCTCCTACGGCGGCCGGGTCGAACACCGGCCGGTGCTCAACGGGGCGGCGGGGCGGCCCGTCGTCGCGCACGACATCGAACGCGCCGCACGGCTCTCCCGCCGTGTCGGTCTGCTCGCGCTCGGCGTGACGGTCGCCGGGCGGCTACTGACAAGGGGGCGTACGCGATGACCGGTGGGGGTCTCCTCGTGGCCGGCACCACCTCCGACGCCGGCAAGAGCGTCGTCACCGCCGGGATCTGCCGGTGGCTGGTGCGGCAGGGGGTGAAGGTCGCGCCGTTCAAGGCGCAGAACATGTCGCTGAACTCGTTCGTGACGCGGGAGGGCGCCGAGATCGGGCGGGCGCAGGCCATGCAGGCACAGGCCTGCCGGGTCGAGCCGACCGCGCTGATGAACCCGGTGCTCCTCAAGCCCGGGGGCGAGCGCAGCAGTCAGGTCGTGCTGCTCGGCAAGCCCGTCGGCGAGCTGAGCGCACGCGGGTACCACGGCGGACGCCAGCGCGAACTGCTGGGGACGGTGCTGGACTGCCTCGCCGAACTGCGGGGCACGTATGACGCGGTGATCTGTGAGGGGGCCGGCAGCCCCGCCGAGATCAATCTGCGGCGGACCGACATCGTGAACATGGGCATCGCGCGGGGCGCGCGGCTGCCCGTGCTCGTCGTCGGCGACATCGACCGCGGGGGTGTCTTCGCGTCGTTCTTCGGAACCGTCGCGCTGCTCTCGCCCGAGGACCAGGAGCTGGTCGCCGGGTTCCTCGTCAACAAGTTCCGCGGCGACGTCGGCCTGCTCGAACCCGGGCTCGACATGCTGCACCGCCTCACCGGGCGGCGGACGTACGGGGTGCTGCCGTTCCGGCACGGCCTCGGCATCGACGAGGAGGACGGCCTGCGCGTGTCGCTGCGCGGGACCGTGCGCGAGTCGACGGTGGCGCCGCCGGTCGGGGAGGACGTGCTGCGGGTCGCCGTGTGCGCGATCCCGCTGATGTCCAACTTCACCGACGTGGACGCGCTGGCCGCCGAACCCGGTGTCGTCGTGCGGTTCGTGGACCGGCCGGAGGAACTGGCGGACGCCGACCTGGTGGTCGTCCCCGGCACCCGGGGGACCGTGCGGGCGCTGGAGTGGCTGCGGGAGCGGGGGCTGGCGGACGCCCTCGTGCGCAGGGCCGCCGAGCAGCGGCCCGTCCTCGGCATCTGCGGCGGGTACCAGGTGCTCGGCGAGCACATCGAGGACGACGTCGAGAGCCGCCTCGGCCAGGTGGACGGCCTCGGAGTCCTGCCCGTCCGGGTGCGGTTCGCCCGGGAGAAGACGCTCACCCGGCCCGTCGGCATGGCCCTCGGCGAGCCCGTCGAGGGGTACGAGATCCATCACGGGGTGGCCACCGTCGCCGGAGGGGAGGCGTTCATCTCCGACGACCGGGGGCACGGCCTGGACGGTTGCCGGGTCGGGCAGACCTGGGGCACCCACTGGCACGGCTCGCTGGAGTCGGACGGCTTCCGGCGGGCCTTCCTGCGCGAGGTGGCCGCCGCTTCGGGCCGCCGGTTCGTGCCGGCCCCCGACACCTCCTTCGCCGTGCTGCGCGAGGAGCAGCTCGACCGGCTCGGCGACCTGATCGAACAGCACGCGGACACGGACGCGCTGTGGCGGCTCATCGAGTCCGGCGCGCCACAAGGACTGCCTTTCATTCCACCGGGAGCGCCCGCATGAGCACAGTGTTGTTGTTGTCGACCGCCGACACCGATCTGCTGGCGGCCCGGGCCGCCTCCGGTGCCTCCTACCGGATCGGCAACCCGGCCCGCGTCGACGTGGCCGAGGAGCTGCCCGCTCTCGTCGCGGGCGCCGACATCGCCGTCGTACGGCTGCTCGGCGGCAGGCGGGCCTGGGAGGACGGCCTCGCCCTGCTGAAGGCCTCCGGCATCCCCACCGTGCTGCTGGGCGGGGAGAGCGTCCCGGACGCGGAGTTGATGGCCGAGTCGTCGGTGCCCGCGGGTGTGGTGGCGGAGGCGCTCCGCTACCTCGTCGAGGGCGGTCCGGCCAACCTGACCGAGCTGGCGCGGTTCCTCTCCGACACCGTGCTGCTGACCGGTGAGGGTTTCCTCGAACCGCAGAAGATGCCCGAGTACGGGGTGCACGGCTCCCGTACGCGGGTCGAGGGCAGGCCGACGGTCGGTGTGCTCTTCTACCGGGCGCACGAACTGAGCGGCAACACCGCCTTCGTGGACACCCTGTGCGACGCGATCGAGGCCCGGGGCGCCAACGCCCTCCCGGTGTACTGCGGTTCGCTGCGCGGGGCGGACGCCGGGCTGTACGAGCTGCTGGCGCGGACCGACACCCTCGTCGCCACCGTCCTCGCCGCCGGCGGTACGCACGCCTCGCAGGCCTCGGCGGGCGGCGACGAGGAGGCCTGGGACATCGGGGCCCTCGCGGACCTCGACGTACCGGTGCTGCAGGGGCTGTGCCTGACGTCGTCGCGGGCCGCGTGGGACGCCTCCGACGCCGCGCTGTCCCCCATGGACGCGGCGATGCAGGTCGCGATTCCCGAGTTCGACGGGCGGCTGATCACGGTTCCCTTCTCCTTCAAGGAGCAGGGCCCGGACGACGTTCCCGTGTACGTCGCCGACCCCGAGCGGGCCGGACGCGTCGCCGGGATCGCCGTACGGCACGCCCGGCTCAGGCACAAGGCGAACGCGGACAAGAAGGTCGCGCTCGTGTTCACCGCCTACCCGACCAAGCACTCGCGGGTCGGCAACGCGGTGGGGCTGGACACGCCCGCGTCGGCGGTCCGGGTGCTGGACGCGCTGCGGGAGGCGGGGTACTCCCTCACCGAATACCCTGCCGGCGGCGACGAGCTGATCCACCGGCTGATCGCGGCCGGCGGGCACGACGTGGAGTGGCTGACGGAGGAGCAGCTGGCGGCGGCACCCGCGCGCGTGCCGCTCGCCGACTACCGGGCGTGGTTCGACACCCTCGACCCGGAGCTGAGGGACGCGATGACCGAGGCGTGGGGCGAGCCGCCCGGCAGCCTCTACGTCGACGGCGACGACATCGTGCTCGCGTCGCTGCGGTTCGGGAACGTCGTCGTCATGATCCAGCCGCCGCGCGGTTTCGGCGAGAACCCGATCGCGATCTACCACGACCCCGACATGCCGCCGTCGCACCACTACCTGGCGGCCTACCGGTGGCTGGAGAACAGTTTCGGCGCCGACGCGATCGTGCACATGGGCAAGCACGGCACGATGGAGTGGCTGCCGGGCAAGGGGCTGGGCCTGGGCCGCGGGTGCGCGCCGGACGCCGTGCTCGGCGACCTGCCGCTCGTCTACCCGTTCATCGTCAACGACCCCGGCGAGGGCACCCAGGCCAAGCGGCGCGGGCACGCCACGGTCGTCGACCACCTGGTGCCGCCGATGGCGCGCGCCGACACCTACGGCGACCTCGCCAAGCTGGAGCAGCTCCTCGACGAGTACGCGCTCGTCTCCGACCTGGACCCGGCGAAGGCGCCGGCGGTCCGCGCGCAGATCTGGACGCTGGTCAAGGCGGCCGAGCTCCACCACGACCTGCATGTGGACGAGCAGCCGCAGGACGACGACTTCGACGAGTTCGTCATGCACATCGACGGCTACCTGTGCGAGATCAAGGACGTGCAGATCCGCGACGGTCTGCACATCCTGGGCGGCGGGCCGGTCGGCGAGGCGCGGGTGAACCTGGTGCTGGCCGTGTTGCGCGCCTCGCAGGTGTGGGGCGGGCAGGCGAACGCGCTGCCGGGGCTGCGGGCCGCGCTCGCCGCGCACTTCGGGCTGGTGGAGAAGGAGCTGCTCGCCGAGCCGGGGGCGCCGCTGAAGGTGCCGGTGGAGCTGAGCGACCTGGTGGAGGGTCCCTCCCGCACGGCCGCCGACGCGGTCGACCTGCTGGAGCAGCTGTGCCGGCGGTTCGCGGAGGGCATGGAGGCGCGGGGCTGGGCGGTGACGGAGGTCGCGCCGCTGGTGCGCGAGGTGCTGGGCGGGGACCTGCCCGACGCCGTCGCCGTGCTGGAGTTCGCCTGCACCGAGGTGGTGCCGCGGCTGGAGCGGACCACCGACGAGGTCGGGCACATCCTGAAGGCCCTCGCGGGCGGGTACGTCCCGGCGGGTCCGTCGGGTTCGCCGACGCGCGGACTGGTCAACGTGCTGCCGACCGGCCGGAACTTCTACTCCGTCGACCCCAAGGCCATTCCGTCCCGGCTGAGCTGGGAGGTCGGGCAGTCGCTCGCCGACTCGCTGGTGGAGCGCTACCTCCAGGACACCGGCGAGTACCCGAGGTCCGTCGGTCTGACGGTGTGGGGCACGTCCGCGATGCGCACGCAGGGCGACGACATCGCCGAGATCCTCGCACTGCTGGGCTGCCGTCCGGTCTGGGACGACGCCTCCCGCCGGGTGACCGGTTTCGAGATCGTGCCCCCCGAGGAGCTGGGCCGGCCGCGCATCGACGTCACGGTCCGTATCTCCGGCTTCTTCCGCGACGCGTTCCCGCACGTCGTGGGGCTGATCGACGACGCGGTGCGGGCGGTGGCCGAGCTGGACGAGCCCGCCGAGTCCAACTTCGTGCGGGCCCACGTGGACGAGGACACCGCCGGCCACGGCGACCGCCGCCGGGCGACCGCCCGGGTCTTCGGCTCGAAGCCGGGCGCGTACGGGGCGGGACTGCTGCCGCTGATCGACGCGCGGAACTGGCGCTCGGACGCGGACCTCGCCGAGGTGTACGCGGTGTGGGGCGGATACGCCTACGGGCGCGGGCTCGACGGGCGGGCGGCGCGCGGGGACATGGAGACGGCGTTCAAGCGGATCGCCGTCGCGGCGAAGAACGTCGACACCCGCGAGCACGACCTCGTCGACGCCGACGACTACTTCCAGTACCACGGCGGCATGGTCGCCATGGTGCGGCACCTGACGGGCGCCAACCCCGAGGCATACGTGGGCGACTCGGCCGTCCCGGACCAGGTGCGGACCAGGACGCTGGGCGAGGAGACGCACCGCGTGTTCCGCGCGCGGGTGGTCAACCCCCGCTGGATGGCGGCCATGCGGCGGCACGGCTACAAGGGCGCCTTCGAGATGGCCGCGACCGTCGACTACCTCTTCGGGTACGACGCCACGGCCGGTGTGGTCGACGACTGGATGTACGAGAAGCTCAGCGCCGAGTACGTCTTCGACCCGGAGAACCGGGAGTTCATGAAGACGTCCAACCCGTGGGCGCTGCGGGGCATCACCGAGCGGCTGCTGGAGGCGGCGGACCGCGGGCTGTGGGCGGAGCCGGACGCCGACACGCTCGAGCGGCTGCGTGCCACCTACCTGGAGCTCGAAGGCGATCTGGAGGGCGACGAACAGTGACGACCCCCTTTCCTTTCACGGCCGTGGTCGGCCAGGACGATCTGCGGCTCGCGCTGCTGCTGAACGCGGTGTCGCCGGCGGTCGGCGGGGTGCTGGTGCGGGGCGAGAAGGGCACCGCGAAGAGCACCGCCGTGCGCGCCCTGTCGGCGCTGCTGCCCGAGGTCGACGTGGTGCCGGGGTGCCGGTTCTCGTGCGATCCCGCGGCGCCCGACGCGGGGTGTCCGGACGGGCCGCACGAGACGACCGACGGTGTGACGCGGCCGGCCCGGATGGTCGAGCTGCCCGTCGGCGCCTCCGAGGACCGGCTCGTCGGCGCCCTCGACATCGAGCGGGCGCTCGCCGAGGGCGTGAAGGCCTTCGAACCGGGCCTGCTCGCCGACGCGCACCGCGGGATCCTCTACGTCGACGAGGTCAACCTCCTGCACGACCACCTCGTCGACCTGCTGCTGGACGCGGCGGCGATGGGCGCGTCGTACGTGGAGCGCGAGGGTGTGTCGGTGCGGCACGCCGCGCGTTTCCTGCTCGTCGGGACCATGAACCCCGAGGAGGGCGAGCTGCGGCCGCAGTTGCTGGACCGGTTCGGGCTGACCGTCGAGGTGGCCGCCTCGCGGGAGCCCGACCAGCGGGTGGAGGTGGTGCGGCGGCGGCTCGCCCACGACGACGATCCGGCCGGCTTCGCCGCGCGGTGGGCGGACGAGGAGGCCGCGGTGCGGCGGCGCATCGTCGCGGCGCGCCGGCTGCTGCCGTCGGTGCGGCTGGGCGACGGGGCGCTGCGGCAGATCGCGGCGACCTGCGCGGCGTTCGAGGTGGACGGCATGCGGGCCGACATCGTGATGGCGCGCACGGCGACGGCGCTGGCCGCCTGGGCCGGGCGCACCGACGTGCTGGCCGAGGACGTGCGGCAGGCCGCTCTGCTGGCGCTGCCGCACCGACGCCGGCGCAACCCCTTCGACGCGCCGGGGCTGGACGAGGACAAGCTCGACGAGACCCTGGAGGAGTTCTCCGGGGACGACGACGGCGACCCCGATCCCGACGGACCCGGCGGGGGCGGCGGCGGTCGGCCGTCGCCCGACGAGGGGCCGCAGGGCGGTGACACGGGCGCGACACCGGAGGCCGGTGAGGACGGGGAGCCCCGGACGTCCCCGGCCCCGGATTCCCGGGAACAGGCTCCGGCTCGCTCGTCGGATCCGTTCCGCACCAAGGTGCTGAGCGTGCCCGGGATCGGCGAGGGTGCCGCCGGGCGGCGGTCGCGGGCGCGGACCGAGCACGGCAGGACCACGGGCGCGCGCCGGCCCCGGGGGGCGCTGACCAAGCTGCATCTGGCGGCGACCGTGCAGGCCGCCGCGCCGCACCAGCGGGCGCGCGGGCGGTCGGGCCCGGGGCTCGTGGTGCGGCGGGACGATCTGCGGCAGGCGACCCGGGAGGGGCGTGAGGGCAACCTCGTGCTGTTCGTGGTCGACGCCTCCGGCTCCATGGCGGCACGGCAGCGGATGAGCGCCGTGAAGGGTGCCGTGCTGTCGCTGTTGCTGGACGCCTACCAGCGACGGGACAAGGTGGGGCTGGTGACGTTCCGGGGGGCGGGCGCGGAGGTGGCGTTGCCGCCGACGTCGTCGGTCGACGCCGCGGCCGTCCGGCTGGAGTCGCTGCCCACCGGTGGGCGGACGCCGCTGGCCGCCGGGCTGCTCAGGGCGCACGACGTGCTGCGGGTGGAGCGGCTGCGGGATCCGGCCCGGCGGGCGCTCGTGGTGGTCGTGACGGACGGGCGGGCCACGGGCGGGCCCGAGCCGGTCGCCCTCGCCGGGCGCGCGGCCCGGCTGTTCGCCGCCGACGGGGTCGCGTCCGTGGTGGTCGACTGCGAGTCGGGGCCGGTGCGGCTGGGGCTGGCCGGGAAGCTCGCGGGTGAGCTGGGCGGGGCGGCGGTGACGTTGGACGAGCTGCGCGCGGACTCCATCGCCGGGCTGGTGCGAGATGTTCAGGGGACTTCGAGGAGGGCCGCGTAATGCCGCAGGGACAGCCGAGTGTGGTGCCGGACGACGGGCTGACGACACGTCAGCGGCGCAACCGGCACCTGGTGGTCGTGCACACCGGGATCGGGAAGGGCAAGTCGACGGCCGCGTTCGGGCTCGCGCTGCGCGCCTGGAACCAGGGGTGGCCGATCGGGGTGTTCCAGTTCGTCAAGTCGGCGAAGTGGAAGGTCGGCGAGGAGAACGCCCTCCGGGTGCTCGGCGCCTCGGGGCAGGGCGGCACCGTCGACTGGCACAAGATGGGCGAGGGCTGGTCGTGGGTCCAGCGTGACGCCCAGCTGGACAACGAGGAGAAGGCCCGCGAGGGCTGGGAGCAGGTCAAGCGGGACCTCGCCGCCGAGACGTACCGGCTGTACGTCCTCGACGAGTTCGCGTACCCGATGCACTGGGGCTGGGTCGACACCGACGAGGTGGTGGACGTGCTGCGGCACCGGCCGGGGACCCAGCACGTGGTGATCACCGGGCGCAACGCGCCCGGGAAGCTGGTGGACCTCGCCGACCTGGTGACCGACATGTCCAAGGTCAAGCACCCGATGGACACCGGCCAGAAGGGGCAGAGGGGCATCGAGTGGTGAGTGCTTCCGTCCCCCGGCTGGTCGTCGCCGCGCCGTCGTCCGGCAGCGGCAAGACGACCGTCGCCACGGGGTTGATGGCCGCGTTCGCCGCGCGGGGGCTCACCGTGTCCCCGCACAAGGTCGGGCCGGACTACATCGACCCCGGGTACCACGCGCTCGCGACCGGGCGCGCGGGGCGGAACCTGGACGCGTACCTGTGCGGGCCGGAGCTGGTCGCCCCGCTGTTCCGGCACGGGTCACGGGGGTGCGACATCGCCGTCGTCGAGGGAGTGATGGGGCTGTACGACGGGGCCGCCGGGGAGGGCGAACTGGCGTCCACCGCCCAGGTCGCCAAGCTGCTGCGGGCGCCGGTGGTCCTGGTCGTGGACGCGTCGTCGCAGTCGCGGTCGGTGGCGGCGCTGGTGCACGGCTTCGCCTCCTGGGATCCGCAGGTGCGGGTCGCGGGCGTGATCCTGAACAAGGTGGCGTCGGACCGGCACGAGGAGCTGCTGCGGGAGGCGCTGGAGTCGTCCGGGGTGCCGGTGTTCGGGGTGTTGCGGCGGGTGGCCCGGGTGGACACGCCGTCGCGGCACCTGGGGCTGGTGCCGGTCGCCGAGCGGCGGGAGGCCGCGGTGGAGGCCGTGGCGGCCATGGCGGCGCAGGTCGCCGCCGGGTGCGACCTCGAAGGGCTGCTCGGGCTGGCGCGCGGCGCGGGTGAACTGTCGGTTGCGGCCTGGGATCCGGCCGAGGCCGTGGCCTCGCCCGCCCACGACCGCCCGGCCCGGTCGGACGGGACGTGCGCGCCGCGCGTCGCCGTCGCCGGGGGCGAGGCGTTCACCTTCTCCTACGCCGAGCACACGGAGCTGCTCACCGCCGCCGGCGCCGAGGTCGTCCCCTTCGATCCCCTGCGGGACGAGCAGCTGCCCGACGGTACGAGGGGGTTGGTGATCGGCGGCGGCTTCCCCGAGGTGTACGCCCGCGAGCTCGCCGCCAACGAACTCCTCCGCAAGGCCGTCGCCGAGCTCGCGTCGAGCGGGGCGCCGGTCGCCGCCGAGTGCGCCGGGCTGCTCTACCTCTGCCGTGAGCTCGACGGACTGCCGATGTGCGGGGTGCTGGACGCCACCGCGCGGATGACGGAACGGCTGACGCTCGGCTACCGCGACGCGGTGGCCGTGAGCGACAGTGTGCTGGCCGCCGCGGGGACGCGGATGCGGGGGCACGAGTTCCACCGGACCGTCGTGGAACCGGGGGCGGGGGCGGCCCCCGCCTGGGGCGTGCGCGCCCCGCGGCGGCGCGTCGAAGGATTTGTACAGCGCGGTGTGCACGCGAGTTATCTGCACACGCACTGGGCGGCCGAGCCCGGTGCGGCCCGTCGGTTCGTGGAGAGGTGCCGGACGTCATGAGCAGCAGGCTGGTCGGGGTCGGGGTCGGGCCGGGGGATCCGGAGCTGGTGACCGTGAAGGGCGTCAACGCGCTGCGCGCCGCCGATGTCGTCGTCGTCCCCGTCATGGACACCGGCGAGCGGGGGCGCGCCGAGGCGACGGTGCTGCACTACGTGCCCGTGGAGAAGGTCGTCCGGGTCGTGTTCGCGCTGAACGAGCGCAGTGACCGGGCGCGGCGCGAGGCCGCCTGGGACGCCGCCGGGACGCGGGTCGCCGAGCTGCTCGGCCGGCACGCCCGGGTCGCCTTCGCGACCATCGGGGACCCCAACGTGTACTCGACGTTCACGTATCTCGCGCAGACGATCGCGGAGCTGGTGCCGGGCACGGTCGTGGAGACCGTGCCGGGGATCACCGCCATGCAGGACCTCGCGGCACGCTCGGGGGCCGTGCTGACCGAGGGCACCGAGCCGTTGACCCTGGTGCCGGTGACCGCCGGTTCCGCCGTGCTGAAGGACGCGCTCGCCGGGCCGGGCACGGTCGTCGCCTACAAGTTCGGCCGGCAGGCCGCCGAGGTCGCCGAGGCGCTGCGGGAGACCGGGCGGATCGCCGACGCGGTGTGGGGGTCGGCGCTCGGTCTGCCCGAGGAGTCCGTCCACGGCGCCGCGGAGCTGGACGGCGCGCCCCTCCCCTACCTCTCCACGCTCATCGCGCCCGCGCGGCGCGAGGGCGGGCGGGGCGGCAAGCTGTGAGACCGTCCGCGTCACTGCGACAGGCCGACCACCAGCCAGACGAAGGCCACGCCCGAGATCGTGCACAGCACGGTCGAGCGGGCGGGGTGGTCGTGGTGGGCCTCGGGGAGGATCTCGGCCGCCGCCAGGTACAGCAGCGCGCCGCCGAACAGGCCGAGGTAGGCGCCGAGCAGGTGCTCGGGCAGGGACACGAACGCCGTGGACGCCGCGCCGACCACCGGTGCGGCCGCGTCCGCGACCAGCATGGCCACCGCCCTGCGGCGGGCGTTGCCGTACAGGCGGGTGAGCGTGTACGTGTTGAAGCCGTCCGCGAAGTCATGGGCGACGACGGCCAGCGCGACGGCGGTGCCCATGCCGCCGCCGACCTGGAAGGCCGCACCGATCGCCACCCCGTCCATGGCGCTGTGACCGACCATCGCGGCGGCCGCCGTCAGCCCCACCTCGGGGGTGCGGCCGTCGTGTTGCCCGGCGCCGTGCACGGCCGTGGGGGTCCCCCCGCTCGAGCCCGGTCGGGAGTGGGGGAGGTGGGCCAGCAGACGTTCCACCAGATGGGCCGCCAGGAAGCCCGCCACGAACAGCAGCAGTGCCGCCGGGACGCCGAAGAACTCCGTGCCGGCCGCCTCCAGCGCCTCCGGCAGCAGGTCCAGGCCGACCACGCCCAGCATCAGGCCGCCGGCCAGGCCGAGCACCAGGTGACGGCGGTCGGTCACGCGGTGCGCCGTCCAGCCGCCGGCCAACGTCATCAGGAACGCGCCGAGCGCGACGATCACCGCCATGGCTTCTTCGTATCGGACGAGGCCCGCACGGCGCACGTCTCCGCTCCGCTTTCCCCCGTCCCCGATCCGGCCGCACCGGTCACCCCCGTCCGGCCCTCCCCCCTCATCCCGTCATGAAAGGACCCGAACCCATGGCCGACGCCCCCACCGGCAAGGTGACCTTCGTCGGTGCCGGACCCGGTGCCGCCGACCTGTTGACGTTCCGTGCGGCGCGGGCCATCGCCGAGGCCGACGTGGTGATCTGGGCGGCGAGCCTGGTGCAGGCGGAGGTCCTCGAGCACGCGCGGGCGGACGCGGAGGTCCTCGACTCGGCGGCCATGTCCCTGGAGGACGTCGTCGCCGTGTACGAGCGGGCCCGTGACGAGGGGCTGCGCGTCGCCCGGATCCACTCCGGGGACCCGGCCCTGTGGGGCGGGACGCAGGAGCAGCTCGACCGGTGCGCAGGGATCGGCATCGCGACCGAGGTCGTGCCGGGGGTGTCCTCCTTCTCGGCCGTCGCCGCGCTCGCGCAGCGCGAGCTGACGATCCCCGAGGTGGCGCAGTCGGTGATCCTGACCCGGCTCGGCGGAGGCAAGACGCCCATGCCGCCCGGGGAGGAGGTGCGGGAGTTCGCCCGGCACGGCACGACGATGGCGGTCTTCCTGTCGGCCGCGCGCAGCGGACAGCTGGTGCGGGAGCTGCTGGAGGGCGGCTACCCGACGGCCACGCCGGTCGTGATCGCCTACCAGGCGACCTGGCCCGAGGAACTGGTGGTGCGCTGCACGATCGGCACGCTGGAGGAGACGGTCAAGGAGCACAAGCTCTGGAAGCACACGCTCTTCCTCATCGGCCCCGCCCTCGACGCGCACGGCACCCGCTCGCACCTGTACCACCCCGGTCACTTCCACGGTTACCGCAAGGCCGACCCGGCCGCCCGCAGGGCACTGCGCGAGCGGGGGGCGAGTACGTGAGCGGTCCGATCACCGTCGTGGGGACGGGGACGGGAGCACCGCTCCCCGAGGACGTCCTCGCCGGTGCGGAGCTGGTCGTCGGCGGACGGCGGCACCTGGCGGCCGCAGGGCTCGCCGAGGGGGTCGAGCGGATCGTGCTCGGTCCGCTGGCGCCCGCCCTGGACCGGGTGGAGGAGTACGTCGGCGAGGACCGCTCGGTCGTCGTGCTGGCCTCGGGCGACCCCGGGTTCTTCGGGATCGTGCGGGCGCTGGCCGAACGGTTCGGCGCGCACCGGCTCGACGTGCGGCCCGGTGTCTCCTCCGTCGCCACCGCCTTCGCCCGGCTCGGGCTGACCTGGGACGACGCCGTGGTGGTCAGCGCCCACGGGCGGGATCCGCGGACCGCCGTCCAGGTGTGCCGGGCGCATCCGAAGGTCGCCGTGCTGACCGGCCCGGGTGCCGGGCCCGCCGAACTGGGCGCCGCGCTCGCCCGGACCGCCCCCGGGCGGGTCCTCGTCGTGGCGTCCGCGCTGGGCGACCCGGCGCGCGAGCGCGTCGAACGGGTGACGCCCGCCGAGGCGGCGGCGCGCGACTGGGGCACGGCGGTGAGCGTGGTGCTGTGCCTGGACGCGACGCGGGCGCCGGGCCCGGCGCGGACCCTCGCGGGGCCGTCCCGCGGGGCGGCCGGATGGGCGCTGGACGAGGGCGACTTCGCCCACCGCGACTCGATGATCACCAAGTTCGAGGTGCGGGCGCTGGCGCTGGCCCGGCTGGGTCCGCGCATCGGCGACCTGGTCTGGGACGTGGGGTCCGGGTCGGGGTCCGTGGCCGTGGAGTGCGCCCGGCTGGGGGCGGCCGTCAGTGCCGTGGAGAAGGCCGGGGACGGGGTCGGTCGGATCCGGGCCAACGCGGCCGCGCACGGCGTCGACGTGCACGTGGTGCACGGGACGGCGCCGGAGGCGCTGGCCGGGCTCGACGATCCCGACGCCGTGTTCGTCGGCGGCGGCGGGCGCGAGCTGCCCGAGATCGTCGCGGCGTGCGCGCGGCGGGCGCGGCGCACCGTCGTGGTCGCCATGGCGGCGCTGGACCGGGTGCCGGCCGCGCGGGCCGCGCTCACCGGTGCCGGGTTCGACTCCGACGGCGTGCTGTTGCAGTCGTCGCGGCTCGCGCCGCTGCCGGGGGACGTGACGCGTCTCGCGGCCACCAATCCCGTGTTCCTGCTGTGGGGTTCGAGAACGTCGGGAACCCCTTCGACCACCCGTTCCACACCGCGTTCGAGGACCTCGCTCGACCGAGAAGAAGGAGTCATCCAGTGATCGGCCTCATTTCCGCCACCGCGGCGGGGGCGGCGGCGCGCGACCGGCTGGCCGCGGCGTGGCCGGACCGCACACGCGTGTACGACGGCCCGGTGGGGGACGCCGTCCGGCGGGCGTTCGCGGAGTGCGAGCAGCTCGTGTGCTTCCTGGCGACGGGAGCCGTCGTACGGCTGCTCGCGCCGCTGCTGACGGACAAGGCGTCCGATCCGGGGGTCGTGTGCGTCGACGAGGCCGGGCGGTTCGCGGTCCCGCTGGTCGGGGGGCACGGCGGCGGGGCGAACGCGCTGGCCCGGGAGGTCGGCGGTCTGCTCGGTGCCGAGCCCGTCGTGACCACGGCCACCGACGCCGTCGGGATACGCGGTCTGGACACCCTCGGGCTGCCCGTCGAGGGCGACGTCGCCGGGGTGACGCGGGCGCTGCTGGACGGGGAGCCGGTCGCGCTGGAGGCGGAGGTGGCCTGGCCGCTGCCGCCGGTGCCGTTCGCGGAGCGCGGAGCGCACACCGTCCGGGTGACGGACCGGGCGGTCGCGCCCGGCCCCCGGGAGGTGCTGCTGCGCCCGCCGACGCTCGTGGTGGGGGTCGGCGCGTCCAGGGGCGCCCCGGTGGAGGAGGTGCTCGGGCTGGTCGAGGACGCGCTGCGCGACGCGGGCCTGTCCGCGCGCAGCGTCGCCGAACTCGCCACCGTGGACGCCAAGGCGGACGAGCCGGGCATCGTGGGGGCCGCCCGGCGGCTCGGCGTGCCGCTGGTGACGTACACCGCCGAGGCGTTGGCCTCGGTCGAGGTGCCCCACCCGTCCGACGCGCCGCTCGCCGCCGTCGGCACCCCCTCCGTCGCGGAGGCCGCGGCGCTGCTGGGCGGGGGCGAACTCCTCGTCCCCAAGCGCAAGTCGCGGCGCGCCGACGGGCTGCCCGCGATGGCGACCTGCGCGGTCGTACGGCGTCCCGGACGCGGGCGGCTCGCGGTGGTGGGGCTCGGGCCGGGCGCACGGGACCTGCTGACGCCGCGGGCGAGGGCGGAGCTGGAGCGGGCCTCGGTGCTCGTCGGGCTCGACCAGTACGTCGACCAGGTCCGCGATCTGCTGCGGCCCGGCACCCGGATCCTGGAGTCCGGGCTCGGGGCGGAGGAGGAGCGGGCGCGGACGGCCGTGGCGGAGGCCCGGCAGGGGCGGGCGGTGGCGCTGATCGGCAGCGGGGACGCGGGCGTGTACGCCATGGCCTCGCCCGCCCTCGCCGAGGCGTCCGACGACATCGACGTGGTGGGGGTGCCGGGGGTGACCGCGGCGCTGGCCGCCGCCGCGCTGCTGGGCGCGCCGCTGGGCCACGACCACGTGTCGATCAGCCTGTCCGACCTGCACACGCCGTGGGAGGTCATCGAGCGGCGGGTGCGGGCGGCGGCCGAGGCGGACATCGTCGTGACCTTCTACAACCCGCGCAGCCGGGGCCGTGACTGGCAGTTGCCGAAGGCGCTCGCGATCCTGGCCGAGCACCGGGCGCCGACGACGCCGGTGGGGGTCGTGCGCAACGCCTCACGGCCGGACGGGACGAGCAGGGTGACGACGCTCGCCGCCCTCGACCCGGCGACGGTCGACATGATGACCGTCGTGACCGTGGGCAACACCGCGACCCGGAACATCGCCGGCCGCATGGTGACGCCGCGCGGCTACCGCTGGCAGGAGGAACCGAAGTGAACCGTGTGGTCCACCCCATCGAGGAGGAGTCCTTCCGGCGGCTGCGCGCCCGTCTGGACACCTCGCACTTCCCGCCGCTGACCCGGGCGGTGGTGGAGCGGGTCATCCACTCCGCCGCCGACCTGGAGTACGCGGGCGATCTCGTCATGGACGAGGGCGACCTGGAGAAGGCGCACGCCGCGCTGCACGCCGGGGCGCCGGTCGTCGTGGACGTGGAGATGGTCGCCGCCGGCATCACGCGCCGGGAGACCGTCTGCCGTCTGAAGGACGCCGTGTCCGCTCCGGGGCTGACCCGCTCGGCGCACGCCGTCCGGCTCGCCCATGAGCAGGTCGGGCCCGGCGCCCTGTGGGTGATCGGCTGCGCCCCGACCGCCCTGGAGGAGCTGATGACGCTGGACGCCGCTCCCGCGCTCGTCATCGGGCTGCCCGTCGGTTTCGTCGGAGCGGCCGAGTCGAAGGCCGCGTTGCGCGAGAGCGGTCTGCCCGCCGTGAGCAACGTGTCCGAGAAGGGCGGGTCGGCGGTCGCCGCCGCCGCGCTGAACGCCCTGCTCTACCACCCCCTTTCCCAGTCCGAGGAGAAACAGTGACCACCCCGCCGCCCGCCCTGCTCATCGCCGGCCACGGCACCCGGGACGATGCCGGAGCCGAGGCGTTCCGCGACTTCGTCCGCGAGCTGGGGCGCCGCCGCCCCGAACTGCCCGTCGCGGGCGGCTTCATCGAGCTGTCCCCGCCGCCGCTGGGCGAGGCCGTCACCGAGCTGGTGGAGAAGGGGGTGCGGCGGTTCGCCGCCGTGCCGCTGATGCTGGTGTCCGCCGGGCACGCCAAGGGCGACATCCCGGCGGCGCTGGCCCGGGAGAAGGAACGGCACCCGGGGATCTCCTACTCCTACGGCCGTCCGCTGGGCCCGCACCCGGCGCTGCTGAGTGTGCTGGAGCGGCGTCTGGAGGAGGCGCTCGGCGCCGAGCCCGGGCGTGCCCCCGAGGACCGGGCGGATGTGACGGTGCTGCTCGTCGGGCGCGGCTCGACCGACCCGGACGCCAACGCCGAGGTGCACAAGGCGGCGCGGCTGCTGTGGGAGGGGCGCGGCTACGGGGGCGTGGAGACGGCGTTCGTGTCGCTGGCGGCGCCGGACGTGCCGAGCGGTCTGGACCGGTGCGCGAAGCTGGGTGCGCGGCGGATCGTCGTCCTGCCGTACTTCCTGTTCACCGGGATCCTGCCGGACCGGGTGCGGCAGCAGACCGAGGGCTGGGCCGCGGCGCACCCGGAGGTGGAGGTGCGGTCGGCGGACGTCATCGGGCCCGAGCCGGAACTGCTGGACCTGGTGCTGGAGCGGTACGAGGAGGCCGTCCGGGGCGATCTGCGGATGAACTGCGACTCGTGCGTGTACCGCATCGCGCTGCCGGGCTTCGAGGACAAGGTGGGCCTGCCGCAGCAGCCGCACTTCCACCCCGACGACGACGGCCACCACCACGGGCACGGCCACGGACACCACCACCATGGCGGACACGCGCATGCTCACTGAGGGGCACGATCTGCGCCACCACGGGGACGCGGAGGTGCGGGACGACGGCTCGGCGCTCGTCGACCTCGCGGTCAACGTCCGCGCGGACACTCCCCCGGACTGGCTGCGTGACTGCGTCGCCGCGTCGCTGACCGGCCTGGCGGCCTACCCGGACGGGCGGGCCGCGCGGGCGGCGGTGGCGGCGCGGCACGGGCTGCCGGTGGAGCGGGTGCTGCTGACGGCGGGCGCGGCGGAGGCGTTCGTGCTGCTGGCGCGCGCCCTGCGGGTCCGCCGGCCGGTGGTGGTGCATCCGCAGTTCACCGAGCCGGAGTCGGCGCTGCGGGACGCCGGGCACCGGGTCGACCGGGTGCTGCTGCGGGCTCAGGACGGCTTCCGGCTGGATCCGGCGGCCGTCCCGGACGACGCCGACCTGGTGGTGGTCGGCAACCCGACGAACCCCACGTCGGTGCTGCACCCCGCGGAGACGCTCGCGCGACTCGCCCGACCGGGGCGGACGCTGGTGGTCGACGAGGCGTTCATGGACGCGGTGCCCGGTGAGCGCGAGGCCCTGGCGGGCCGTACGGACATGCCCGGTCTGGTCGTGCTGCGCAGCCTGACGAAGACGTGGGGCCTGGCGGGCCTGCGCATCGGCTACGTGCTAGCCGACCCGGAGACCGTGGCCGCGCTGGAGCGGGCCCAGCCGCTGTGGCCGGTGTCCACGCCGGCGCTGGCCGCGGCGGAGGCCTGCGTGTCCGCCCGGGCGCTCGCGGAGGCGGACGAAGCGGCCCGGCGGGTCGCCGCCGACCGGGCCCATCTCGTGGCGGGGCTGGGTGAGTTCGCCTCCGACGGGCTGCGGGTGGTCGAGCCGGCGGAGGGGCCGTTCGTCCTGGTACGGCTGCCCCGGGCGGCGGCCGTCCGCCGTCGTCTGCGGGACCTGGGTTTCGCGGTCCGCCGGGGGGACACCTTCCCGGGACTGGACGAGGAGTGGCTGCGCCTCGCGGTGCGGGACCGGGCGACGGTGAACGGTTTCCTGCAGGCGCTGGACCGCTCGATCACGCTGACGACGTCCGCCCACCGGGCATCCTGAGCACCCGCGTCCCCTCCCGGTCACCCACCGGTCTCCCCGCGAGCACCCGCCGACCCGCCCGCACGACCCGAGCGGCCAGCGCCCGCCCCCTGGGCGTAGGGGGGTAGCTTCGAGGCCGGTCCGGTGCCGTGCGTGCGGCCGCGGGACGCCGGTCTCAGCCGACGACCCGCCCTTCGACGACCACCCGCCGCGGGGACGCCAGGACGCGCACGTCCTGGCGGGGGTCCTGGTCGTACACCACCAGGTCGGCCGGTGCGCCCTCGTCCAGGCCGGGGCGGCCGAGCCAGGCACGGGCGTTCCAGGTCGTCGCCGACAGGGCGTCCACCGGGGGGATGCCGGCCGTCACCAGTTCGGCGACCTCCTCCGCCACCAGGCCGTGGGGCAGCGAGCCGCCCGCGTCGGTACCGACGTAGACGGCGATGCCGGCGTCGTAGGCGTTGCGGACGGTGTCGTAGCGGCGCTCGTGGAGGCGGCGCATGTGGGCCGACCACCGGGGGAACCTCGACTCGCCGCCGTCGGCCAGTTTCGGAAAGGTGGCGATGTTGACCAGGGTCGGGACGATCGCCACCCGGTGGGCCGCGAACAGGGGGACGAGCTCGTCCGTCAGGCCCGTGGCGTGTTCGACGCAGTCGATGCCCGCCTCGACCAGGTCCTGGAGGGAGTCCTCGGCGAAACAGTGGGCCGTGACCCGCGCGCCCAGGCGGTGGGCCTCCTCGATCGCCGCCTGAACGGCCGCGCGGGGCCAGCACGCCGACAGGTCGCCGGCCTCGCGGTCGATCCAGTCGCCGACCAGCTTCACCCAGCCGTCGCCGCGCCGGGCCTCCCGGGCGACGTGGGCGACCAGGTCCTCCGGTTCGATCTCCCAGGCGTAGCCGCGGAGGTAGCGGCGGGTGCGGGCGATGTGCCGGCCGGCCCGGATGATCTTGGGAAGGTCCGGGCGGTCGTCGATCCAGCGGGTGTCGGAGGGCGAGCCCGCGTCGCGGATCAGCAGGGTGCCGGCCTCGCGGTCGGTGAGCGCCTGCCGCTCCGCGACGTCCCGCTCGACCGGGCCGTGCGCGCCGAGGCCCACATGGCAGTGGGCGTCGACCAGCCCGGGCAGCGCCCAGCCCTGCACCGTGCGGATGTCGCGGGCGGCGACGGGACGGTCGTAGGTGATCCGTCCGTCGACCACCCACAGGTCGTCGCGGACGTCCTGGGGGCCCACCAGAACGCGGCCCTTCACGTGCAGCACGGCGTGATCGCTCATGCAGTGCACCTTAGGGGCCCTTGCACCGTGAGCGCCTGGCGGGCATGGTGCCTGATCAGGCGTCGCGGGTGGGGCGTCTTGGGTCAGGCGCCGCCGCCGACCTGGTCGGACGTCTCCTCCTCGACGTCCGCCATCGCCGGGTCGAGGAGGCGGGAGAGGAAGTGGCGGGTGCGTTCGTGGCGGGGGTTGCCGATGACCTGCCCGGGGGTGCCGTCCTCGACGACCACTCCGCCGTCCATGAAGACGACCCGGTCGGCGACCTCACGGGCGAAGGTCATCTCGTGGGTGACGACCATCATGGTCATGCCCTCGTGGGCGAGCATGCGCATGACCGCGAGGACGTCTCCCACCAGCTCCGGGTCGAGCGCGGAGGTCGGCTCGTCGAACAGCATCACCTCGGGGCCCATCGCCAGCGCGCGGGCGATGGCCACGCGCTGCTGCTGGCCGCCGGAGAGGGAGGAGGGGTAGGCGGCCGCCTTCTCGGACAGCCCGACCCGCTCCAGGTTCTCGGCGGCCACCCTCGCCGCCCGCGCCTTGTCCCGCTTGAGCACGCGCCGCTGCGGCAGGGTGAGGTTCTCGGTCACCGTGAGGTGCGGGAACAGGTTGAACTGCTGGAAGACCATGCCGATGCGGCGGCGTGCGGCGTCGATGTCGACGTCGGGGTCGGTGAGTTCGGTGCCGCCGACGACGACCCGGCCCTTCGACGGCTCCTCGAGGAGGTTCACGCACCGCAGCAGGGTCGACTTGCCGGAGCCCGACGGGCCGATGACGCAGACGACCTCGCCCTGGCCGATCTCCAGGTCGATGCCGCGCAGCACCTCGTTGTCGCCGAACGACTTGTGCAGCCCGCGGACTTCGATCTCCGGTCGGCTCATTTCACGGCCTCCTGGGCCTTCGCCTCCATACGGCGCACGACGAAGCCGAGCGGGATCGTGACCAGCAGGTAGCACAGGCCGGCGACGAGGATGGGCGTGGAGTTGGCGGTGGTACTGGCCAGGTCGCGGCCGTACTTGGACAGTTCGCGCTCCTCCAGGGTGACGCCGAGGAACAGCACCAGCGAGGAGTCCTTGAACAGCAGGACGAGTTCGTTGGTGAGCGGCGGGAGGATGATGCGGAAGGCCTGCGGGATGATGATCGAGACCATGGCCCGGGCGGGTGAGAAGCCCAGCGACCGGGCCGCTTCCATCTGGCCCTTGGGCACGGCCTGGATGCCCGCGCGGATCGTCTCCGCCATGTACGCGGCGGCCACCAGGCCGAGGGCGAGGGCGACCTTGCCGTAGGTGCCGCCGATGATCTCCGTGCCCGGGAAGGCCAGCGGCACCGCGACGCCGATGAAGATGAAGATCAGCAGGGCGGGCAGGCCGCGGAAGATCTCGATGTAGATGCCGGCGAGCCACCGGTAGGGCCCCACGGAGGACAGCCGCATGAGCGCGACGACCATGCCGAGGGCCAGTCCGACGGCGAAGCCGGTGACCGTGTACAGCACGGTGTTCTTCAGCGCCAGCGTGATGACGTCCGGGAACATCTGCTCGGCGATGTCGGCCTGCGCGAACTGGTTCTGCAGCCGGTCCCAGTCCGCCGAGACCGCGAAGGCGATCACGGCGGCCACGAAGACGGCGTACTGCACACCGCGCGAGACGCTGCGCTTCTGGCGGCGGGTCAGCCCCTTGCGGCGGGGCGCTGCGGCGGGCCCGGTGGAGTCGCTCATGAGGCGGACGGGGAGGCGACGGACGCGTCGTAGGGGCCGATCCACCGCTCGTAGAGCTTCTTGTAGGTGCCGTCGGCCTTGGCGTCGGCGATCGCCTTGTTGACGGCGGTGACCAGCCGGGTGTTGCCCTTCTTCACCGTGAAGCCGTACTGCTCGCCGGTGTTGAGGTTGCCGACGACCTGGTAGGCGCCGGCGTTGGCCTTGTCCTTCAGCCAGCCCTGGACGACCGGGTAGTCGATGATGACGGCCTTGACCTGGCCGGTGCGCAGCCCGTTGAGGACGGCGTCGGAGGACTCGAAGGAGACCGGGTCGAAGCCCTGCTTCTTGGCGTAGTCCTCGCCGGTGGTCTGGGCCTGGGCGCCGAGCTTGACGTCCTTGGACTTCACGTCGGCGAGGGAGTTCACGCCGGCGTTCTTGTCGACCAGCACGGCCTGGGTGGCGTCGAAGTACGGGTCGGAGAAGTCGACGTTCTTCTTGCGCTCCTCGGTGATGGTCATGCCGGCGGCGGCCAGGTCGCACTCGCCGGAGTTGAGGAAGGCGCCGGTCTTGAAGTTCTCGAACGGCGTGTCGAGGATCGCCTGCTTCACCCCGAGGTCCGCGGCGACGAGGTCGATCAGGGCGACGTCGAAACCCTGGACCTTGCCGTCGATCTCCGACTGGAACGGCGGGTAGGGCAGGTGGGTGCAGGTGGTGAGCTGTCCGGCCTTGACCAGCTCGACGCCGCCGGCGGCGGTCTTGCCGCCGCTGCCCGCGTCGTCGGTGGAGGTGCAGGCAGCCACGAGCAGGAGCCCGGCCGTCGCGGCGGTGGCGGCCAGGATGCGGGTCCGGCGCCCGGGGAGCGTGTTCACGGCGGGCCTTCCTTCGAGGGGAGCTGTAGGGACGAGGACGTCCGATCGAGTTCCGATTATAAGGAGAAGTTTGAGTGTCTCAAACCAATCCCATGGCTCGGCGGCCGCTCGACCTGCGAAGTCATCGCCCAAAGGGGTCGGAGGACACTCCAGTTACTCTCGTCACCCCTACCCCGCGAGTGAAGAGAGCACGCCGTGACGCACCCGTTCCTGGACCTGGCCCCGCTGAGTGCCGCCCACTTCGCGTCGATCGAGGACCGCGTGGCGCGCCTGCTGAGCACCGAGCAGGACGTCGTGATCATGCAGGGCGAGGCGCTGTTGCCGCTGGAGGGGGCGATCCGGGCGACGGCCGGTCCCGGGACCACCGCGCTGAACGTCATCACGGGCCCGTACGGGCAGACCTTCGGCGACTGGCTGCGGGACTGCGGCGCGACGGTGATCGATCTGGCGGTGCCCTTCCACACGGCGGTCACCGCACAGCAGGTCCGGGAGGCCTTCGCCGAGCACCCGGGGATCGACTTCGTCTCCCTGGTGCACGCGGAGGCGGCCACCGGCAACACCAACCCGGTGGCGGAGATCGGCGAGGTGGTGAAGGAGCACGGGGCGCTGTTCTACCTGGACGCGGTCGCCTCGGTGGGGGCGGAGCCGGTGCTGCCGGACGCCTGGGGTGTGGACCTGTGCGTGATCGGGGCGCAGAAGGCGATGGGCGGCCCGGCGGGTGTGTCGGCGGTGTCGGTGAGCGGGCGCGCGTGGGAGCGGATGGCCGCGAACCCGAAGGCGCCGCGCCGCTCGTACCTCTCCCTCCTGGACTGGAAGGAGCGCTGGGTCGACGGCGGCCGCAGGGCCCTGCTGCACGCGCCGGCCCAGCTGGAGATGCTCGCGCTGGAGGCGTGCGTGGCGCGGATCGAGGCGGAGGGGCTCGAGAACGTCATGGCCCGGCACGCCTCCGCCGCCGCGGCGACCCGGGCGGGCGCGAGCGCCCTGGGCGGCGGCCTGGAGCCGTACGTGCACGAGGCACGGGAGGCCGCCCCCGTCGCCACGACCCTGCGCACCCCCTCGGGGGTCGACGCCTCGGAGCTGGTGGCCCGCGCTCTGGCGGCCGACCCCGCGCTCCCGATGGCCGCGGGCGGGGGTGCGCTGTCCAAGGAGATGATCCGCGTCAACCACTACGGTCCGGACGCCACCCCGGGCACGGTCCGCACGGCCCTGACGGCCCTGGGGGCGGCGCTGGCGGAGCGGGGCGCCGCGGTGGACCTGGCGGCGGCCCTGCGGGCGACGGAAGAGGCCTGGTGAGAAGCGCCGCGCGGCACGACGGGCGTTCCGGTATTCATCCGGAGAGCGTCGGCGCGGTTACCGGCGCCTGAATTCCCGGTAATTCCACAATTACCTTCCCCATTCCACCGGATTCTCCGGACGATAGCTTTCCCGAGTTCTTCTGCCCGGATCTCCCGGAACTAAACACCGGGAGTTTCGGGGGGATTACACGGGGGTGACGCATTGCACAGCCATATAGTTTTGTGGTGATTTGACGGGTGCAAAGCCGGACAAATCTTCCACCTCTCACCAGGGCATCACACAACCAACGCCCCCTCTCCATGCATCTTTGAATTCCGCTCGGTAAGTTCCATCCGCATGACTGCCACGCAAGCAGACCTGCAGATCGACCGACCGTCGGTGGCGGACGGGGCCGCACTCTGGCGTCTCGCCAAGGAATCCGGGACGCTCGACCTGAACTCCTCGTACAGCTATCTGCTGTGGTGCCGTGACTTCGCCGGCACCTCGGCGGTGGCGCGTGCCGAGGGCGGGGAGCCCGTCGGGTTCGTCACCGGGTACGTGCGGCCGCAGGCACCGGACACGCTGCTGGTCTGGCAGGTGGCGGTCGACCCCGCGTACCGGGGCCGCGGCCTCGCCGCCGCCCTGCTCGACGGACTGGTCGCACGGATCGCCGCCGAGCGCCCGGTCACCACCGTCGAGACCACCATCACCCCGGGCAACACCGCCTCCGAGCGGCTGTTCGCCTCCTTCGCCGCCCGGCACGGGGCGAGCGTCAGCCGCGAGGTGCTGTTCGGCGCGGACCACTTCCCCGACGGTCCGCACGACCCCGAGGTGCTGTACCGCATCGGCCCGCTGGCGGGCCCCACCGCCTGATCCCCCGCCCACGTCCCCCCCCCCCACCGCCTTGAGGAGCGTTTCGCCGTGACCATCACCCAGCCCGACCTCAGCGTCTTCGAGACTCTCGAGTCCGAGGTCCGCAGCTACTGCCGCGGCTGGCCCGTCGTCTTCGACCGCGCGCAGGGCAGCCGCATGGAGGACGAGGACGGCCACCAGTACCTCGACTTCTTCGCCGGTGCCGGCTCACTCAACTACGGCCACAACAACCCCGTACTGAAACGGGCGCTGATCGACTACCTGCTGCGCGACGGCGTCACCCACGGGCTCGACATGTCCACCGTCGCCAAGCGGTCGTTCCTGCAGACCTTCCAGGACCTGATCCTGCGGCCGCGTGACCTGCCGTACAAGGTCATGTTCCCGGGCCCGACGGGCACCAACGCCGTCGAGTCCGCGCTGAAGCTGGCGCGGAAGGTGAAGGGCCGCGAGGCGATCGTGTCCTTCACCAACGCCTTCCACGGCATGTCGCTGGGGTCGCTCGCCGTCACCGGCAACGCGTTCAAGCGGGCCGGCGCCGGCGTCCCGCTGGTGCACGGCACACCGATGCCGTTCGACAACTACTTCGAGGGCACGGTCCCGGACTTCCTCTGGTTCGAGCGGCTCCTGGAGGACCAGGGCTCCGGCCTCAACAAGCCGGCCGCCGTGATCGTCGAGAGCGTGCAGGGCGAGGGCGGCATCAACGTGGCCCGTCCGGAGTGGCTGCGCGCCCTGGCCGAGCTGTGCGAGCGGCAGGACATGCTGCTGATCGTCGACGACATCCAGATGGGCTGCGGCCGCACCGGCGCCTTCTTCTCCTTCGAGGAGGCCGGGATCACGCCGGACATCGTCACCGTGTCCAAGTCCATCAGCGGCTACGGCCTGCCCATGTCGCTGTGCCTGTTCAAGCCCGAGCTGGACGTGTGGGAGCCGGGTGAGCACAACGGCACCTTCCGCGGCAACAACCCGGCCTTCGTGACCGCCACCGCCGCCCTGGAGACCTACTGGGCCGACGGCTCGGCGATGGAGAAGCAGACCCGCAAGCGCGGCGAGCAGGTCGAACAGGGGCTCATCGCGATCTGCGAGGAGAACCTCGCCGACGTGAAGGAGTACCGCGGCCGCGGCCTGGTGTGGGGCCTGGAGTTCCACGACAAGGAGCGGGCCGGGCGGATCGCGCGGCGCGCCTTCGAACTCGGGCTGCTGGTCGAGACGTCCGGCCCCGAGAGCGAGGTCGTCAAGCTGCTGCCCGCCCTCACCATCACGCCCGAGGAACTGGACGAGGGCCTGAGCATCCTCGCCCGCGCCGTCCGGGAAACCGCCTGAGAACCCTAGCTAGGAGGCATCGCACCACCGTGATCGTCCGTTCGTTCAAGGACATCGAAGGCACCGACCGGCATGTGAGGGCTGCGTCCGGCACCTGGGAGAGCAAACGCATCGTCCTCGCCAAGGAGAGGGTCGGCTTCTCGCTGCACGAGACGATCCTGTACGCGGGCACGGAGACGTCGATGTGGTACGCCAACCACGTCGAGGCCGTCGTCTGCGTCGAGGGCGAGGCCGAGCTCACCGACCACGAGACCGGGCAGAGCCATGTCATCACGCCCGGCACCATGTACCTCCTCGACGGCCACGAGCGGCACACGCTGCGCGTCAAGGAGGACTTCCGCTGCCTCTGCGTGTTCAACCCGCCCGTGACGGGGCGGGAGGACCACGACGAGAACGGCGTCTACCCGCTGCTCACCGAACCCGAGGAGGTGTGACACCCATGGCCACCGTCACCGACACCGCCGTCACCGATCTCTATCCCAGCCGGGGCACCACCGAGGTGACCGTCCCCCGCCAGGACCCGGTCGTCTGGGGTGCCCCGGACGCGCCCGGTCCCTTCGAGCCGCTGGACCTCCAGTCGTTCGAGCGCAACGGCTTCGTCGCCGTCGACCAGCTGATCACCGACGACGAGGTCGCCGTCTACCGGCAGGAACTGGACCGGCTGGTCACCGACCCGGGGATCCGGGCCGACGAGCGGTCCATCGTCGAGCCGGCGTCGCAGGAGATCCGGTCCGTCTTCGAGGTGCACCGGATCAGCGAGGTCTTCGCCCGGCTCGTGCGCGACGAGCGGGTCGTCGGCCGGGCCCGGCAGATCCTGGGCTCGGACGTGTACGTCCACCAGTCGCGGATCAACGTCAAGCCGGGCTTCGGCGCCTCCGGCTTCTACTGGCACTCCGACTTCGAGACCTGGCACGCCGAGGACGGCCTGCCGCGGATGCGGACGGTGTCCGTCTCGATCGCGCTGACCGAGAACTACGACACCAACGGCGGTCTGATGATCATGCCGGGGTCGCACAAGACGTTCCTGGGCTGCGCCGGCGCCACGCCGAAGGACAACTACAAGAAGTCGCTGCAGATGCAGGACGCGGGCACGCCCTCCGACGAGGCGCTGACCGCGATGGCCTCCGAATACGGCATCAAGCTGTTCACGGGCCGGGCCGGTTCGGCGACCTGGTTCGACTGCAACTGCATGCACGGGTCCGGCGACAACATCACGCCGTTCCCGCGCAGCAACGTGTTCATCGTGTTCAACAGCGTGGAGAACGCGGCGGTCGAGCCGTTCGCGGCTCCCGTGCGGCGGCCCGAGTTCATCGGGGCGCGGGACTTCACCCCGGTGCGGTAACCCCGGCCGGACAGCCGTCCCCGACCATCGGGCCGGGGCCTCCTCGTGTGGGACGGGAGGCCCCGGCCCGGTCGTGTGTCAGCCCGACAGCGCGTCCAGCAGGCGGTCCACGTCCGCGGGCGTGTTGTACAGGTGGAAGGCCGCGCGCAGACGGCCCGCGCGGTCGGAGACCTGGATGCCCGCCCGGCCGAGCTCGGGCTGGAGGTGACCGAGTCCGGGCACGGAGACGATCGCCGAACCCGGCGCCGGCACGGGCTCGTGGCCGAGCGCCGCGAGCCCGGCCCGGAACCGGTCGGCGAGCGCCAGGTTGCGGGCCCGCACGGCGTCCACTCCGAGCTCCTCGATCAGCTCGAGCGAGCGGCGCAGGCCGGCGAAGGTGAACAGGGCGTGGGTGAGGTCGAACCGCCGTGCGCTGTGGGCGAGTTCGGCCACCGGCCCGTAACAGCTGTCCCAGGGCCGTTCGGCCGCGACCCAGCCCGCGAGCAGCGGGGTCAGGCCGCCGAAGTCCTCCGGGACGACGAGGAAGGCCGTGCCGTGCGGGCCGAGCAGCCACTTGAAGGAGACCGAGGCGCTGAAGTCGTGGGCATCGGCCTCGCACGGCAGCCAGCCGGCGGACTGGGAGAAGTCGACGTAGGTACGCGCCCCGTGCGCGCGGGCCGCCTCGCCCAGGGCGGCCAGGTCGGCGACGCGCCCGTCGGCGGACTGGACGGCGCTGACCGCGACGAGCGCGGTGCCGGGGCGGACGGACTCGGGGATCCGCTCCAGCGGGACCGTGCGGACCTTGAGGTCGCCGCGGACGTGGAAGGGGTTCAGCACGGAGGTGAAGTCGTCCTCGGCGGTGAGGACTTCGGCGCCGGCGGGCAGCGCGGCGGCGATCAGCCCGGTGTGCGCGGCGACCGAGGCGCCGACGGCGACCCGGGTGGCGGGGACGCCGGCCAGTCGGGCGAAGGCGGCCCTGGACGCCTCGACGTCCTCGTACAGCGAGGTCAGCGGCCTGCCCTCGGCCCGCAGCAGCGCGGCCTCGTGCAGGGCGGTGACGGTGCGGGCGGGCAGCAGGCCGTTGCTCGCGGTGTTCAGGTAGATGCTCTTGGGGGTGAACTCGGCGCGGACGAGGTCCTCGAACGTCTCCGTGGTCTCCATGGCTCCACTGTGCGGCCCGAAGACATCGCGGTCCATTGCGGATTTCTGCGCAGTGTCCCTCAGGAACGCTTATACATCCGCGCCGAGCTGCGGTATCTCAGTGCTGCGGCACCGCGCACCCGTCCGGACCGCAGGCGTCGGCGTCCCCCTGTTCGAGGAGTGTCAGCGGTGAGCGCTCCCCCCAGGCCCGGGTCAGCGCCTGGGCGAAGACCTCGGCGGGCTGGGCACCGGAGACGCCGTAGGTGCGGTCGAGGACGAAGAAGGGCACGCCGTTCGCGCCGAGCTGGGCGGCCTCGCGCTCGTCGGCGCGGACCGCGTCGGCGTACGCGGTCGGGTCGGCGAGCACCGCGCGGGCGGCGGCCGCGTCGAGTCCGGCCTCGACGGCCAGTTCCACGAGCCGCTCGTCGCCCTCGGTGAACAGGGACCGCTCCTCGGCGAAGTTCGCCCGGTACAGGACCTGGATCAGCTCGTCCTGGACGCCGTGCTCCTTGGCGAGGTGCAGCAGCCGGTGCAGGTCGAAGGTGTTGCCGTGGTCCCGGCCCTCGGTGCGGTAGTCGAGGCCCTCGGCGGCGGCCTGGGCGCCGAGGTTCTCCTCGCCGGCCTGCGCCTGTGCCGCGCTCATGCCGTACTTCTTGGTGAGCATGCTGATCACGGGCTGGACGTCGCCCTTGGCGCGGTCCGGGTCCAGTTCGAAGGACCGGTGCACCACCTCGACCTGGTCGCGGTGCGGGAAGGCCGCCAGCGCCTTCTCGAAGCGGGCCTTGCCCACGTAGCACCAGGGGCAGGCGATGTCGCTCCAGATCTCGACGCGCATTCTCGGCTCTCTCCAGGTCGTACGGGTGCTGCGGAGACTCCCTCCGGCGGTGTGTGAACGTTCAAGGGGCCGGGTTCATTCCCCGCACGGGACCGGGCACGGGAAACGCGGTGGTCCCTGCTGGGCCTCGGCCCGGGCCGGTCCCGCCGGTGGGATGCGAGCGGGCCGGGCCCTCGCCGCGGCCCTGCTCGTGCCCCGACGGCCCGGCTCAGCTTCCGTCGCGCAGGTCGTCCGGCCAGCTCGGCCTGAACCGAAGGTGGTCGTAGGTCACGACGCACCCCTCCCCCATCGGCGCCTGCGCCATGAAGCCGACCAGGGCCGCGCCCGTCTCCTTCTCGTCGCCCAGCGTGAACAGCCGCACGAAGGTCCAGCGCTCACCGTCCCGCGAGGCGTGGAAGGCGAAGGCACGCCCGGTCCGGCTCACCCTCAGCCAGACCGAACTGCCTTCCACGGTGAAGGAGTTGGCGTCGTCGGAGTGTCCCCGGGTGACCACCGTGCAGACGGTGGGCACGTCCGGGGAGTACTCCAGACAGAGCTTGGCCCAGGCCCGCTCACCGACGTGGACGTACAGCACGCCCGCGTCGAAGGCCCCGTTGAACCCCACGGTGACCCGGGCGACCAGCTGGAAGTCGCCTTCGGGCGCCCCGAGCAGGCGGGGTGCGTCGGAGGCGGGGTCCAGCGCCTCGCCCGTGGGCGGCACGAACCGGTCCTGGCGCGGGCCGGCCCACCCGGTGAGGACACCGTCCTCGTGGGACCAGTGCCCGTCGGGCCCGTACGTGCGCAGGGGGAAAGGGAGTTCGGGAATCTCGACGTCCATCCTCAGAGTCTCCCAGTCTCCGTGTGTCCGTGGGGCCGGCGGGGTGGTCAGCGCTCGAGGGTGTTGTTGAAGCGCCGGGGCAGTCCGAGCGGGTTGTCGTCCCGCAGCTCGGGCGGCAGCAGCGCCTCGGGGGCGTTCTGGTACACGACCGGCCGCAGCCACCGTTCGATGGCGGTCCCGCCCACCGACGTGGAGGTGGACGTCGTGGCCGGGTAGGGCCCGCCGTGGTGCTGGGCCGGCGCCACGGCGACGCCCGTCGGCCACCCGTTCACCAGCACCCGGCCGGCCAGCGGCGTCAGCTCGGCGAGGATCTCCGCGCCCCGCCCGGCGCCGGCGGCCTCCTCCGACGACAGCTGGACCGTCGCCGTGAGGTTCCCCGGCAGCCGCGACAGCACGGCCCTGACCTCGTCCTCGTCCTCGTAGCGGGCGACGACGGTGACCGGGCCGAAGCACTCCTCCAGCAGCAGGTCGTGCTCGCCCTCCGCGGCCAGCCGGGCCGCCGGCACGGTGAGGAACCCGGCGCTGACGGTGTGCTCGCCGCCCGCGCCCGGAGTGACCGGCGACTCCACGTCGGGCAGCTCGGCGCGCTCGGCGACCCCGGCGATGAAGTTGTCCCGCATTCGGTGGTCGAGCAGCACGCCCGCGTCGGTGTCGCTCACGGCGTCCGTCAGCGACTTGACGAGTCCGTCGCCGGCGGCGCCGGACGGCACCAGCACGAGCCCGGGCTTCACGCAGAACTGGCCGACGCCCATCGTCATGGAGCCCGCGAGCCCCGTGCCGATGGTCTCGGCACGCTCGGCGGCGGCCGCCTCGGTCACCACGACCGGGTTGAGGGAGCCCAGCTCGCCGTGGAAGGGGATCGGCACGGGCCGGGCCGCCGCCGCGTCGAACAGGGCGCGCCCGCCCCGGATGGACCCGGTGAAGCCAGCGGCGGCGACCAGCGGGTGCTTGATCAGCTCGACGCCCGCCTCGAAGCCGTGCACCAGACCGACGACGGCCTTGTCGATGCCGTGCTCGGCGGCGGCGTCCCGCAGCACCTTGGCGACCAGCTCGGACAGCCCCGGGTGGTCGGGGTGCGACTTGACGACGACCGGGCAGCCCGCGGCCAGCGCGCTCGCGGTGTCGCCGCCCGCGACGGAGAAGGCGAAGGGGAAGTTGGAGGCCGAGTAGACGGCGACGACGCCCAGCGGCACCTTGTAGCGGCGCAGGTCCGGCACGGGCGGGGTCGCGGTGTCGTCGGGGTGGTTGACGACGACGTCGAGGAAGGCGCCCTCGTCGACGATGCCGGCGAACGCGCGCAGCTGGTAGCAGGTGCGGGCGAGCTCGCCGGTCAACCGGACCGGGCCGAGCGCGGTCTCCGCGTCGGCGACCTCGACGAGGTGGTCCCTGGCCTCCTGCAGCCGGTCGGCGGCGGTGCGCAGGAAGGCCGCGCGGACGGTCCGGTCGACGAGGGCCTCGCGCGTGGCGTGCGCGGCGCGGACGACGGAGTCCACCTCCTGGGCCGTGGCCTCCACCGCAACCTGTTCACGCTGCTTCCCGGTACGGGGGTCGACACTCCAGACTGGTGCTGCTGCCACCGCGGGTCCCTCCACGTGCTCTGGATCAGAGTCGTTCGATATACTGAACGCTGTCTCTCATGGTGAATACGCTGAGACTATAACCTCAGCTTCTCGTCGAACGAAGGGGTGGTCACAGCGATGTCGGCTGGTGAGACGGGGGGCGGGGCGCAGGTCAAGTCCGCCGTGCGGACGGTTGAACTGCTCGAGTACTTCGCCGGCCGCCCCGGCATGCACTCCCTGGCGTCGGTCCAGGAGGCCGTCGGTTATCCGAAGTCCAGCCTCTACATGCTGCTGCGCACCCTCGTGGAGCTGGGCTGGGTGGAGACCGACGCCACCGGCACGCGGTACGGCATCGGCGTGCGGGCCCTGCTGGTGGGCACCTCCTACATCGACGGGGACGAGGTGGTCGCGGCCGCCCGTCCGACGCTGGACCGGCTCTCCGACGACACCACCGAGACCATCCACCTGGCGCGGCTCGACGGCACGAACGTCGTCTACCTCGCCACCCGGCAGTCCCAGCACTACCTGCGGCCCTTCACCCGGGTCGGCCGCCGGCTCCCGGCGCACTCCACCTCCCTCGGCAAGGCGCTGCTGAGCACGTACTCCGACGAGCAGGTCCGCAAGATGCTGCCGGAGACCCTGCCCGCCCTGACCGAGCACACCATCATCGACCGCGAGAAGCTCATCGAGGAGCTGCACCAGGTGCGCGAGCAGGGCTTCGCCGTGGACCGCGAGGAGAACACCCTGGGCCTGCGCTGCTTCGGGGTGGCGATCCCGTACCGCACCCCCGCGCGGGACGCGATCAGCTGCTCGGTGCCGGTGGCCAGACTGACGCCGGCACACGAGCAGCTGGTGAAGGACGCGCTGTTCGACGCGCGTGACCGGCTGACCCTGGCGACCCGGAGGCTGTGAACGGTGCAGGTGGTACTCCGTGAGGTGCACGACAGCGACCTGCCGGTCTTCTACCGGCAGCTGAACGATCCCGAGGCGCTTTGGATGGCCGCGTTCACCCCGGAGGACCCGGATGACCGGGACGCCTTCGAGGCGCACTGGGCAAAGGTCCGCGCCTCCTCCGCCGTCGTGCGGACCATCCTGGCCGACGGCGACGTCGTCGGGAACGCCGCGGTCTACGGCGAGCCCGGCGAACGGGAGGTCACCTACTGGGTGGACCGCGCGTACTGGGGGCGGGGAATCGCCACGGCCGCGCTGCTGGCACTGCTGGCCGAGGTGCCCGAACGCCCGCTGTACGCGCGGGCGGCGGCGGACAACACCGGCTCGCTGCGCGTCCTTCACAAGTGCGGGTTCCGGGCGAGCGCGCGGGCCACGGGGTACGCGCACGCGCGCGGCCGGGAGATCGACGAGGTCGTGCTGCACCTGGAGGCTTGAAAGGGCCGTAGATGAACGAACGATGAGAAATCCGGGCGGAGGGAACGATACGCCCGGGCCGGCTCGTCTTCCGGACGTCATGAACAAGACGATCAGGCGCGCCTCGGTCTTCGCGCTGCTGCTGGTGTTCGCCCTGCTGGTCAGGGCGACCTGGGTGCAGTTCTACGAAGGCCGGGCACTCGCGGACGACAAGGACAACCGGCGCAACGCGATCCGGACGTACGCGCAGCCGCTCGGGAACATCATCGTGGCCGGTCGGGCGGTCACCGGCTCGGCCCGGACCCGGGGCAGCGACCTCGAGTACCGGCGCACGTACACCGACGGCCCGCTCTACGCGGCGGTGACGGGTTACGCCTCGCAGTCCTACGCCCCCACCCAGCTGGAGGGCATCTACCAGGACCTGCTCAACGGCACGGACAGCAGGCTCACGACGGTGATGGACACGGTCACCGGCGAGCGGGCGACCCCGGGCGACGTGATCACGACGATCGACCCGGACGTGCAGCGGGCGGCGTACGACGCGCTCGGCGACAAGAAGGGCGCGGCGGTCGCGATCGATCCGGCCACCGGCAGGATCCTCGCGATGGTGTCGACCCCGTCGTACGACCCGTCCTCGCTGACCGACGCCGACACCGCGGGTGCGGCCTGGGCGAAGCTGACCGCGGACCCCGACAAGCCGCTCACCAACCGCGCGCTGCGCCAGCCGCTGCCGCCGGGCTCGACGTTCAAGCTGGTCGTGGCGGCGGCCGCGCTGGAGGACGGGCTGTACTCCTCGGTGGACGAGGCGACCGACAGCCCCAACCCGTACACCCTGCCCGGCACCAGGACCGTGCTGCGCAACGAGAGCGCGTCCGCGCCCTGCGAGAACGCCACGATCCGGGTGGCGTTGCAGTACTCCTGCAACAACGTCTTCGCTCACATGGCCGTGCAGCTCGGACAGGACAGGGTGCGGGCGACGGCCGACAGGTTCGGCTTCGACGACGCGTCGCAGGACGTGCCGGTGCGGGCCTACACCAGCGTGTACCCGTCGGACATGGACCAGTCGCAGACCGCCCTCACCGGCATCGGCCAGTTCGACGTGACCGCGACCCCGCTCCAGATGGCCATGGTCTCGGCCGCCCTGGCCAACGGCGGCAGGCTCGTCTCGCCGCACATGGTCTCGCAGATCACCGACGGCGGCGGCGACGTCCTGGCGGACTACGACGACGGGGCGTCCACCTCACAGGTCGTCAGCTCCCGCACCGCCGAACAGTTGCGGTCGGCGATGCGGACGGTGGTCGAGGAGGGCACGGGGACGAACGCGCGAATCGCCGGGGTCACCGTGGGCGGCAAGACCGGTACCGCGCAGCACGGTGAGAACAACAGCGAGACGCCGTATGCCTGGTTCACCTCCTACGGCGAGGCCGACGGGAAGAAGGTCGCCGTGGCGGTGGTGGTGGAACAGTCCGACGCGGAGCGTTCGGAGGTCAGCGGCAACGGGCTGGCCGCGCCGGTCGCCCGGGCGATGACGGAGGCTGCGCTGAAGCGCTGAGACGACGGGGCGGCTCCGGTGCGGAGCCGCCCCCCCAGGTCACTTGACGCCGAGGACCTGCTCGATCGGGTCGATCGCGAAGTACACCACGAACAGTGCCGAGGCCCCCCACAGCAGCCAGTGGACGTCCTTCGCCCGGCCCAGGACCGTCTTGATGACGACGTAGGCGAGGAAGCCGGCGCCGATGCCGTTGGTGATGGAGTAGGTGAACGGCATCACGGCGATCGTCAGGAACGCGGGAACGGCGATCTCGTAGCGGTCCCAGTCGATGTTCTTGACCTGGGTCATCATCAGGAAGCCCACGGCGACCAGCGCGGGCGCCGCCGCCTGGAGCGGGACGATGGTCAGCAGCGGGGTGAGGAACAGGGCGAGGGCGAACAGGCCGCCGGTGACCAGGTTGGAGAAGCCGGTGCGCGCGCCCTCGCCGACGCCGGCCGCCGACTCGATGTAGGAGGTCGCGGAGGACGACGAGGCCGCGCCGCCCGCGACCGCCGCCGCGCCGTCGATGAGCAGCACGCGGCCGAGGTCGGGCACCTTGCCCTCGTCGTCGAGCAGGTTCGCCTCGGCGCTGATGCCGACGACCGTGCCCATGGTGTCGAAGAAGTCGGACAGGACCAGGGTGAAGACGAGCAGGACGACGGTGACGGCGGTGGTCTCGCCGAACGCGCCGAACAGGCTGAAGTGGCCGAGGAGTCCGAAGTCGGGGCTGTCGACGACCTTGTCGGGCCACGCGGGGGTGGTCAGGCCCCAGGAGGTGATGTCCGCGGCCGAGTCGATGACGATCGCGAGCAGTGTCATCGTCACGATGCTGATGAGGATGGCGCCCTTGACCTTGCGGGCGAGCAGCCCGACGGTCAGCAGCACGCCCAGGCAGAAGACGAGCACGGGCCAGCCCGTGAGGGTGCCGGTGCCGCCGAGCTGAACGGGCACGGTGGTGTGCGCGGCGTCGGGGATGCGGCTGACGAATCCCGCGTCGACGAAGCCGATGAAGGCGATGAACAGGCCGATGCCGACGCTGATCGCCTGCTTCAGCTGCTGCGGGATGGCGTGCATGACGGCCTCGCGCAGACCGGTCACCACGAGGACGCAGATGAGCAGGCCCTCCAGCACGACGAGGCCCATCGCGTCGTCCCAGCTCATCAGCGGGGCTATCTGGAAGGCGACGACGGCGTTGAGGCCGAGGCCCGCGGCGAGCGCGAGGGGCAGGTTGCCGCCCACGCCCATGATGATCGTCATGACGGCGGCCACCAGCGCGGTGGCGGTGGTGAGTTGGACCGGGTCGAGGGACTCGCCGAACTTGTCCTTGGCGCTGCCCAGGATGAGGGGATTCAGGACAAGGATGTAGGCCATGGTGAAGAACGTGGCGAAGCCGCCGCGTATCTCCCGGCCGAAGGTGGACCCCCGTTCGGAGATCCGGAAGAACCGGTCGACGCTGTTCACCCCTGTGGGCGCGGCGGTGGGGCGGTCGGCCGCCTTCTGTGGTTCGAACATGGCGGACACTCCTCGTGACCTGGGCGATCAAGGTGCGGATGCTGGCTGGATTGTTCCCCTGTCGAACCCGCTTCAGGTTTTCACCGTGTTACGGAATCGGGGGTCGCTCCGCCGTACGGCGATCGAACCCCCGTACCAGACCGGGCTGTCGATCACTGCTACGCTTCCCGATCTCGTCCCGACCACCTCCTCGGGACATTCCCATGTCATTCACGTGACACGCACAGGCACCCCGGCCGGGTGCCCGGAGTCGCACCGAGAAGAGGTCACCCGTGGGCACAGTCGTCGACGACGCCGCCTCCGTGGAGTTCCATGCCTTCTTCGAGCGCCACTACGCCGAACTGTCCCGTCTGGCCCACCTGTTGACGGGTGAGGCGGACGCCGCCGACGATCTGGCGGCGGACGCGCTGCTGGCGCTGTGGCACCGCTGGGACCGCGTGCGCGCGGCCGACCACCCGGTGGCCTACGCGCGGGGCGTCGTCGCCAACCTGGCCCGCACCCGCATCCGCAGCGCCGTCCGTGAACGCCGCCGGATCTCCCTGTTCTGGTCGCAGCGCGAGGAGAAGACGGAGAACCCCGACGTGGCGGGCGTGGTGGACGTCCAGTCGGCGCTGCGTAGACTCCCCTTCCGCAAACGGGCCTGTGTGGTGCTCCGGCACGCCTTCGACCTCTCGGAGAAGGACACCGCGCTGGCCCTGGGAATCTCGGTGGGTACGGTGAAGAGCCAGACCTCCAAGGGAATGGCCGAGTTGCAGAGGCTGCTCGGCGCCAAAGGAGCCCCGCAGAAGGTGCACGCCGTGATGGCGGCGCGCACCGGTCACGCCGGAGGAAGGGACCGATGACGATGCAGCGGGACGTGCACGACGAGCTGCGCGCCCGGCTGCACGAGGCGGCCGGGGCGCACCAGCCCGACCGCGCGCGCATCCTGGCCCGGGTCGAGCGGGGCATGGCGGGCGGGAACCGCCGCGACCACCGGGCGACCCGCGCGCCCCTGTGGGGCTGGGCGCGGGTCGTGAGCGCGACGGCCGCGGTCGCGGGCATGCTCGCGGTCGGCGGTTACGCGGTGGCGTCCGCGGTGAAGGACGACCCCCCGCAGAAGCAGACGGTCGGCGTGTCGCCGTCGCCGGTCGAGTCCCCGCGGGCCACGAGCCGTCCCCCGGCCCCGCCGACGACGGCCGCGTCGGGCGGCGGTGACGCGGAGTCGGTCGAGCCGGACCCGACCCCGACGAGGACCGTCGAGTCGTCGCCGTCGCAGCCCGCCGGGCAGCTGCCCGCCGCGGACGGCCCGCTGTGGTCGGACGGTTCGGTGGACCCGCACAGCAACGACTTCTGGGCGCAGAGCAACATCACGCTCAAGACGTCCGCTCAACTGTCCGCACTGACCGTGCAGTTGCGGGTCGCGCAGACCGGCGGGGTGTCCTCGACGGGCGCCTGGCGCTCACTGCCGGAGGACGACTTCACGTTCACGGTCGCCGAGGAGGACGGCTTCCTGGTCTACACCTGGGTGCTCAAGGAGGGCCGCGCGGTCCCCGCGGGCGAGTGGGTGTTCGCCGGGCAGTACGACCACGACCGCGGCGGCCGGGACGCCAAGGACGACCGCTACGCGGTCGCCGGCGGGGCGGACGGCGAGGAGCACGCCGTGGGCGGCGACTTCGCGGCCCGCGGCGAGGAGCGCGGCTCGTAGAGCCGTGAGGTTCCGGACGGTCCAGTGGGAGACCACGATCGACCGGCTGGGGTTCGCCGCGGACGGCACGATCGAGCCGGTGGTGCCGACACTGGAGGGGCATCCGGCCGGTCGCGCGCCAGCAGTCCTACCAGGGGGTGTTTCGAAAGTCCTGTGGGTGCTGGGCGGGACTTTCGCAACACCCCCTGGAGCGCCTGGTCAGGCGGTGCGTCCCAGGCGGGCACAGTGCAAGGGCCCCTCAGTCCATCGTCGCGCCGATGGACGTGCTGCCCGTGGTCAGGAACGTGGTCACGGGCAGCGCGCCGCCCGAACGGCGGGCGCCGTACGTGCTGGAGGCGTCCGTGGAGCGGAAGGCGGGCGTGGAGATGCCGGAGTCCCAGTTGTTGCCGGACGACACCACCGACGCTCCCCTGCTCGCCAGGCCGCTGCCGTTGCTCACGGCGAGGTTCTTGCCGAGCCGGGCCGCGCCGGTGGCGAAGTAGTAGCCCCACTTGGCGTTCTTGTAGGCGGTGGTGCGGTTGATGACGATCGCGCCCCTGTTGGAGTTCTCGGTGAAGCCGTTGCCCGCGTTGTCCCAGGCGGCCGAGTTGTTGACGACGTGCGCGACGACCTCGCCGTCGCCTCCCAGCTTGTAGCCGTTGCCGTCGCCCGCGAACGCGGAGTCGCCCCAGCGGTTCCTGCCGTTGCCCATGGCCCAGGTGTGGTCGATGGTCACGGGTGAGGAGAAGGACCAGAAGTCGAGACCGTCGTCGGAGTTGTTGTAGAGGCGGGCCCCGGTGACCAGGTTGCCCGTACCCGAACCGAACTTGATGGCCAGGCCGTCGGCGTTCTCGCCGTGGTTGGCCCGGTCGTAGTGCCCGTAGGAGTCGAGGTTGCGGACGGTGTTGCCGACCGTCCCGTCCCCGGTGAGGGTGAAGCCCGAGTCGCCGCCGTTGATGGTCTTGACGTTGTTCCAGTTCGTGCCCCTGCAGGACTGGCAGACGACCGCGCTGTCCGGGGAGTTCTGGAAGGTGAGACCCGAGACGTTCCAGTAGTCGGCGCTGAGCTTGAGGATCCAGGCGCCGTCGGGGAGGTTCGACCCGTCGATCCTGACGGTCTCCGAACCGTACGCGGTGAGCGTGACCGGAGCGGACGAGGTGCCGTCGGCGGTCGACTGGAGGGTGGCCGTCGGGTAGTAGGTGCCGCCGCGCACCTGGATCACGGTGCCGGGGGTGGCGTTCCTCAGGGCGTTGGACAGGTCGGTGGAGGTGCTGACGACCACGGTCGCCGCCTGGGCCTGGGTGGGGAGGACGGCCAGGCCGGCGCCGAGGGCGAGGGTCGCGCCCAGGGTCAGAGCGGTACGACGAGACATGGGGTGCGGGTCCTTTGCGTCGTGGGGGTGGGGAGGGGGATCACAGGACGCGGTCCAGCCAGGTGAAGACCTCGTCCTGCATGCGGTCGGTGAAGACGTGGCCGAGGTCGGGCCACACCTTCGTCACCAGCCGCTCCTCGGCGTGGCGGGAGCGCCAGACGGCGCGCAGTCTCTCGTGGGCCGCGCGGACGCCGTCGGCGGGGAACAGCGGATCGAGGCCGCCGTTGAAGAAGAGCATCGGCCTGGGGGCGGCGATGCTCGCCACGTCGGGGAAGTCCAGGAACCGGGGAAGGCCCGGGTGGAGCATGTGGTACGACGACTGCCCGCGCAGCGTGTTGTTGCCGGGCACCATCATCTCCTTCAGGCCGGTCATCCAGCAGACGGCGGCCGCGGCGGCGAGGTCGTCGCTGAGCGCGGCGGTCTGCCAGGCGCGGAAGGCGCCCATGGAGAACCCGAGGGCCGCGACCCGCCGCCGGTCGACCCGGTCGAGCCGGGCGAGGAAGCCGGCGGCCCGTGCGTCCTCGCGGGCCATGAGTCCGGCCAGGGAGGAGCCCAGGTTGAAGAAGTTGCCGGCCAGCGCCTGCTGCTGCTCGTAGGTGAGCGGTCCACGGTCGCCCCAGCCCAGGGCGTCCACGGCGAGCACGGCATACCCCCGCCGGGCCAGTTCGTCGCCGACGAACCGTCCGCTGAAGTACGTCTCCGTCCAGCCCTGGGCGGAGTCCAGGCGGGCGGCGTCGTACCAGGGCCGGACCAGCTTCTCCTTGCCGATGTCGAACCTGGCCCCGTGGTCGTGCAGCAGGAGCACCGCCGGGAACGGGCCGCTGCCGTGCGGGGTGAGCAGTGCGGCTGGCGCAGGGCCAGGAAGCCGTGCGGGTTGGCACGGGCCGTGGCGGGGGCGAAGACCATGCCCTTGGGTGTGAAGGTCACGTCCCGTCGGAGCGTGTGGAAGTGGCAGGCGTCGAAGACGGCCGTGGCCCGCCCGAAGACGAAGTCGACGTCGCCCTCGAGGTAGCAGTGGCGGTAGTACTGCCGGTCGAAGGCCTCCAGCGCGGTCGTGTCCGCGAACAGGGTGTCCTGGTGGGCCAGCAGGCGCACGTTCTCGAATCGCGACCGGTCTCCCGTCACGTACGCGGCGACCGCCTGCGTCCCCGTGATGTCGGGGTGGTCGGCGCGCAGCCAGTCGTTGGCCAGTGTCAGGTCGCGGACGGTCAGGCCGGGGGCCGCCGAGGTGAAGGTGGCGGAGCCGGCCGTGCCGTAGGTGCCCGAGCCGTCGGGCTTCGGCGTGCCGTTGGCGTTGTCGAAGACGATGACGGCGGCGCGGGGGTCGCGGACGGCTCCCCGCAGCGTCAACTCGGCTTTGTCGGCGTGGACCTTGACGACCTCGCGGTACGTCCCCGGATGCACGACGATCGTCCAGCCCGGACCGGTCACCGCGTCGACGGCCGCCTGGAGACAGTCACCGGGGCGGACGTGCAGGACGCGGCGGCCGTGGGCGAGAGCGGGCGAGGCGCCGAGGGCTGCCGGACCGCCGGCGGCGAGGCCGGCGAGGAGGGTGCGCCTGCGCAGCATGGTCAGCACTCCTTCCAGGGGGCCCAGTCGCCGAGGTAGGTGACCCGGCCGGCCGAACCGGCCTGCTCGTCGGTCAGCTGCGGCCGGTTCTCCACGACGGTGATCCCGGCGCCCGGCCCGGTGTTGCGGTACTCGGCGAACCGCATCGACTGCCAGGGGAAGGAGTCGGACATGTCGGTGTAGGGCGCGACCGCGTCGATGCCGGGCCCGAGGTGGGTGTCGCGGACGGTGAGCGACGGGCGGGCGGTGGTGTCGGAGCTGGGCACCCAGGGTCGGGCCAGCTTGTAGAACGCGTCGGGAGCTTCGCTGGACACCCGGCTCCTGGTCACCAGGTACCCCAGCGGGTTGGCGCCCGCCGTGGAGGGCGCGAAGACGAAGCCGTAGGGGGCGGACGTGAGGTCGGTGCGGTTCAGGGTGCGGAAGTGGCAGTGCTCGAAGACCGCGGTGGCCCGGCCGAAGACGAAGTCGACGTCGCCCTCGACGTAGCAGCGGGAGAAGTACTGGCGGGCGAAGACGGCCAGGGCCGTGGAGTCGGCGTACAGGGTGTCCTGGTGGCCGAGGAAGCGGCAGCGGTGGAAGGCGGACCGGTCGCCCTGGACCTTGATGGCGACGGCCTGGGTGCCGTTGATGTCGGGGTGGTCGGCGCGCAGCCAGTCGTTGGCGAAGGTGATCCAGCGGGCGGTGAAGCCGGCCGCCTGCACGGTCGTGGTGGCCGATCCGGTGGTGCCGTAGGTTCCGCCGCCGGGCTTGGGGGTGCCGGCCGCGTTGTCGTACACGATCACGACGTCACGGGGGTTCTCCGAGGCACCGATCCAGGTCGCCTCGGTGCGGGTGGCGTCGACGGCGACGGTCTCCCGGTAGGTGCCCGGTGCGATGACCAGGGTCCAGCCGCTGCCGCCGGCGGCGGCGACGGCTGCCCGGACGGAGTGGTGGTCGCCGCGGCCGAGCGGGTCGACGTACAGCGTCTTCGCGTTCAGGCGGGCGGCCGGTGAACCGTACCGGCCGAACGGGCGCTGTCGGCCCCCGGCCCGCGCGGGGGCGGTTGCGAGGGCGAGTGCGGCGCCCGCCCCGGCGCTCGCTGCGAGGAATCCCCTGCGGGAGAGGGGACGGTGGGGCTGCGAGAGCATGCGGCTGCTCCTTCGCGGTGCGGCTCGTGCGGGGTGATGGGGGCCGGGCCGGGCGCACCTCGTGGCGTGCGCCGGGCCCGGCCGGTTCTCGGGGCGTCAGCAGATGCGGCCGGCGCCCGCGCGGTGGTCGACGATCCCGGGGACGGCCCTGGCCGGGTCGATCTTGGTCCGCAGGGTCGGCGTCCAGCCGGCGCCCGACCGGAGGGTCTCCTCGGGGATCTCCGCGTTGTGCACGGCGATCAGGTCGGTCCTCTTGCCGTTGACGTAGTTGTCCGCGGCGGTGACCGGGGCCTCCATCCACTTCTTCAGGATCTTCGCCGGGCTGACCCCCTGCGCCAGCGTGAAGGAGTTGTGCTCGGCGACGAGCTGGGACTCCTTGCCGATGCCGAAGCTGTAGACGTAGCCCTGGCCGGCCACGAAGTGGTTGTTGTACGCGTCGACCTGTCCGAAGCGGACACGCGGGGCGCGCTCGATGACGTTCCGGAACAGGTTGTGGTGGAGCGTCACCTTGAGCTTGCCCCGGTCACCGGCGGCCGTCGACTCGCTGTCACTGTTGCCGATCATGAGCGTCTTGTCGTGGTCGGCGAAGACGTTCCAGGAGGCGGTGACGTAGTCGGATCCCCGGACGATGTCCAGTTCACCGTCGTGCTGCTGGTACAGGGCGCCGAAGTACGTCGGTGCCTCGCTGTCGGGATGGCTTCCGTCGGTGAAGGTGTTGTGGTCCATCCAGACATGGGTGGAGCCGTAGACGACGGCGGTGTCGTACTCGGAGTTCCAGGCGCCCGTGGAGGTGTCGGTCGGGTCCCACTGCGGGAAGCAGTCGACGGGGCTCTCGAAGGCGAGGTTGCGGACGATGACGTTGTCGACGCCCCTGATCTGGAGGCTGGCGCCCTTGAAGCCAGCGTTCTTCCCGACGCCGATGATGGTGGTGTTGGCGGGCACGCTTGCCTTGATGGCCTTGTCCTGGTTGTCGGCGGAAGCGCGGCGCAGCCCCTCGGGGCTGTCGGCGGGCTCACCGCTGAGGTCCTTGTCCAGCCCCCACGTCTCGGGCGCGTACTTCTTCAGGTAGGCCTCGAAGTCGTACCCGGGTGCGGCGAAGGCGTCACACCCCTCGGCGACCGCGTCGACGGTCCCCTTCACTTTGATGATCTTCGGCGCGCTGCCGCCCGCGGCGAGGGCGGCCTTGAACTGGGCCCAGGTGGTCACGGTGTACACGTGCTCGGCGTCGGCGGCGGCACCGCCGGTGGTCCCGGTGCCGTACGACCCCCATCCGTCGTTCGCCCCGAGTGTCTGCCGGGCGAGATCGCGGGAGTCGGCCGCCTGGGCGGCGGTACCGGTGAGGGACAGCACCAGCGCGGTGCAGCCGGCGAGAGCGGCGACCCTCATAGTCATGTCATGCCCATGCCATCTATGTGCCTGCATGGTGCGGATCTCCTTTCTCCAGGGACGGGAGTGTTACGCGGTGGCCTTCGGCCAGGTGATCCAGGACTCGGGAATCGTGTCGTCCAGCCGGCGCACCTCGCTCGGCGCGAGCACCCGCGTACGCAGCAGCTCCCGCGCGACGAGCCGTGCCACGGCGATCGCGCCGGGCGGGTTGAAGTGCGTGTTGTCCTGCTCGGTCGCGGTCCAGTTGAAGTACTTCTTCGTCTCCTCGACCCCCAGCCTCTGCCACAGCGCGATCGACAGCGCCTGGATGTCGAGCAGCGCCACCCGCTCCTCCTCGGCGAGCGCCCGCATCGCCGCCGGGTAGTCGCCGTGGGTCGGCCGAGCCTTGCCGGTAGCGTCGAACTTGCGCCGCTCGACGGAGGTGGCGAGCACGGGCCGCGCCCCGCGCGCCCGGGCCCCGGCTATGTATCTGCGCAGGTGGCTCTGGTACGTCGTCCACGGCTCGGTGTAACGGGACGGGTCCTCGACCTTCTCGTCGTTGTGCCCGAACTGGATGAGAAGGACGTCTCCGGACCTGATCACGGAGAGGATCGCGTCGAGGCGGCCCTCGTCGATGAAGCTCTTGGAGCTGCGCCCGTTCACGGCACGGTTCGCGACCAGCTGGTCCCGCTGGAGGAAGAACGGGAGCGCCATGCCCCACCCCGTCTCCGGGGCCGCGTCGGCGTACTTCTGGGCGGCGGTGGAATCACCGGCGATGTAGAGGGTCCGGGTGCGGCGAGCGGCGGCCTGACCGGTACCGGTGGCGGTGAACGTGAGAGGAACGGCCGCGAGGGCGGCAGCGGTGACTTGCCTTCGGCTCATGGGCACAACGGTTGCCTTTCGACGTGGGCATGGGGGAACGGCCGTGCGGCCCCGGACGGCCCGCGGCCTGCGGATCACGGACCGTCACGGGGCGGAACCAGCGAACGGAACTAGCCCTTCTGCTGCTTCCACTCCTCCTGAGCCTCGTTCAACTGGTCGGCGAGCGTGTCCAGGAAGTCCTTCGGGCTCATCTTTCCGAGCAGCACCTTCTGGAAGTTCGGCTCGTTGTCGGCCTTGGAGATCGAGTTCCAGTCGGGCAGGTAGTACGGCAGCTGCACGATCGTGGTCGACCCGTCGCTCAGAGCCTGGGCAGCCAGCTTGGTGGGCTCGGCCTTCGAGATCCACGCGTCCTTCGCGGCCTCCGTGTTGGAGGGCACCGCCCCGGCCGACTCGTTCCACTTGGAGTTGGACTCGTGCGAGGCGGCGAACTCGATGAACTTCCAGGCGGCGTCCTTGTTCTTGGAGCTCTTGAACAGGCCCAGACCGTCGACCGGGTTGGAGACCTGCACGCGCTTGCCGTCCGGACCGGTGGGCTGCGGGATACCGCGGAACTTGTCGGTACCGAACGCCTTCACGTGGTCCTGGTAGGAGCCCAGGTTGTGGTTGAGCATCCCGATCGTGCCGGAGTCCCACTGCGCGACCATCTTGGTGAAGTCGTTGTTGAGGTCGGCGGCCGGCGTGTACTTCTTGTACAGAGCGACGTACTTCTTCAGCGCCTCGACGTTCTTCGGGTCGTTGACCGTGGTCTTCTTGCCGTCGGAGTCCCAGAAGGACGTGATGCCGGACTGCCCGTACATCGCGTCCAGCGCCTGTGCGATGGAGCCCGCGCCGCCGCGGATGGTGTAGCCGAACTCGTTCTTCTCGGCGTTGGTGAGCTTCTCGGCGGCGGCGTAGAACTTCTCCCACGTGGTGGGCGCGTCCAGGTTCGCCTTCTTGAACAGGTCGGTGCGGTAGTAGAGGGTGCCGTTGTTCGCCGAGGTCGGGATCGAGTACAGCGCGTCGCCGCCCCCGGCGGACTTCAGCGACTCGATCATGGACTCGTTGAGCTTGCCCTTCAGCGAGGACTTGCCGAGGCGGTCGTCCAGGGGCTCCAGCACGTTCTGGGCGGCGAACCCGGCGGCCATCGCCGCACCGACACCGCCGACATCGGGCAGACCGCCGCCCTGGATGGCGGTGTCGACCTTGGACTGGTACTCGGTGGAGGCGATCCCGACGTACTCGACCTTGACGTCCGGGTTCGCCTTCTGGAAGTCGGCGATGATCTGCTTCCAGATGTCCGTGCGGACACCGCCGTTGTTGTCCCAGAAGACGATCTTGCCCTTGCCGCTGCCCTCGGATCCCTTGTCCCCGCCGGCGCCGCTGCCGTCGTCACCGCAGGCGGTGGCGGTCAGGGCGAGGACGGAGCCCAGGGCGACGGCGGTGGCCGCGCGCCTGCTTCTGCGGATGCTGCTCTTCATTGGTCGGCTCTCTCTTGTGTGCAGACGGAACATGAAGTTCGTGGGGGTCAGTGGCGGGTGTGGGGGGCCCAGTTGTCGTTGCCCTTGAGGTAGTCGGCGACGGTGTGCGTCCTCGCGTCCTCGTCGCTCATCTGCGGCCGGTCCTGGGTGACAGCGGCCCCCGGCCCGTAGTTCTGGTACTCCGTCAGGCGCGCGTCCTTCCACGAGAAGCCACTCATGTCGGTCCAGGGAGAGGCCTTGATCGCGGCGGGCAGCTCGGTGTCCCGGATCAGCACCTGGGCGATCGCGTCCGGCTGTCCGCCGGGGTGCCAGGGCCGTCCCAGGTGGAAGGACCCGGCCGGTGCGTCACTCACGATCCTCGAGCACGTGATCAGGAACCCGTACGGGTTGTCCTTCCAGGTCGAAGCGGCCGTCACCCAGCCGTTGTTGGTGTCCGAACCCCGGCTCAGCGCCCGGATCACCGAATGCTCGATCACCGTGGTCGCGCGCCCGTAGATGAAGTCGACATCGCCCTCGATGTACGAGTCGCGGATGTAGACACGGCTGGGGACGGTGAGCTTGGGGCTGTCGGTCATCAGGGTGTCCTGGTTGCCCAGGAAGGCGGTGTTCTCGAAGACGATCCGGTCACCCGTCGTCTTCATCGCCAGCGCCTGCTCGCCCTTCAGCTCGTACGCGGCCTCGTCGAAGTCGTTGCTGAAGGTGAGGTTGCGGGCCGTGACGTCGTTCGCGGCGATCCGTACGGTCGCGCTCCCGGTGGAGCCGCCGTACTCAGCGGGCGTGTCGTAGACGATGACGGTGTCGGAGCGATCGTGTCCAGTGCCCTGCAGCACGATATTCGGCTTGCTCGCGGGGACGAACACCTTCGCGCGGTAGGTCCCGGGCGCGACCGCGATCGTCACGGGAACGTCGTTGCCGTCGGGCACGGCGTCCACCGCGGCCTGCACGGTCGCGTAGTCACCCGGAACGCGCAGCGTGACCGCATCACCGATCCGTTGTTGCGGGCCGGAGAAGCGCTTCACCAGCGCGGGCACCGCGGCAGCCGGGTCGAGCCGGTAGTCGTAGAACTCCCGCGGGTCGAAGGCGGCACCCCACTCGTCGTGCCGTCCGCTCGTGTGCCTCAGGATCGACCCGCGCTGCACCAGCTCCGCTGTGGCGTCGGCCTGGTAGGGGTGCTGGACACGGTCGTAGTAACTGTTCTCGATGACCATCTTCGTGCGGCCCCGCGACCAGTTCCCGTACGTCCACACCGGGTCCCTGTCGGCCACCTGGGCCGACAGGTAGTTGTTGTAGAGGTGGGCGTACGCGCAGTTGTCGGCCGACGGATTGCGCTGCTTCGTCCCGGAGAACCAGTTGTGGTCGATGGTGATCTGCGTCTTGACGTTGCTCGTCCAGCCGATCCCGAGCGCCTTGTTGTGGTTGCTGAACCGGTTGTAGGAGACCGTGACGTACTCGCTGTCCTTGCGGATGTCGAGCAGCCCGTCGCCCATGTGCGTGAAGCGGTTGTGGTCGATCCAGACATGGTCGACGGAGTCCATCTGGATGGCGTCGAAGTCGGTCGTCTTGCCGTCCCAGTCGCCCTCGACGTAGGAGTCGCGGATCGTCAGGTTGCGGATGATGACGTTGTGCGTGCCGGGGTTGAGGTGCAGCTCGCCGTGGACGATCTCGCCGGTGTCGCCGACACCGATGACGGTCTTGTTCGAGGCCACGACGATGTCCGAGCCGAAGGGTTCCACGGCGATCGAGCCCTTGACCCGGATGACGTACGGCTCCTCGGCGGCCGCGTACTCGGCCAGCGAGGCCTGGTCGGTGACCGTGACGACCTTGCCGCCGGCCCCGCCCGTGGTGCCCCCGGCCAGTGAGGCGAAGCCGTGGGCCCGGTCGGTCCAGCGGGCGGCCGCCGGTGCGGCCACCCCGGCGGGGGCGGGTTCGGCGGCCCCCGCCTCCCCGATCGCGCCCAGTCCCAGGGCGGCGACCAGGCCCGCTACCGCGGCGAGGGCGACACCCGGTACGGGCAAGCGCTTGCTATGGAAGTGCGTCATTGCGGCTCCCGACAGGCGTAAAGGCCGTGAAGGCTCTACAGGTCGATGATTCGGAATCGAGTGAACGATGCGGCGCCCGCGTGTCCCGGCCCGACGGGCGCGAGGGCGAAGAGGCCGAGCAGGGCGCCGACCCAGCGCCAGGGGGTGGCGGCGAACACGGGACCGGACGGGCCGGCGCCCTCGCCGAGGTCGTAGGAGAAGCGGCAGCGGGCTCCGGCGCCGATCTCGATGCGCAGCTTCGCCCGTCCCTCGGGCGCGAGGCGGGGATGGGCGGCGTCGCGCTCCCTCTCGGCGACCGACTCGGCGAACCGGTGCACGAGGTGGACCGTGCCGTCGGCCCCGCGTTGCAGTCCGATCCAGCTGAACGCGTCCCCGAGGATCGCGAGCCCTGCCCGCGCCCCCGGCTCCTCGCTGTGCAGGCGCAGGTCCACCTCGACGGCGGACGGCGTGCCGGGCAGCCGCTGGGTCAGGACGTTCGGCAGGGTGCGCAGGTCGTGCGCGTCGGGTGTGCGGACGCAGGTCAGGCGCAGGCCGTCGCCGGAGTGCCGGGTGGCCCAGCCGTCCTGCGGGTTGGCCGTCCAGCTCCACTGCCGGCCGAAGCGTCCGCCGGGGAAGTCGTCGTCGGTGGCGGGCGCGGCCTGCGGCTGCGGCGGCAGGTCGGGCCGGCGGTGTTCCAGGACGGGGGCGCCGTCGTCGCCGAGCACCGGCCAGCCGTCCGCGCCCCATCGCATCGGCTGGAGGTGGACCACCCGGCCGTAGGCGCCGCGCTGCTGGAAGTGCAGGAACCAGTCCTCGCCGGACGGGGTGCGCACCCAGCCGCCCTGGTGGGGGCCGTTGACGTCGGTGCCCTTCTGCTCCAGGACGATCCGTTCCTCGTAGGGGCCGAAGAAGTCCCGGGCGCGGAAGGCGCCCTGCCAGCCGGTCTCCACTCCCCCGGCGGGCGCGAGGATCCAGAACCAGCCGTCGTGCCGGTAGAGCTTGGGCCCTTCGAGGGTGAACCAGCCGGGGATGCGGTCGCCGTCGACGATCAGCTTGCCCTCGTCGAGCAGGGAGGTCGCGTCGGGGTGCATCCGGTGGCCGGTGAGGCGGTTCTTGACACCGGAACGGGACTTGGCCCAGGCGTGCACCAGGTAGGCCTCGCCGCTCTCCTCGTCCCACAGCGGGCAGGGGTCGATCAGCCCCTGGCCCTCCTTCAGCAGGTGCGGCCGGGTCCAGGGGCCCCGGACGCCGGGGGCGTTGATCTGGAAGATGCCCTGGTCGGGGTCGCCCCAGAAGATCCAGAAGCGGTCGTCGTGGTGGCGCAGGGACGGGGCCCAGACGCCGCAGTCGTGCCGCGGCCGGGCGAACTCGCCCGCCGGTTCCAGGCGTTCCAGGGCGTGGCCGACCAGGGTCCAGTTGACCAGGTCGCGCGAGTGCAGCAGCGGCAGGCCGGGGGCGCGGCCGAAGCTGGAGGCGGTGAGGTAGAAGTCGTCGCCGACGCGCACGACGTCCGGATCGGACCAGTCGGCGTCCAGGACCGGGTTGCGGTACGTCGTCACTGGCTGACCGCCTTCCGCACCAGGGCCGACGCCTCGCCGCCGGTCAGCCGGCCGTCGGCGACGACGGTGACGATCCGGCGGACGGCGGTGCCGCCGGGGGCGATCGGCAGGCGTTCCTCGGACGCCAGCGAGGATCCGACGCCGGGGTACTCGGCGGTGCGGACGAACCACGGGTCGCGGCGGGTGGTGTCGGTGGCGCCCGCGAGGACGAGCGTCCAGTCGGCGCCCCGCAGGGCGAGCCAGTCGGCGCGCCGGCCGTGGACCTCGGCCTCGCCCTCGGCGGTGGCCGTGAACGCCTCGGGCGGCGTGTCCTCCTTGCGGGCGCGCCAGAAGAACCCGCCGTAGGCGGCGCCGGGGCGTCCGTTGGTGGCGGGGCTGCCGATGGTCAGCCCGCCGGCGGTGACGTTGGTGAGGGAGAAGGTGAAGTCCAACGCCCAGGCGGTGTCGGTCAGTGCGGTGGCCGCGACGGTGCGCCGCTCGCGCAGCAGCTCGGCTCCTGCGGCCACCCAGCGCAGCTCCTCCACGAACCCGTCGGGGTCGCACAGCTGGAAGCCGGTGTGCCGCTGGGCGCCGTGGTTGTCGAGATCGGTCGGCCCCCGGTCGCGGACGAAGGTGCGCCCGCCCCAGAAGTTGTGCCCCTCGACGTCGGGAACGGCGACACCGACGCCGAGGTGGTGGAGGTGGTCGGCGGGGCGCAGTTCGGTGACCGCCGTGCCGGCCAGGGTGGTGACGGGATGCAGGTAGGGGCGCGGGGAGAGCCGGGCGGGCAGCTCGGGCCGGGTGACGTAACGGCCGACCGGGCGGCCCGCGACGCGCAGGACGACCGGTGCGTCGGATGCCGTCATCAGGTGCTCACCTCTTTCGGATGCGCGGTCGGGGACGCCCAGGGGACGCCCAGTTCGGAGAAGAGGACCAGGGAGTCGGCGGCGGCCGCGACCAGTCCGTCGACGCCGGGCACCACCCGGCGGTCCTCGTCGGGCAGCAGCCGCCAGGCCTCCTCCGGGAGCCGCACCGGGTCGGGGGCGACGCGGATCGCCTCGACGACCCGCATGAACGCCTCGGTCACGGCCGGCGGCACCAGCAGGTCGGCGCCGTCGGTGAGGTGGTCGACGAGGTTCTCCAGCAGGTCGGTGCGGCCGTACTCGAACTCCTCGGGGCCGTGGTCGGCGCGCTGGAGCAGGACGCGGTCCTGCTTGTACCAGAAGGTGATCCGGCCCCGGCTGCCGTGGACGAGGACGTACGGCTCGTCGGGGTCCTCGGCGCACAGGGTCGCGGCGACCACGACCGGGCGGTCGTCGACGGTGGTGACGCGGACGCAGGAGGTGTCGTCGGACTCGATGGCGTTGGCGCGGGCCAGTTCGGTCTCGATGCCGGCGACGTCCTCCGCGCGGGTGACGCCGGCCAGCGCGAGGGCGGTGGCGACGGCGTGGGCGAGGGGGTTGGTGAGCGCGCCGTCGACCACGTCGACGCCGTTCAGCCGCCGTTTGCCCGCCCAGGGCGCGCGCCGGTAGTACGCCTGGGCGCGCGCCCAGGCCCCGGCCCCGCCGACCCCGATGACCTCGCCGATCGCCCGGTCGGCGATCAGCCGGCGGATCGCGGGCACGGCGTGCGAGCCCAGCGACTGGAAGCCGATCTGGCAGGCCACGCCCGCCTGGGCCACCCCGTCCGCCATCCGGCGGAACTCCGCGTACGAGGGCGCCGGCGGCTTCTCCAGCAGCAGGTGCACGCCCCTGCGGGCCGCGGTCAGCGCCAGGTCGGTGTGGGTGGGGATGGGGGTGCAGACGACGGCGATCCGGGCGCCGGTGGCGTCCAGCAGCGCCCCGAAGTCGGCGGACTGCAAGGGCGCGCCGAGGCCGTCGGGGATCTCGTCCGGGGTGAGCGGGGTCAGCTCGCAGATGCCCGCGAGCCGGACGATGCCCTTGTCCTGGAGCCGTCGGATGTTGTCCAGGTGCCAGCGGCCGTGGCCGCGTGCGCCCGCGAGGACGACGGGTACGGTCATGGGAGCCTCCCTGCGCCCGCGCCGCGGGCCACCGCACGGTCGGCCGTCTCGGCGCTGTCGATCTTTGTGTGCAGGGTAGGGGTCCAGCCGACGTCCGCCGTGAGATCGCGCTCGCTGCCCGAGTTGTAGGCGTTGTGGATGGCGAGGAGATCGACCGGATAGCCGTTGAAGAGGGTGCCGCTCTGGTGCAGGGCGGTGCCGTTCCAGCTCTTGACCAGGTCGGCGGCCTCGACGTGGCCGGGGGTGTGGAAGGCGTTGTTCTCGGCGTACAGGGCGGACTCGGTCGACACGCCGAGCGAGTAGCGGTAGTCGTGGGCGTCCTCGGGGACGACGTACCGGTTGTTGTAGAGGTGCACCTGTCCGAAGCGGACCCGGGGTGCGCGCTGGACGACCGACTCGAACAGGTTGTGGTGCAGGGTGACCCGCAGTCTGCCGCGGTCGCCGGTGGCGGTGTCGCCGTTGCCGATGAGCATCGCCTTGTCGTGGTCGGCGAAGCGGCTCCAGGAGACGGTGACGAGGTCCGAGCCGTTGGTGATGTCCAGCAGGCCGTCGTGGCGCAGGTGGTTGCGGCCGAAGAGGGTGGGTTCGGCGGCGTCCGGGTGGCCCTTGTCGCTCGCGGTGACATGGTCGATCCAGACGTGCGTCGCGCCCGTCAGCCAGATGGCGTCGTACGCCGTCTTCCAGTCGCCGAGGCCGCCGGTGTTGGGCTGCCAGACGGGGAAGCAGTCGTAGGCGTCGCGCAGGTCGAGGTTGCGCAGGATGACGTTGTCCGCGTTCCTGACCTGGAGGGCGGCGCCCTTGAGGACGGCTCCCTTGCCGAGCCCGACGACGGTGGTGTTGGAGCCCACGGTCAGCACGACCCGTTCGGCCTGGCGGGCGGCGGAGGCCCGGCGGGCCTCCTCCTGCGGGCCGCCGGGTCCGGCGGAGCCCCAGGTGCGGGGGTCGTAGGCGGCGAGGTACTTCTTCAGGTCGTAGCCGTCGGTGGCGTAGTCGGCGCAGTCCAGGTGGTCGCCGTCGTCGTCGGTGTTGGCGTCGATCGTCCCGGCGATCCGGATGATCTTCGGGGTGTCGCTGCCGCCGTCGAGGGCCCGGACCAGTCCGGCGCGGTCGGTGACCGTGTACACGTGGGCGTCGTCGGCGGAGGCGCCGCCCGTGGTGCCGGCGCCGTACGACGCCCAGCCGTCGTTCGGGGCGAGGGTCTCCCGGCCGATGTCGCGGGCCTCGGCGTGGGCGGGGACGCACAACAGCCCCAGCAGCGCGCCGACGACGGTGACCTGACGGAGTCTCATCCCTTCACCGCCCCCGCGCTGAAGCCCGTGATCAGCCACTTCTGGATGAAGGCGAAGACGATCACCACGGGGACGGCCGCGATGATGCCGCCGGCCGCGAGCGCGCCGAGGTCGACGCTGTCCGCGCTCATCAGGGTGTTGAGGCCGACCGGGATCGTCTGCTTGTCCTGGTTGTTCAGGAACATCAGGGCGAACAGGAAGTGGTTCCAGGAGTGGACGAAGGCGAAGGAGCCGACGGCGATCAGACCGGGCCGCAGCAGCGGAAGGACGACGATCCGGAAGGCCGTCATGCGGTTGCAGCCGTCGACCCAGGCGGCCTCCTCCAGGGAGTACGGCACGTTCTTGATGAAGTTGCTGATCAGAATGATCGACAGGGGCAGCTGGAAGACGGTCTCCGCGAGGATGACGCTGCCCAGCGAGTTGATCATCTGGAGCTCGGCGAAGATCTCGAACAGCGGGACCAGGAGCAGCGCGCCCGGCACGAACTGGGAGCACAGCAGGGCCAGCATGAAGCCCTGCTTGATCTTGAAGTCGAAGCGGGCGAGGGCGTAGCCACCGGCCAGCGCGACCAGCGTCGTCATCACCAGGGTGACGACGCCGACGAGCAGGCTGTTCTGGAAGTAGGTGCCGAAGCTCCGCTCCGTCCACACCTTCTCGAAGTGGTCGAAGGTGACCGGCCAGGGCACGAGCGAGGTCGAGCCGGCCGGGCGCAGCGCGAAGAGCAGGATCCAGTAGAAGGGGATCAGCGTGAAGACGAGGTAGATCGACAGGGGCAGGTAGATCTGCCAGCGCGGGACCTCGTCCCAGGAGCGCTGCTTGCCGTGCGGGCGCCGCTCGGGCGCGGCGGGGGCGCTCACGGGCGTGGGCGCCACCTCGGTGGCCTCCTTGGTGATCACTTGGCCTCACTTCCGAACTTGCTCAGCCGCAGGTAGACCATCGAGCAGAAGAGCAGGATCACGAACGCGACCGTGGTGAGGGCCGACGCGTAACCGAAGTTGTGGGACTCGACGGAGGTGTTGGCGATGTAGAGCGGGAGGGTCGTGGTCTCTCCCGCCGGACCGCCGCCGGTCAGGGTGTAGAGCAGGTCGACGTTGTTGAACTCCCACACCGCGCGCAGCAGCGTGGACAGGATGATCGCGTCCTTCAGGTGGGGCAGGGTGATGTGCCAGAACTGCTTGACGCGGCTGGCCCCGTCGACCTCGGCGGCCTCGTACAGGTCCTTCGAGACGGACTGGAGGTCGGCGAGGATGAGGATCGCGAAGAAGGGGACGCCGCGCCACAGGTCGGCGACGATCGCCGCCGGGAACACGGTGGAGGTGTCCGACAGCCAGCTGGTGCCGTAGGAGCCGATGCCCACGTCGGCGAGGTAACGGGTGATGCCCGTCTGGGAGTTGTAGAGCAGCACCCAGATCGCGGAGGTCAGCACGCCGGAGACGGCCCACGGGGAGAAGACCAGGGCGCGTCCCAGCGCCCGGCCCACGAAGGTCTGGTTGACGATCAGCGCGAGCGCGAGGCCGAAGAGCAGTTGCAGCCCGACCTCGACGAAGACCCACTTGGCGCTGAAGGTCAGGGTGTCCCAGAACACCGGGTCGTCGGTGAAGGCGTGGACGAAGTTGTCGAAGCCCGCGTAGCCGTTGCGCCACGGCTTGGTGGGGTTGTAGTTCTGCAGGCTGTAGTAGAAGACGCTGATCACCGGGTAGGCGATGAAGCCCAGCATGAGCAGGGCCGCCGGGGCGATCAGCAGGTACGGCAGTCTGCGCGGCGTGGCGGAGGCACGGCGCCGCCGGGGTGGCGCGGGCGGTTTCGCCACGGCTGCGGCTTGGGCCATGACTGTTCTCCGTTTCTGGTACGTCGTCGTACGTCGTGCTTGCGGCGTCGTGCTTGCGTCGTACTCGCGTCGTGCTTGCGTCTGCTTGCCGACGTCGTGTGGGAAGCGCTTTCTCCCTGTGCAGGGGTGTGCCAGGTCGTGCGGGGGCGGTGCGCGGTCGTGCCGGTGCGGTGCGGTCGTGCCGGTGCGCGGTCGTGCCGGTGCGGTGCGGTCGTGCCGGTGCGGTTCAGCCCGCGTACGGGTCCTGCACCGTGCCCGGGCGGGCCAGGAACTCGAAGTCGCAGCCGGTGTCGGCCTGGGTGATCTGTTCGTTGTAGAGCGCGCCGTATCCGCGGTCGTAGCGCACCGTCGGCGGCGTCCAGGCGGCCCGGCGGCGCTCCAGCTCCTCGTCGTCCACGTCGAGGTGCAGCGTGCGGGCGTCGACGTCGAGGGTGATGGTGTCGCCGGTCCTGACCAGGGCCAGCGGTCCGCCGACGTACGACTCGGGCGCCACGTGCAGCACGCACGCGCCGTAGCTCGTGCCGCTCATGCGGGCGTCGGAGATCCGGACCATGTCCCGCACGCCCTGCTTGAGCAGGTGGTCGGGGATCGGCAGCATGCCGTACTCGGGCATGCCGGGGCCGCCCTTCGGTCCGGCGTTGCGCAGCACCAGCACGCTGTCGGCGGTGATGCCCAGCTCCGGGTCGTTGATGGTCCGCTGCATCGTCCGGTAGTCGTCGAAGACGACCGCGGGCCCGGTGTGCTTGAGCAGGTGCTGCTCGGCGGCGATGTGCTTGATGACGGCGCCGTCCGGGCAGAGGTTGCCGCGCAGGACGGCGACCCCGCCCTCGCCCGCGACCGGGTTGTCGCGCGGGCGGATGACGTCGTCGTGGTGCACCCGGGCGTCGGCGATCTGCTCGCGCAGGGTGTCGTGGGCGATCGTCGGGCGGTCCAGGTGGAGCAGGTCCGGGATCCGGGAGAGGAAGCCGGGCAGGCCGCCCGCGAAGTGGAAGTCCTCCATCAGGTACCGCTCGCCGCCGGGGCGGACGTTGGCGAGGACGGGGACCGTGCGGGCGATGCGGTCGAAGTCGTCGAGGGTGAGGCGGACGCCGGCGCGGCCGGCCATGGCGATCAGGTGGATGACGGCGTTGGTGGAGCCGCCGAGGCCGAGGACGGTGGTGACGGCGTCCTCGAAGGCCTCGGGGGTGAGGATGTCCGACAGCGTCCGGCCCTTGTGGACCTGTTCGACGATCCTCATGCCGGCTGCGGCAGCCATCCGGTCGTGTCCGGAGTCCACGGCGGGGATGCTCGACGCCCCCGGGACCGTCACCCCGAGCACCTCGGCCGCCGCCGTCAGCGTGGACGCCGTGCCCATCGTCATGCAGTGGCCGGGCGAGCGGGCGAGACCGTTCTCGAGCTCGGCCATCTCGCAGTCGCCGATGAGGCCGGCCCGCTTGTCGTCCCAGTACTTCCACATGTCGGTGCCGGAGCCGAGGACCTCGTTGCGCCAGTGACCGGGCAGCATGGGGCCGGCGGGCACGAACACGGTCGGCAGGTCGACGCTCGCGGCGCCCATCAGCAGGGCGGGCGTGGTCTTGTCGCAGCCGCCCATCAGGACGGCGCCGTCGACGGGGTAGGAGCGCAGCAGCTCCTCCGTCTCCATCGACAGCATGTTGCGGTAGAGCATCGGGGTCGGCTTCTGGAAGGTCTCGCTGAGCGTGGAGACCGGGAACTCCAGCGGGAAGCCGCCCGCCTGCCACACCCCGCGCTTGACCGCCTGGGCGCGGTCGCGCAGGTGGACGTGGCAGGGGTTGATGTCCGACCAGGTGTTGAGGATCGCGATGACGGGCTTGCCGAGGTGCTCCTCGGGCAGATAGCCGAGCTGGCGGGTGCGGGCGCGGTGGCTGAAGGTGCGCAGCCCCTCGGTGCCGTACCACTGGTGGCTGCGGAGTTCCTCGGGGCGCTTCCTGACGGGCTCGGTCATATGGACCACCCGGCGGCGATGGCGGCGACCTCGGCGCGTTCGGCCTCGGGCAGGTGCCGGCTCGGGGGACGGACCTCGCGGCGGCACAGGCCGAGGGAGGCGAGGGCCTCCTTGACGACGGTGACGTTGTCGGCGGAGCCGTGGGCGGCCCGCAGTTCCTCGAAACGGCGGATCTGCTCCCAGACCTTCATCGCGGCCGGGTAGTCGCCGGAACGCAGCGCCTCGATCATGTTCAGCGAGACGGCCGGGGCGACGTTCACCAGTCCCGAGGTGAAGCCGGTGGCGCCCGCGGAGAAATAGGAGGGGGCGTAGGGCTCGGCGAGGCCGGCGACCCAGACGAACCGCTCCAGCCCGGCATCGCGGGCGAAGGCGGCGAAGCGGGAGGCGTCCGGGACGGCGTACTTCACGCCGATCACGTTGGGGCAGTCGTCGGCGAGTTCGGCGAGGCGGACGCCGGACAGCTGTGCGTTGCGGATGTAGGGCACCACGCCCAGTTCGGGCACGGACTCGGCGATGGCCCGGTGGTAGTCGACCCAGCCGCTCTGCGAGACGTAGGGGTGGACGGGCTGGTGGACCATCACCATCTGGGCGCCGGCGTCGCGGGCGTGGCGGGCCGAGGCGACGGCGGTGGGGACGTCGTGACCGACCCCCACGAGGATCGCTGAACGATCCCCCGCCTCGTCGATCGTCAGCTCCGTCACGAGTCTGCGCTCCTCGGGGGTGAGGGCGTAGAACTCCCCCGTGTTGCCGTTCGGCGTGAGCGTGGTGATCCCACCGTCGAGCAGACGGCGCAGCAGGGCCCGGTGGGCTTCCCGGTCGACGGAGCCGTCCTCGGCGAAGGGGGTCACCGGGATGGCCACGACATCGGCCAGGGCCGCACGTTGGGTCTCGAACGCCACGCTGCTCATTCCTGACCTTCCTGTCCCGGCGCCGTGTCCCCGGCCTCGGGGAAGGCGCGCTGCACGAACGACGCGATGTGGGCGTGGAGGGCGCGTGCCGCGCCGTCGGCGTCCCCGGCCAGGGCGAGCCGCAGGATGTCGCGGTGCTCGCCGGCCTCCCGCTCCCAGGAGGGCGAGGCGGCCCAGGCGACGGCGGAGACCAGGGCGGCCTGGTCGCGGACCTCGTCGAGCATCCGGCCGAGCAGCGGGTTGCCGCACGGCAGGTACAGGGCACGGTGGAACTCACGGTTGGCCAGGGAGCGTTCCGCGGTGTCGGTGGCCTCGTCCGCCCTGGTGAGCGCGGCGCGGGCGGCGTCGAGGGAAGCTCCTCGGCGGACGGCCCGCTTCAGCGCCTCGGGTTCCAGCAGCAGTCGGACGTCGTAGACCTCGCGTGCCATGTCCGCGTCCACCATGCGCACCGTGACGCCCTTGTACTGGCTCATGACGACCAGCCCGGTGCCGGCCAGGGTCTTGAGCGCCTCGCGCACCGGAGTCTTGGAGACCCCGAACTGCGCGGCCAGCTCGGTCTCGACCAGGGCCTGACCGGGCGTCAACCGCCCGGTGAGGATCCGGCGTTTGATCTCCTCCAGCACGTACTGCGTGCGGGACGGGATCGGCGTGGGCACAGAGGTCATGCGCGCCTCTCGGTGTCGCGTATCTGATCTCGCGTATCGCGTCTCATATATGACGTACGAAGTACGACGCGTCGAACGTAGGAGTGGCCCCGTGTTTCGTCAATGCTTCTGGCAAAGGAAGTTGAGGTTGCGCCGGAAGTGGGCTCAGAGCTCCGTGGTGCTGCCCTCGACCGCCGCGGCGGCCCGTTCCACCGCCGCCTCCCTGGTCAGCGTGGGTCCCACCCGGGTGACGGCCGGCTCGCGCACCCGGGCCGCCCGGGCGGTCCTCCCGGCGTCCTGGGGCGCCAGGTGCACCTGTTCGCCTTCGCGATGCCGGTCGATGTCCGCCTCGCACAGGAACGGGTCGTCGCCGAGGGCGAGTTCGGTGAGCGCGGCGCACGGGCCGTTGTCCCCGGCGTGCGCGAGCACACCCCCCTGGCACTCGGCACGCAGCCCGTGGGCCTCGGTGTCGTGCACCACCGCGCGGGAGGTGAGCCGCAGGTTCCAGTGCCGGACGGCGGGGCCGTCGTACAGGGGGCGGAACTCCAGGACGTCGCTGCGGAACCGTACGTCCGCACGGCCGAGGAAGCCGGCCGGACGGCGAACGCAGTCGGCCGGCGCGTACACCGGGACGGGCACCGGCGGGATGAGGCCGCCGACGGCGAACGCGTAGGCGGCGGCGAGCAGACCGGCGCCGTGGTCGGCGTGCAGTGGGGAGAGCCGGATCGCCGTCGGCCGCCGTGGGTCCGTGTGCCGCTGCAACTCGGCGAACGTCCCCGTGCCCGCGTCCACCCACACCGCGGCGTCGCCGCCGCGCAGCGGGTAGCCGGAACAGGGGCGGCCCGGACCCGGGTGCGGGGAGGCGGTACCGGGGACGGTCCGGCCGAGGGGCTAGGTGGGGAGCGCACGGTCCGCACTCCCCCGCGCGCCGTGATCGGGTCCGTCCACGTCGTGCTCGTCGGGTCGGCTACGGCGTCCAGCCCGGGTCGCGCCCGGTCAGCCCTGCCACGCGGTCGAGCAGCGGGGCGTCCTGCGGGACGGGGACGAAGGGACCGAAGATCCCGTCCGCGCTGTCGGGTTCCTCGGCGGCCGCCCTCAGGAACGCGTGGGACGCCTCCAGTGCCGCCGGGTCGGGCACGTACTCCTGCCCGGTGGCCCGCGCCAGGTCCCATCCGTGGACGACCAGCTCGTCGACGGCCACGGCGCCCGCGACCGCACCGGGCAGATCGATGCCACCCGCTCGGGTCATGCCGGTCCAGGCGGCGGGGTCCCGCCACGCTTCGGCGAGTTCGCCGAGCACCTCGGGCAGCTCCTCGCGCCAGCCCGGGCCGATGTCCGGCACGGCGGCGTCCGGGGCGGTGTCGGTGGTGGGGCCGAGGTGCTTGCGCCCGGCGTCACGGAAGGCGACGGCGAGGCCCGCCAGATGCCCGAGCAGGTTGCGCACGGCGTACTCCGGGCAGGGGGTGCGGTCCGCGAGCTGCTCGTCGCGCACCCCTGCGGCGAGGCGCGCCACGATCCGGGTCTGCGGGCCGAGGTCGATCGTGGTGCTCATGTCGGTCATGCGGGGTTGACCGGCCGCGGGCCGCGAACTCATCGGTCCGTAGGGCAAGTGCCCGATGTCCGGCCGGGTGCCTCAGGACCACGATGACCGGACATGACGACGAAGACGACGACAACGGCGACGTCGCGGACGACGCGATGGTCCGCGGTCCGTGTCCTGCGCGACCGCGACGCGGCGCTGTACCTCGCGGCCCTGCTGCTCTCCGGGTTCGGGACCTCCGCGCTGTGGCTGGCCTGCGGGGTGTGGGTCAAGGACCTCACCGGCTCGGACGGGCTGGCCGCGCTGTGCGCGTTCGCCCTGTGGGCGCCGACGGCGGCCGGCCCCGCGCTGGGCGCGCTCGCCGACCGCGTGCGCCGCAAGCCTCTGCTCATCGGGCTCGACCTGTTCCTGGCGGCCCTGCTGCCCGCCCTCCTCGCCGTCCGCTCCCCGGACGGCCTGTGGCTGCTGTTCACGGTGCTGCTGGTCTACGGCGCGGTGTCCGTCGTCCACGAGGCGGCCACGTCGGCGCTGGTGGCCGGTGCCGTCGCCCTCGATCTGCTGGGCGACTTCAACGGCCTGCGCACCACGGCCGTCGAGGGCATGAAACTGCTGGCCCCGCTGGCGGGTGCCGGTGTCTACGCGGCGTACGGCGGGCCGGGCGTGGCCGTGCTGGACGCGGTGACCTTCCTGGGCGCGGCACTGCTGTACGCGTGCGTGCGGGTGCGTGAGGACCGCCCCGAGGCGCCGACGACCGGCTGGCGGGAGCGGACGGCGCAGGGCGCCCGGCACCTGTGGCGAAACCCGCGGCTGCGGCCCCTGGTCCTGGCCGGCGGTACGACGATGCTGTTCGCGGGCGTCAACGGCGCGCTGATCCACGCCGTCGTCGAGGGCCTCGGCCACTCCCCCGCGTACACCGGCGTGCTCTACGCCGTGCAGGGCGCCGGCTCGGTCGCGGTCGGGCTGCTGGGCGGTGCCGGTCTGCGCCGACTGGGCGAGCGGCGGTTCGCGGCGGCCGGCATCGCGCTGACCGGGGCGGCGGTGGCGCTGCGGGCGGTGCCGTCCGACGCGGTGGCCCTGGTGTGCAGCGCGGCGATCGGCGCCGGGCTGCCCTGTGTGCTGATCGCCGCGCTCACCGCCGTCCAGCGGGAGACACCCGACCGGCTGCTCGGCCGGGCCGCCGCCACCGCCCACACCGTGATGTTCGCGCCGAACGCGGTGGGGCTGGCCGTGGGGGCGGCCCTGGTCGAACCGGTCGGCCACCGGCTGCTGCTGGCCGTGCTGGGAGCGGCGCAGCTCGCGACGCTGGCTCAGAGCGCGCTGAGCCCCTTGCGCACGGCCTCCAGGTCTGCGTCCGACGCCAACCCGGCGTGATACAGCCGGATCTCCGTGGCCCCGAGCTCCCGGGCGCGGGCCGCGTCGGCCGCGAGCGTGCCGGGGCTGCCTCCCATGCCGGAGACGACGGTGAGGTTGGCGGCGATCACGGCCTGCGGGCGGCGCTGTTCGGCGAAGGGGGTGAGCAGGCCGGGGCCGCCCGCGCAGGGGACGACGACGCCGTCCGCGACGCTCAGGATGTGGGCGGGGTCGACGCCGGGGTTGGCTCCGACGCGGTGGGTCACCGGGTCGGCGTGCAGCAGGATGCGGAAGCCGTCCGGCGCCGCCCCCCGGACGGCGGTGACGGCGGCCTCCTGGAGCGTGCGGGCGGTCGCGTCGCGCCACGCGCGCGTGATCGCCGCCGTCTCCTGCCCGAGCAGCTTCTCGACGCCCGCCCAGCCCTCGTCGTCGGGCGCGCCCTGCCACAGCGGCTCCAGCGCGCTCCGGACGGCGGCCGCCAGCTCGTCGGCGTCCAGGCCGTGGGCGCCGTAGCCCTCCCGGCAGGCCGGGCAGAAGCAGAGGGCCATCAGGTACTGCCCGGCCTCGCCCAGGCCGACCCCCGCGGTCTTGTCGTGGGCGTGCAGGTGCTGCAGGCCGTACCAGCCGAGGGACTCCAGTTCGGTGCCGCGCGCCCCGGGCCGTACGGCGGCCTCGACGGCGAGGTCGACGAGGTACGCGCGCGTGGCGGGCTGGGCGATGCACGGCGCCCACGGGTAGCGGTCGCCGTAGGCGTTGACGACGGAGGTGCCGGGGTGTTCGGCGCCCAGGCGGGAGTTGTGCGCGAGGACCACCCAGGTGTGCACCTCCAGGCCGGCCCGCGCCAGCGCGGCGGCGGCCTCGCCCCAGGCGTCGCCCGGGGCCCAGTCGCCGGCCGGGTGCGGGCGCAGGGTGCGGCCCTCCCAGCGCCGGCCGGTGGGGTAGAGCACGGCGGCGTACTCGGCGGTGACGATCCGGTGGCGGGGGTGGCGCGGGGTGAGGGCGCGGGTGGAGTGGTAGGCGGAGGCGAGGGTCGCCTGGTTCACCCCGAGCGCGGCGATGCGGGCCGGGGCCTCCGGATCCCCGTTGACGTCCCAGGGGTAGACGAATGTCGACGCCTTCACTTGTCCTCCGTCGTGTCCTCTTCGAGCAGCGCGTATCCGCGCTCGACGATCTGAGCGAGCTGCTTGACATGGTCCTCGCTCGGCTCGTGCAGCGGGGGCCGGACCTCCCCCACGTCCAGCCCGCGCAGCCGGACTCCGGCCTTCACCAGGGAGACGGCGTAGCCGCGGCCCTGGGCGCGCAGCTCGACGAACGGGTGGTAGAAGCCGTCCAGCAGGCGGTGGGCGGTGGCGGTGTCGCCGGTGGTGAGCGCGCGGTGGAAGGCGAGGGCGATCTCGGGGGCGAAGCAGAAGACGGCCGAGGAGTAGAGCGTGACGCCGATGCCGTGATAGGCGAGCTGGGTCTGTTCGGCGGTGGGCAGGCCGTTGAAGTAGAGGAAGTCGCCCGGCACCTCGGTGCGCACGGCGCTGACGATCCGCTGCACGAGGCCGAGGTCGCCGAGGCCGTCCTTGAGCCCGACGACGCCCTCGGTGCGGGCCAGCGCGACGGCGGTGTCCGGGGTCAGGACGACGTTGTCACGCTGGTAGACGATGACCGGGAGCGGCGTCGCGGCGGCCACCTCCCGGTAGTGGCGCAGCAGTCCCTCCTGGCCGGCGACGACGAGGTAGGGCGGCAGCGCGAGCAGTCCGTCCGCGCCGGCCGCGTGCGCGAGGCGCGCGTAGCGCACGGCGAGCGCGGTGCCGTAGCCGGCGCCCGCGACGACCGGCACGCGGCCGGCCGTCTCCTCGACGGCGGCCCGTACGCACCGCTCGAACTCCTCCGGGGTGAGCGCGTGGAACTCCCCGGTGCCGCAGCAGGCGAAGACGGCGGCCGCGCCCGCGTCGACACCCCGGCGGACGTGCGCGCGGTAGGTGTCGAGGTCGAGGTCGCCGTCCGGGCCGAAGGCGGTGACCGGGAAGAACAGCGGTCCGCTGGGGACGCGGAGGCGTGCGGCGAGCGGGGCGGACGTCACGGACTCTCCCTGGGGCGACGGCGCGTGCATTATTCTGATCACTGTCCACATTTCTGAACGAATCTCACCCTAGGGAGCCGATCAGGCCCGGTCAAGCACCCCAACGGCCGATCAGGAGGGGACTTATCGACTCCGCGCGCCCCTTGACGGAGCACACGAGAGATCCCTAGCGTGTCCACGCATGTGAATGACGTCCACACATACGGCCGTGAGATCCAAGGAGACCCCGGGATGCCCGCACCGCGCACCGTCCTGCTCACCGGCGCCGCCGGAGGGCTCGGCACCCTGATGCGGGACCTGCTCCCGGGCTACGGCTACACGCTGCGCCTGCTCGACCTGCGTCCCGTCGAGGGCGAACCGGACGCGATCGTCGCCGACCTCGCGGACCGGGACGCCGTACGGGAGGCCGTGCGGGGCGTCGACGCGATCATCCACCTCGCGGGCATCTCCCTGGAAGCCCCCTTCGAGAAGATCCTCCGGGCGAACATCGAGGGCACCTACCACCTGTACGAGGCGGCCCGCGAGGAGGGCGTCGGGCGCGTCGTCTTCGCCTCCTCCAACCACGCGGTGGGCTTCACCCCCCGCCCCGGGGGCGACGACCCGCTGATCCCCGTCGACACCCCGCGCCGCCCCGACACCTTCTACGGCCTGTCGAAGTCCTTCGGCGAGGACCTCGCCCAGTTCTACTGGGACAAGCACGGCCTGGAGACGGTCTCGGTGCGCATCGGCTCCTGCTTCCCCGAGCCGACCAGCGTGCGGATGCTGTCGCTGTGGATGAGCCCCGCCGACGGAGCCCGCCTGTTCCACGCGGCCCTGACCGCCGAGGAGGTCGGCCACACCGTCGTCTACGGCTCCTCCGCCAACACCCGCCTGTGGTGGGACCTGACCAGCGCACGGGCCCTCGGCTACGAACCGCGGGACGACTCCGAGCCGTACGCCGAGAAGCTCGTCGCCGAGCAGGGCGAGCTGGACCCGGAGAACATCGCGCACGCCCACCTCGGCGGCCATTTCGTCAGCGACCCGCCGATCTGGCCGTACTGATCCCCGGACGCCCGCGGAGACGCCCGCCGTCGCGCCGGCCGCCGTCGCGTCCGCCGCACCGCCACCGCCCTTCCCGTCACCGGCCGCAGGGCGGTCCCGCACCGCTTCGAGCGTGCGGCGGAGCCGTTCGCGGTGCAGCACCGCGAGGGGGCGACGCTCAGCCGAAGCGGCCCGAGAGCGGGGTCCCGGCCCCGTGCGTCCTCATCGGCGACCGCGTCCCGCCGGAGCGCTGCCCGGGCGTCCGGGCAGTTCCGTGCGGGGCCGGCCGGAGGATCGCCGTGCTGCCGCGAGGGACGTGCCGTGGAGCGTTCGGGCGATCGGACCGCAGGTAAGGGAACGGCAAAACGCCGCCGCTCGTTCACCCGGCATGACAGCTATGACCCCCGGCTCGAACATCCCCCTCCCCGTCACCCGCGTGGCGGTGGACGTCGCCGCCCCCGTGCGGCTCGACGTTTCGGGCCTGCTGCTCACCGCCGACGGCAAGGTGCGCTCCGACGACGACTTCATCTTCTACAACCAGCCGAGCGGCCCGGGTGTGACGTACCGCTCCGGCGGCGGCGCGTCCCCCGACGCGATCACGGTCGACACCTCCGCGCTCCCCCCGGGCATCGAGAAGATCGTGGTCACCGCGAGCCCGGACGCCGCGGGCCAGACCTTCCGGGGCGTCGAACCGACGGCCACGATCCGCAACGCGGACGACAACACCGTCCTGGCGACCTTCACGCCTCCGCAGCTCGGCGACGAGACGGCGCTGGTCGTCGTGGAGATCTACCTGCGCAACGGCGCGTGGAAGGCCCGCGCCGTGGGTCAGGGCTACGCCGACGGCCTGGCCGGCATCGCCACCGACTTCGGCGTCACGGTCGAGGAGCCCGCCGCGGCCGCCCCCGCCGCCCCACCGCAGCCGGCCGCCCCGCCCGCGCCGCCCGCCGCGCCGGTCGCCGTGCAGCCGCCGGCCCCGGCCGCTCCCCCGGCCCCGCCGGCGCCCGCCCCCGGCACTGGGAAGATCAACCTCGACAAGGGGCGCGTCAGCCTCCAGAAGAACCAGACCGTGTCCCTCATGAAGGGCGGCCGCCCGCTGCTCTCGCAGGTCAAGATGGGCCTGGGCTGGGAGCCGGCGTACCGCGGCAAGGACATCGACCTGGACGCCTCGGTCATCGCCTACGGCCCGCAGCGCAACCACATCGACAGCTGCTACTTCGGCAAGCTGACCATCGTCAACGGCGCGATCCGGCACTCCGGTGACAACCTCACCGGCGAGGGCGGCGGCGACGACGAGGTGATCACCGTCGACCTGGGCCGTCTCCCGCAGGACGTGTCCGGTCTGGTCTTCACGGTCAACTCCTTCTCCGGCCAGAAGTTCACGGAGGTCGCCAAGGCCTACTGCCGCCTGCTGGACGCCTCGACCGGCGAGGAGCTGGTCCGCTTCGACCTGACCGGCGCCGAGCCGCAGACCGGCGTGATGATGGCGAAGCTGATCCGGCAGTTCTCCGGCGAGTGGGAGATGACGGCCATGGGCCAGTTCGTGAAGGCCCGCACGGTCCGCAACATGGTGAAGCCCGCGGCCCAGGCGCTCTGACCCGACCGGTACGCGCCCAGGGTGCCCCCACGACGGGGGCACCCGGCGTCCGACCCGTCCGCCGACAGTCCGACGGCGAGCTGCGCGCCGTCTGCGCGCCGCGAGGCCGAAGCAGGCAGCACGCGGTCTGCGGGCCGCAGGGTCGAGACCCGCCGGGTCCGGCCTGCGCTCCGCGAGGCCGGGGCGAGCAGCGCGCGGTCTCCGTGCCACGAGGTCGGGGCGACCGGCGTTCGGTCCGCGCGCCGCAGGATCGGGGCGAGCTGCGTCCCGTTGCGCCCGCGAGGCCGGGGCGAGCTGCGCGCGGTCTGTGCCCGCGGGCCGGGTGACCGGCGCTGTGGCTGGGCGCCGCGAGACAGGGCCGAGCTGTCGTCAGTCCGTGGCCCTCGGGCGCAGGCCCTCCGTCAGCAGCGCCAGGTAGCGGCGGATGTGCGTGCCCTCTCCGTCGGCCAGCTCCGACGCCGTGGCGATGCCGTGCGCCAGCCGCAGCACCTCGACCGGCTCGACGTCCCGCCGCAGCGACCCCTCCCGCTGTGCCGCCTCCACCAGGGCGGCCGACGCCTGTTTGAGGACGGTGCCGCACTCCGTGACCGCCATCGGACCGGTGTCCATGACGGCCGAGCCCATCAGCGCCTTCAGACCCCGCACCTGGATCGTCGTCACGCAGACCTCGTCGAGCCACGCCCCCAGCGCCTCGCCCGGCGGCAGTTCCCCGGCGAGCTCACCGGCCCGCGCCGCGAGCGCCTCGATCCGGCCGACGTGCACGGCCTCCAGCAGCGCGTGCCGGTTCGGGAAGTGCCGGTAGAGCGTGCCGGAGCCGACCCCCGCCCGTTTGGCGATGTCGTCGAGGGAGGCGTTCTCCCCATGCTCCGCGAAGGCGTCCGCCGCCGCGCTCAGCAGCCGCTCGTAGTTGCGCCGAGCGTCCGCACGCATGGGCCTGACCTGCGCCATCCAGATACTCCTCGCGAGCCGGGGACACCCTCCGTATGGTACCGAGCGCGCACCGGGTGGCCGCGGGCTAGAACAGCGCGCTGTAGGCGTTCAGCGCCGGCTGCCCGCCGAGGTGGGCGTAGAGCACGGTGGAGTCGCGTGCGATCTCGCCGCGTGCGACCAGGTCGACGAGCCCGGCCATCGACTTGCCCTCGTAGACCGGGTCGGTGATCATGCCCTCGGTCCGCGCGGCGAGCCGCATCGCCTCCAGGGTGGCCTCGTCGGGGACGCCGTAGACACCGGCGTGGTAGCGCTCGTCCAGTTCGACGTCCGCCTCGGTCAGCTCCCGCCCCACCCCGATGAGCCGGCCGGTGCGGTCGGCGATGCGGGCGATCTGCGCCCGGGTCTCGGCGGGCCTGGCCGAGGCGTCGATCCCGATCACCCGCCGGGGCCGCCCGCCCGCCTCCTCGAGCGCCGCGAACCCCGCGACCATGCCGGCCTGGGTCGACCCGGTGACCGAGCAGACGATCACGGTGTCGAAGAAGACGCCCGCCTGCCGTTCCTGCTCGGCGACCTCGTACGCCCACCCGGCGAAGCCGAGGCCGCCCAGCGGATGGTCGGAGGCGCCGGCCGGAATGGCGTACGGCTTGCCGCCCGCCTCCTCGACCTCCCTGAGCGCCTGCTCCCAGCTCTCCTTGAAGCCGATCCCGAAGCCCGCGCGCACCAGCCGTACGTCGGCCCCGGCGAGCCGGCTGAGCAGGATGTTGCCGACCTTGTCGTACACGGGGTCGGGCCACTGCACCCAGCTCTCCTGCACCAGGACGCAACGGAGCCCGGCCCGGGCGGCGACGGCGGCGACCTGCCGGGTGTGGTTGGACTGCACTCCGCCGATCGACACGAGCGTGTCGCAGCCCTGGGCGAGCGCGTCGGCGACCAGGTACTCCAGCTTGCGCGTCTTGTTCCCGCCGTAGGCGACACCGGAGTTGCAGTCCTCGCGCTTGGCCCACAGCGAGGCGCCGCCGAGGTGTTCCGTCAGGCGGTGCAGCGGGTGCACGGGCGAGGGACCGAAGAGGAGGGGGTAACGCTCGTGGGAGGAGAGGGCCATGGAGCCTCCTTGGCTCAGTCGGTGTCGGCCAGGTCGGCGAGGGTGCGCCAGATCTCGGCGGTGACCCGGACCGCCTCGTCCGCGTCGCCGTCGGCGCACGCCCGGATCAGCCGGTCGTGCAGCCCGGCCGAGCGGCAGGTGCCGCCCTCGCCGAAGCGCCGCCGTTCCAGCCGCCGGATGAGGGGGGTGTAGCGGGCGACGGTCGCGGCGGCGGCGCGGTTGCCGCTGACCCGGACCAGGACGTCGTGCAGTGCGTCGTCGGCACGCAGGGCGGCGTCCACGTCCCCGCTGCTCACGGCGGCGGCGAACCGTTCGTTGGCCGCGCGCATCGCCTCGACGTCCGCGGCGAAGAGCCGGGGCACGGCGACCCGGGTGACCAGCTCGTGCATGGCCCCGACGACGGCCGCCGCGTCGCGCACGTCGGCGGCGACGACCGGGGTGACCCGGGTGTAGCTCTGCGGTTTGCTCTCCAGCAGCCCTTCGTCCACCAGTCGCGAGAAGGCCTCCCGCACCGGCGCCCGGGACAGCCCGAGCCGCTCGGCAAGATCGGCGTCGCGCACCACCGTGCCGGGCGCGATGTCCCCGACGACGATGGCGTCCCGGATGGCCGCGTAGGCGCGGTCCCTGAGGAGGGTGCGGGGCACCGGTCGAAGAGGTTCCATAACTGACATGTTAGATGTCAATGACAGGCCGAACAAGGGCCCGCACGCGCACCGCGTGCGGGCCCCACGGTGGTTCAGCGGCGCTTCTGCCGCTTCCACGGCCCGGTGACGGCGAGCATGATGCCCGGGGTCTGGATGCTGGCGTACAGGGTCCGCCCGTCGGGTGAGAAGGTGACGCCGGCGAACTCGCTGTACTCCGGCTCCTCCTCGGTGCCGATGTTGAGTTCGTTGCGGGCTATGGGGTAGGTGCGGCCGCTGTCGGTGGCGCCGAACAGATGCTGGACGCCCTCGCCGTCCTCGGCGATGACCAGACCGCCGTAAGGGGAGACGGTGATGTTGTCGGGGCCGTCGAAGGCACCGTCGGCGGACGGGTCGGGGTTGACCCCGAGGAGGACCTTCAGCGTCAGCGTCCGCCGCTTCGGGTCGTAGAACCAGACCTGGCCGTCGTGCTGTTCGGGGCTCTCGTCACGGGCGTACGAGGAGACGACGTAGGCGCCGCCGTCGGCCCACCACATGCCCTCGAGCTTGCGGGCGCGGGTGATCTCGCCGGCGCCGAACTGCTTGCGCACATCGACCGTCCTGCCGTCGCGGTCGGGGACGTCGATCCAGTCGACGCCGTACACCGTGCCGGTCTTCGTGGCGCGGGAGAGGTCGTCGACGAACTGGCCGCCGGAGTCGAAGCACTTGGGCGCCTGCAGGACGCCGGCGTCGTCGGCGAGGGTGCGCAGCCTGCCGCGGCCGTGTTCGAAGCCCTGCGGCGGGACCCAGCGGTAGAGGAGGCCGTTGGGGCCCGCGGCGTCCTCGGTGAGGTAGGCGTGGCCGCGCTTGGGGTCGATGACGACGGCCTCGTGGTCGTAGCGGCCGAAGAACTTCAGCGGCTTGGGGTCGCGGTTGGCGCGCCGGTCGCAGGGGTCGACCTCGAAGACGTAGCCGTGGTCCTTGGTCATGCCGTTCCTGCCGGCCCGGTCGGAGTTCTCCTCGCAGGTCAGCCAGGTGCCCCAGGAGGTGCGGCCGCCGGCGCAGTTGGTGGAGGTGCCGGCGATGCCGACCCACTCGGCGACCCGTCCGTCGGGGCGGACCTCGACGACGGTGCAGCCGCCGGCGGCGGCCGGGTCGTAGACGAGGCCCTCGATGAGCGGCACCGGGTGCGCCCACTTGGCGCGCGGGCCCTTCAGTTCGTGGTTGTTGACGAGGAGGGTGGTGCCGCGCGGGCCGTCGAAGGCGGCCGTGCCGTCGTGGTTGGAAGGGGTGAACTCGCCGGACTCCAGCCGGGTCTTCCCGCTGTAGGTGATGATCTCGTAGCTGAAGCCGGCGGGGAGGGCGAGGATGCCCCGGGGGTCGGGAAGCAGCGGGCCGTAGCCGACTCCGGTGTGCGCGGCCGTCGACTCCCGCTGCTCGCTCCCGGCGTCGTCGATGTCCGTGGAGGCGAGGGCGTTCGGTGCGGTGGCGAGGGCGCCGACGCTGCCCGCCAGCGCGACACCGGCACCGGTGATCGCGGAGGTTCTGGCGAAGTCCCTGCGGGTGAGCGACATGGTGTCTCCTGAGACGGTGGGTATGCCGTGGAGGGTGGCGGACCTCGGTCGGCGACACCGTCCCGCCCATGTCTGAACGGGACCTGAACGCTGGGCTGCTGCCGGGGCCCCGCTTGCGTGAACCCGTGCCCCGCCCGCGGGCGCCCTCAGAGCTCCGAACAGAAGGGGAGCCCGGCGCGCGACGCCCGGCACGCACGCTCGCCGCGTCGCCGAAAGCCCCTGGTGGCGGAGCTACCAGGGGCAACGCGGCGAGCTGCGGTACCAGGCCGCGCGGCCCGGGCGGGCACGGTACAAGGCCCCCTCAGCCGCCCTGTTGCGAGCGCGCCTTGAACGCGGCCTTGCGGGCCTCCTTGGCGACCTTCTTGTCGGGGTGCAGGCGGCCCATCGCCTCCAGGACGTCGGCGGTGGCCGGGTGTTCCACGCGCCAGGCCGCCGCGAAGAAGCCGCCGTGCTGCCGGGCGAGTCCCTCGACGAGGGCCTGGAGCTCCTCCGAGTTGCCCTCGGCGGCGAGCTGCGCGGCCACCGTGTCGATCGTGAGCCAGAAGACCATGTCCTCGGAGGGGGCGGGGACGTCGGGGGCGCCCAGCTCGGTCAGCCAGACGCGGGCCAGGCCGCCGAGTTCGGGGTCGTCGAGGACCTCCCGCACCGCCGGTTCGGCCTGCGCGCCCACGAGGGAGAGGGCCTGCTGGCAGCGCAGCCGGCGCAGGGGCGCGCCCGGGTCGGAGCCACGGGCGGCGGAGAGCAACTCCCGTGCCGCGGCGACGGGTTCGCGGCGGTCCAGCCACTGCTCGGTCTCGGCGCGGGCGGCGCGCGGACCGTAGGAGGCGCTGCCGTCGAGGAGGACGTCGGCGCCCTTGTCGGAGAGGTCGCCGACGGCGGGGGCCTCGAAGCCGGCCTCCAGCAGCCGGGCCCGGAGACCGTACCGGCCGAGCGGGGTGAGGTGGACCATGCCGTAGCGGGAGACGTCGGTCTCGTCGACGGACGCGGCGGGTTCCTCGTCGGGGTCGGTCATGAGGGCCTCGTCGACGGGCCGGTAGTCGACCAGTCCGATCGGCTCCAGGATGCGGAACTGGTCGTCGAGGCGCATCATCGCGTCGGAGACCTGCTCCAGGACGTCGTTGCTGGGCTCGCCCATGCCGCCGGGGACGATCATGGAGGCGGCGAGCGCGGGCAGCGGCACGGGGCCGTCGCCGGGGCCGTCCTCGCCGGCGGTGAGCAGGTACAGGTTGCCGAGGACGCCGTCGAGGAAGGCCGCCTCGCCCTCGGGGTCCCAGTCGAGCCGGGAGAAGTCGACCTCGCCGCCCTCGTCGAGGGCGTCGACCAGGTCGTCGAGGTCGGGCACGCTCGCGTCGGCGAGGACCGCCTCCAGGGCGGAGAGCCACACACCGAGGACGTCGTGCGGGGAGCCGCCGGTGAGCAGGGACAGTTCCTCGCCGGCGGTGACGGTGCCGGCCTCCTCGTCGAGGATCTCGACCAGTCCGGCGTCCAGGGCGACCCGCCAGGCCTCGCTCGCGTGGGCGGCGGCCTCGTCACCGGTGAGCTCCAGCAGCTCGGCGGCGGCGGGCAGTTGCTCCTCGACCAGCCCGCCCCCGGCGTCCACACGGGTGTCGGGCCCGGCCCAGCGGGCGAGCCGCACGGCGCGGGAGAGCAACGGCGTGGACAGCGCGTCGCGCGCCAGCTCCGCTTCGGGGTGCAGCCGTACGGGCGGCAGGGGGGAGCTGTCTGACATCGGCTGGTTCTCCTAGGACGCGTCGTGCCACTCAGTCGCTCAGCCTAGACGGATTTCCACCCATGCCGCCCGGTTCATCTCCCGGTCAGGATCCGTACATGGCCGAAACCTTGACAACTGGGCGGAGCAGGCTGGAGATTGACGCGCGTAGAAGTTGGGCGGACAGGTGTTCACCGTTCCTGCCGCGCACGCCGTCCGTCCCACGCCTCACCCTCGTCCCGGCGCTCACGCACGTCCCCGGAGGGAATCCGTTGCCCAGCAGGTCTTCCGCGCGCCTCGCCGCGCTCACCGTCGCCGCCGTCTGCTCCGCCGCGTCCACCGTCGTCATCGCCTCGCCCGCGCACGCCGACTCGGTGCGCATCCACGACATCCAGGGCACGACCCGGATCTCGCCGTACGCCGGCCGGCAGGTCACGGACGTGACCGGAATCGTCACCGGCGTGCGCGCCTACGGCTCCTCCAGAGGTTTCTGGATGCAGGATCCGAACCCGGACGCGAACCCGGCCACCAGCGAGGGCGTCTTCGTCTTCACCAGCTCCGTCCCGAAGGTCGCCGTCGGTGACGCCGTCACCGTCACCGGCACGGTCTCGGAGTTCGTCCCGGGCGGCACCTCGTCCGGCAACCAGGCGCTGACCGAGATCGTGCGCCCGACGGTGGCCGTCGTCTCCGGCGGCAACCCGGTCCCGGCGGCGACGGTCGTCGACGCGCGGTCGGTCCCGGCGGCGTACGCTCCGGCGGGCGACGCGGCCGCGAACAACTCGATCAACGGCCTCACCCTTGAGCCCCGCACCTACGCCCTGGACTTCTACGAGTCCCTGGAGGGCATGAACGTCCAGGTCTCCGACGCCCGCGTGGTCGGCGCCACCGACCCGTTCACCGAGTTGTGGGTCACGGTGAAGCCGTGGGAGAACCGCACCCCGCGCGGCGGCACGCTGTACGGCTCGTACGCCTCCCAGAACACCGGCCGGCTCCAGATCCAGTCGCTCGGCGCGGCCGCGGACTTCCCGAAGGCGAACGTCGGCGACCGGCTCACCGGCACCACCGCGGGCCCGCTGGACTACAACCAGTTCGGCGGCTACACCCTCGTCGCCCACCGGATCGGCACCCTGGAGAGCGCCGGTCTGGAGCGGGAGACCACCCGGAAGCAGACGAACGGCGAGCTGGCGGTCGCGACCTACAACGTCGAGAACCTCGACCCGTCCGACGCCACGTTCGACGCGCACGCCGCCGCGATCGTGCAGCACCTGCAGTCGCCCGACATCGTGTCCCTGGAGGAGATCCAGGACGACAACGGCGCGACGAACGACGGCACGGTCACCGCCGGCCGGACCGTCACCCGGCTGATCGACGCGATCGTCGCGGCGGGCGGCCCGAGGTACGACTGGCGCTCGATCGACCCGGCGAACAACGCCGACGGCGGTGAGCCGGGCGGCAACATCCGCCAGGTGTTCCTCTTCAACCCGGAGCGCGTCTCCTTCACCGACCGCTCGGGCGGCGACGCCACGACCGCAGCCGGTGTCACCCAGGAGCGAGGCAAGGCGGCCCTGACGGTCTCCCCCGGCCGGATCGCCCCGGCCGACGCGGCCTGGAAGTCCAGCCGCAAGCCACTGGTCGGCGAGTTCGTCTTCCGCGGCCGCACGGTCTTCGTGATCGCCAACCACTTCAACTCCAAGGGCGGCGACCAGGGACTGACCGCGCAGTACCAGCCGGTGGCGCGCAGCTCGGAGGCACAGCGCCACCAGCAGGCCGCGCTGGTGAACGCCTTCGTCAAGGACGTCCTCGACGTCCAGAAGAACGCGGACGTCGTCGCGCTCGGCGATATCAACGACTTCGAGTTCTCCGACACCGCGAAGATCCTCGAGGGCGACGGCGCGCTGTGGTCGGCGATCAAGTCACTGCCCCGGAGCGAGCGTTACTCCTACGTCTACCAGGGCAACAGCCAGGTCCTGGACCAGATCCTGGTCAGCCCGTCGATCCGGCGCGGCTGCGGCCTCGAGTACGACAGCGTGCACATCAACGCGGAGTTCAACGACCAGATCAGCGACCACGACCCGCAGGTGCTGCGCTTCCGCCCGTAGCCCACACCCGGGAGCCCGTAGCCCGGAGCCCGTACCCGGGAGCCCGGAGCCCGGGTCCGGGAGCCGTGGCCCGGAGTCCGGAGCCGTGGCCCGGGCACGGACGAGGGCCCGGCCCCCATGTGGTGGGGTGCCGGGCCCTGCCGCGCTCCCGCCGCCTAGCGGCGCGAGCGGTGCCGGCCGAGGATGCCCGCCGCGACCAGGGCCGTGCCGGCCACCGCGACGAGCAGCACCGGGCCGGGGTGCTGGCGGACGAACCGCACCGGGCCGCGCAGGGGCGCGGGAGCCTCCTGCTCGGCGGTACGGCCGACGCGGGACGCGGTGTCCTGCACCCCGTGGCCGACCTCGGCGGCCTTGTCCTGGAGCGCGTGGCCCGCTCCCGTGGCCCGGCCCTGGACGGTGTGGCCGACACGGCTCGCCTTCTCCTGGACCGTGTGGCCCGCCTGGGCGGCGGTGCTGCGCAGCTGGACGGTCATCGCGCCGGCCCGATCCCTGAGGTCCGCCGCACGGGCCCGGGCCCGTCCGGCGATGTCGGTCTTCATCGCCAGCTCCTCGACGGTGCTGCCGAGTTGGTTCCTGGTCTCGGCTATCTGCCGACGCAGCTCCGCGCTGCCGTCCGCCCCTGTCCTGTCGGTCATCGGTGCGCCCTTTCCCTGATCTCCTCGACGTCGGCCCTGACGCTGCCGAGCGTCTCCTCGGGGGTGGGGGGTGCGGCCCGGCGCAACTGGCCGCGGCCGGTCACGGCGAGCACGGCGGCGATCGCGAACAGCACCCCCGTCACGATGAGCGCCGCGGCCCACACGGGCAGCGCCAGCGAGAGTGCGGCGACGCCCGTGCCGGCGAGGGCGAGCAGACCGGCGTACGCGAACGCGCCCGCCGCTCCGAGCATCCCGCCTCCGCGTCCCGCGCGCCGTCCCTTCTCCGCCAGCTCCACCTTGGCGAGGGCCATCTCCTGCCGTACGAGCCGGGAGAGCTGTTCGGTCGCCTGGCCGACGAGCTCGCCGACCGTGTGGTGCCCGTCGTGGACGGGCCGGGTGTCCATGGTCCCGGTCACGGTGTTCCGCCTCCTCTCGGTTCCGGAGACACCCGGGTACCCCTGCGGGCCGCCGCTACCCCGCCCACCTCGCCGACGGGTCCGGGCCCGCGCCCCCCTCCCCCGCCTCGCAGCATCACTTAGCGATATCGCGTAGCAAATTTAAGTGGAGCTTCACGGTGGTCCTGCCGAGACTGCTCCCATGACGACACCAGGCCCTGCCACGCCGCCCTTCGGCCGCGCGCTCTGCGCGATGATCACGCCCTTCACCGCGTCGGGGGCCCTCGACCTCGACGGCGCGCAGCGGCTCGCCGAACGGCTGGTGGCGCGGGGCTGCGACGGCCTCGTGCTGTCCGGCACGACGGGCGAGTCGCCGACCACGACGGACGCGGAGAAGGCCGCGCTGGTCACGGCGGTCCGCGAGGCGGTGGGCGAACGGGCGTCGGTGGTGGCGGGCGTGGGCACCTTCGACACACGGCACACCGTCGAGCTGTCCCTGGCGGCCGAGAAGGCGGGCGCGGACGGGCTGCTGCTGGTCAGCCCCTACTACAGCAGGCCGCCGCAGGACGCCCTGGAGGCGCACTTCCGGGAGATCGCGGACGCGTCCGGACTGCCCGTGATGCTGTACGACATCCCGGGCCGCACCGGGACCCGCATCGAGCCGGACACGCTCGTCCGGCTCGCCGGGCATCCCCGGATCGTCGCGGTCAAGGACTGCTCGTACGACTTCCTCGGCGCCCAGAAGGTGCTCTCCCGCACGGGCCTCGCGTACTACGCGGGCTGTGACGAGCACAATCTCGCCCTGCGCGCGGTGGGCGGCGCCGGGTACGTCAGCACGGTCGCCAACGTCGTCCCGGACCGGATGCGGGCGGTCCTGGACGCCTTCGACGCGGGCGACACCGGTGAGGCCGCCCGCCTCCAGCAGCGCGCGACGCCGCTCATCGAGGCGATGATGTCGGCGGGCCTGCCCGGCACGGTCACCGCCAAGTCCCTCCTCGCCGGGCTCGGTCTGCCCGCCGGCCCGGTCCGTGCTCCGCTGCGTCCCGCCGGCCCCGGGGCCGCCGGGGCGCTGCGAGCGGTGTACGACGACCTGGTGGCCGCCTGAGACGACCCCGCCGGGCGGCGGGAAACGGTTCGGGGCCCCTGCCGCGGGTGTGCGGCAGGGGCCCCGAACCGTGCTCGGCACGGTCAGCTCCAGGTGTACCCGTCGCCCAGGAGCAGCACGTGCTCCAGCACGTCCTCCATCGGGTCGTCCACCTGTCCGACGTTGACCAGCCCGATCCGTGGGCCGTTGTGCGACGAGGTGTTGGTCTCGTCGGCGTGCGCGGTGCCTGCCGACAGCCCTCCCAGCGCCGCCAGGGTCAGCGCCCCGGCAGCCCACCGCGCCACGGACTGCGTCCGTTCGTTCCTCATCGCTCGGCACCTCGTTCGTCGTTTCGGCTTCTTTTCGGACACTGCGTCCACCGGTTCATCTGCCGAAACCGGGCGAAGGTCACGCCGAGCAACTCGTACGAGGTCAGTTGTGGCTGTGCAGGATCTCGTTGAGGCCGCCCCACACCGCGTTGTTTGGGCGGGCTTCGACCGTGCCGGTGACCGAGTTGCGGCGGAAGAGGATGTTCGAGGCGCCGGAGAGCTCGCGGGCCTTGACGATCTGACCGTCGGGCATCGTCACGCGGGTGCCCGCGGTGACGTAGAGACCGGCCTCGACCACGCACTCGTCGCCGAGGGCGATGCCGACGCCCGCCTCGGCGCCGATGAGGCAGCGCTCGCCGATGGAGATGATCACGTTGCCGCCGCCGGAGAGCGTGCCCATCGTGGAGGCGCCGCCGCCAATGTCGGTGCCGTCGCCGACGACGACGCCCGCGGAGACGCGGCCCTCGACCATCGAGGTGCCGAGCGTGCCGGCGTTGAAGTTCACGAAGCCCTCGTGCATGACGGTCGTGCCCTCGCCGAGGTGCGCGCCGAGGCGGACCCGGTCGGCGTCGGCGATGCGGACGCCCTTGGGGGCCACGTAGTCCGTCATGCGCGGGAACTTGTCGATCGACGTCACCTGGAGGTGCAGGCCCTCGGCGCGGGCGTTGAGGCGGACCTTCTCGACGTCGTCGACGGCGACCGGGCCGAGGGAGGTCCAGGCGACGTTGGCGAGCAGACCGAAGACGCCGTCCAGGCTCTGGCCGTGCGGCCTGACCAGCCGGTGGGAGAGCAGGTGCAGACGCAGGTAGACGTCGTGCGTGTCGATCGGCTTGTCGTCGAGGGAGGCGATGACCGTGCGGACCGCGACCACCTCGACGCCGCGGCGGGCGTCCGGGCCGATCGCCTTGGCGGCACCCTCGCCGAGCAGTTCCACGGCCTTCTCGGCGGACAGGCGCTCGGTGCCGGACGGGCCGGGCTCGGCGACGAGCTCGGGCGCGGGGAACCAGGTGTCGAGAATCGTGCCGTCGGCGGCGACGGTGGCGAGGCCGGCGGCCGCGGCGCCGGTGGTGCGAGGAGCGGTGGTGTCGGTCATGGGGGAAACCTAACCGGCGCGGGGCCACGGAGGCCAACCAACGGGACGCCGTCTCAGGTGGCGGTCGCCCCCCGGCCACCCGGACCTCTCCGGTGGCCGCCCCCGAAGCTTTCCGGCGCCGGTCCCCCGGCGCCCCCGCGCCGGACGCCCACCGGCGCCGCTGGGCCGCCCGGCACACGGGCGCACCTCCGCAGCGACGCCCCCCGACGGCTTCCCCACCCCGCGGAAGCTCACAGCACGAGGCCCCTGGCCCGCGCGCACGGGCACCGCGGCAGCCGTGTCCACGACGGACCCCGTCCCCCGGGCCACGAACGCCACCCCGGCGGTCACGGCACGAGCGGACCGCCCGCGCCGACGCCCTCCGGGACCGGCCCCCGCCCCGGCGCACCGGCCCGGCGCCATCCGGCACCGCGCCCCCCGGCCCGCCGACCACCGACCGCCGACCACCGGAACGGTGACCCCGCCCCACCGCCGCGACGACCCGTCGGCGCCGGGCGGTCAGCGGGACGGCCGGACGAGTCGGTCGAGCATCTCCCGGGCGCGGGCCTCGTCGTAGGGGGTGTCCGTCAGGAGCACCTGGAGGCAGATGCCGTCCATCAGCGCCACCAACGCGTGGGCGGTGGCCGGGTCCGTGTGCCGGGCGAGGATGTCGACGAGGCACTCCACCCACTCGGCCGCGACGGGCCGCAGGGCCGGCCTGCGCAGGGCGGCCAGGTACAGCTCGTACTCGAGTTCCACGCCGTCGCGGTCGCCCGACAGCCAGTCGCCCAGCAGGGCGGCCAGTTCGGCGGGGAGGTCGGCGTGCGGGTCCCGCAGCCCGGCGCGCCGTTCGATCGCCTGAGCGAAACCCTCGTTGGCCTGGCAGAGGGCGGCGACCATCAGGTCGTCGAGGGTGGCGAAGTGGTACGTCGTGGAGCCGAGCGGCACATCCGCCTCGGCCGCCACCGAACGGTGGCTCAGGCCGGCCAGGCCCTTCGCCCCCACGACGCGGATCGCCGCGTCGATGATCCGCTGCCGGCGCTCGGGGTCGTAGCGGCGGGGCATCAGTGCGCGCCCCCCAGGTTCAGCACCACGACCCCGCCGACGATCAGCGCGATCCCGGCGATCCTCGTGAAGGTCAGCGCCTCGCCGAAGAGGACGAGCCCGAGGACGGCGATCGAGGCGGTGCCCACTCCGGCCCAGATCGCGTAGGCCGTGCCGATGCCCACCGACTTGAGCGTCTGGGCGAGCAGGGCGAAGGAGACGACGTACCCCACGGCTGTCAGCAGCGACGGCCAGAACCTGCTGAAGCCCTCGCTGTACTTCATCGCGGTGGTCGCCGCCACCTCGGCGGCGATGGCGCCGGCCAGCGTCAGGTATCCCATATGTACAAGCGTACACATCGATGCGTACACGTGTACACATCCAGGCGCGAGGAAGCGCTTGCGGGCGGCTGAAACCGTTATGGAAACCGCTCACTCAAACAGCTACTCGCGAGTCACAGCTTCCACTACTGTTTCACCGTTCACACACCGGGCCATCGCACCCGCGGCTGCCGACAGGGGCGCCGCTGAAGGAACAGCGCATGCCAGACAACAAGTCCCGGCCTCCCCAGGACCGTCCCTGGGAGAACGGCTGGGCCCCGGACACCTCCCGGGCCCCCGGAACCCGTCGCCTGTGGCTCGCCGGAGCCCTCGCCGTGGCCACCGTCGTCGCCTGCGTGACGGCGATCGCCGTCAGCGGAAAGCCTGATGACGAGGCGTCAGCCCCACGTGAGGGTCGGACCACGTCCGACAAGGAGACCTCGTCGGGGCTGATCTCCTTCGCCTCGCCCTCGGCGAGCGGCGCCTCCCCCGCGCATCCCGCCGCAAGCGGCAGCCCGTCGCCCTCGGCGTCGGCCTCGGCGTCCGCCTCGCCGCGGCCGCAGGGCAGCGCCTCACCGCGCCCCTCCACGACGGCGTCCGCCCCGGCGGCGACGCCGACGAGGGGCGCGTCCGAACCGAGGCCCGCCGTCGTGCGGCGGTCCGTGCAGTCGGTCAACTACCCCGACCGCTACTGGCACCTGAGCAACGGTTACGTCCGGCTCGACGCGATCGGCTCCGGGTCCGAGCAACGGGAGGACTCCACCTTCACGCTGGTCAAGGGCCTCGCCGACCCGTCCTGCCACTCCTTCGTCACCTCGGACGGCACCTACCTGCGCCACCGCAGTTTCGTCCTGGTCAAGCAGAGCGACGACGGATCGTCCCTGTTCGAGCAGGACGCCACCTTCTGCGCCCGCGCGCTGTCCCACTCCGGCGCGGTCGCCCTGGAGTCGGTGAACTACCCGGGCTGCTTCCTCCGCCACGAGCGCTTCCAGCTGAAGCTCGAACGCTACGAGTACAGCGGCCAGTTCCACGCCGACTCGGCGTTCCGGCTGGTGGAAGGGCTCGGCTGAGGGGTCCGTGCACCATGAGCGCCTGATCGGGCCGCGCGGCCCGGGCGGGCACAGTGCAAGGACCCCCGATCCCCCGGCGTACGGGAACGGCGGAAGGGGCGGCACCCATGAGGGTGCCGCCCCTTCCGCGAGGTCGGTGAAGCTCAGACGTTGAATCCGAGCGCCCGCAGCTGCTCGCGCCCGTCGTCCGTGATCTTGTCCGGGCCCCACGGCGGCATCCAGACCCAGTTGATGCGCAGCTCGCTGACGAGGCCGTCCGTGGCGGACTTGGCCTGGTCCTCGATGACGTCCGTCAGCGGGCAGGCCGCCGACGTCAGGGTCATGTCGATCGTCGCGATGTTCGCGTCGTCGATGTGGATGCCGTAGATCAGGCCCAGGTTGACGACGTCGATGCCCAGCTCGGGGTCGACGACGTCGTACAGGGCCTCGCGGACCTCCTCCTCGGAGGCCGGCTTCATCTCCACGGTCTCGCTCATGCCGTCTTCCTTTCGGCGTCGGCGCCCAGCGCCTGGGCCGTCGCGTCCTTCCACGCCATCCAGCTCAGGAGGGCGCACTTGACCCGGGCCGGGTACTTGGAGACACCGGCGAACGCGACCGCGTCCTCCAGCACCTCCTCCATCGCGTCGTCCGGCTCGATCCGGCCCTTGGACTGCATCAGCTCCAGGAAGGTCTCCTGGATCCGCTGCGCCTCGGACAGGTCCTTGCCGACGAGCAGTTCGTTCAGCACGGACGCGCTCGCCTGGCTGATCGAGCAGCCCTGGCCCTCGTACGAGACGTCCTGGATCGTCGTGCCGTCGTACCTGACGCGCAGCGTGATCTCGTCGCCGCAGGTGGGGTTGACGTGGTGCACCTCGGCGTCGCCATCACGCAGACCACGCCCGTGCGGGTTCTTGTAGTGGTCCAGGATGACTTCCTGGTACATCGAGTCCAGCTTCACGGTTCAGCACGCCCCTCAGCCGAAGAAGTTCCGTACGTGCTCCAGGCCCTCGACCAGCGCGTCGATCTCGGCGGGCGTGGAGTACAGATAGAACGACGCTCGTGTGGTCGCGGGAATTCCGTAGCGCAGGCAGACGGGACGGGCGCAGTGGTGACCGACCCGGACCGCGATGCCCTGCTCGTCCAGCACCTGGCCCACGTCGTGCGGGTGGATGTCGCCGAGCGTGAAGGAGATCGCGGCGCCCCGGTCCTCGGCCGTGCTCGGGCCGATGATCCGCAGGTCCGGGACCTCGGTCAGCTTCCTCACCGCGTACTCGGTGAGCGCGTGCTCGTGGGCGAGGATCTTGTCCATGCCGATCGAGGACAGGTAGTCGACGGCCGCTCCCAGCCCGACCGCCTGGGCGATCGGCGGGGTGCCCGCCTCGAACTTGTGGGGCGCCGGGGCGTAGGTCGAGGAGTGCATCGAGACGGTCTCGATCATCTCGCCGCCGCCGAGGAACGGAGGCAGGTCCTCCAGCAGCTCCTGGCGTCCCCACAGGACGCCGATGCCGGTCGGGCCGCACATCTTGTGGCCGGTGAAGGCCACGAAGTCGGCCTGGAGGGCCTGGACGTCCAGCGGCATGTGCGGGGCGGCCTGCGAGGCGTCGATCAGGACCAGGGCCCCGACCTCCTGCGCCCGGCGCACTATCGCCTCGACCGGGTTGACCGTGCCCAGGATGTTCGACACGAGCACGAAGGAGACGATCTTCGTCTTCTCCGTGATGACCTCGTCGATGGTGGACAGGTCGAGCCGGCCGTCGTCGGTCAGGCCGAACCACTTCAGCTTCGCGCCGGTGCGCTGCGACAGCAGCTGCCACGGGACGATGTTGGAGTGGTGCTCCATCTCCGTGATGACGATCTCGGTCTCGCGGTCCACCCGGTACGGCTCGTCGGCCCAGCCGAGCATGTTCGCCACGAGGTTGAGCGACTCGGAGGCGTTCTTCGTGAAGATCACCTCGTCGCGGCTCGGCGCGTTGATGAACGCGGCGACCTTGTCGCGCGCGCCCTCGTACAGCGCCGTGGCCTCCTCGGCGAGCACATGGACGCCACGGTGGACGTTGGCGTTGTGCTGCTCGTAGTACTCGGAGAGCACGTCGAGCACCTGGCGCGGCGTCTGCGAGGTCGCCGCGTTGTCCAGGTACACGAGCTTCCTGCCGTCGTGGATCACGCGATCCAGGATCGGGAAGTCCTTGCGGAGCGCCTCGGTGTCGAGGAGGCCCGGCAGCTGTGTCACGCGGATGCGCCACCCTTCACGTATGCCTCGTAGCCCTCGTTCTCCAGCTTGTCCGCGAGCTCGGCGCCGCCGGACTCGACGATGCGGCCGCCGGAGAAGACGTGGACGTGGTCGGGCTTGATGTAGCGCAGGATGCGCGTGTAGTGCGTGATCAGCAGGGTGCCGACCTCGCCGGTCCCGCGGACGCGGTTGACGCCCTCGGAGACGATGCGGAGGGCGTCGACGTCGAGACCGGAGTCGGTCTCGTCGAGGATCGCGACCTTCGGCTTGAGCAGTTCGAGCTGGAGGATCTCGTGGCGCTTCTTCTCACCGCCGGAGAAGCCCTCGTTGACGTTGCGCTCGGCGAAGGACGGGTCCATGTTGAGGCGCTCCATGGCCTCCTTGACCTCCTTCACCCAGGTGCGCAGCTTCGGGGCCTCGCCGCGGATGGCGGTGGCGGAGGTGCGCAGGAAGTTGGAGACGGAGACGCCGGGGACCTCGACCGGGTACTGCATCGCGAGGAACAGGCCCGCGCGGGCGCGCTCGTCGACGGACATCTCCAGGACGTCCTCGCCGTCGAGGGTGACGGTGCCGCCGGTGATCGTGTACTTCGGGTGACCCGCGAGCGAGTAGGCGAGGGTCGACTTGCCCGAGCCGTTGGGGCCCATGATGGCGTGCGTCTCGCCCTGCTTCACGGTCAGGTCGACGCCCTTGAGGATCTCCTTCGTGGCGTTGTCGGCCTCGACGGTGACGTGCAGGTCTCGGATTTCAAGCGTTGCCATGGTGGCCTCAGGACTCCTGGGTGAGGGAGACGAGCACGTCGTCCCCTTCGATCTTGACGGGGTATACGGGGACGGGGCGCGTGGCGGGGAGGCCGGACGGCTTGCCGGTGCGGAGGTCGAACGCGGAGCCGTGCAGCCAGCACTCGATCTGGCAGTCCTCCACCTCGCCCTCGGAGAGCGAGACGTTCGCGTGGGAGCAGATGTCGTGGATGGCGAACACCTCACCCTCGGTCCGCACGACCGAGACCGGCGTGCCGTCGAGTTCCACCCGCTTCGGGGTGTCCTCCTCCAGCTCGCTCAGCCCACAGGCCCGAACGAATCGGGCGCGGTCGAAGGACGTCATGCGACCGACGCCTCCAGCTCCTCTTCGATCTTGGTGAGGAGGCGCTCCTCGATGTCCTCGACGCCGATCTGCTGGACCAGTTCGGCGAAGAAGCCGCGGACCACCAGGCGACGGGCCTCGTACTCCGGGATGCCGCGCGCCATGAGGTAGAAGAGCTGCTCGTCGTCGAAGCGGCCGGTCGCCGAGGCGTGGCCGGCGCCGACGATCTCGCCGGTCTCGATCTCCAGGTTGGGTACGGAGTCGACCCGGGCGCCGTCGGTCAGAACCAGGTTGCGGTTCATCTCGTAGGTGTCCGTGCCCTCGGCACTGGCCTCGATCAGCACGTCGCCGACCCACACGGCGTGCGCCTCGTCGCCCTGGAGCGCGCCCTTGTAGGCGACGTTCGACTTGCAGTGCGGGGTGTTGTGGTCGACGAGGAGACGGTGCTCCTGGTGCTGGCCGGCGTCGGTGAAGTACAGGCCGAACAGCTCGGCCTCGCCGCCGGTGCCGGCGTACGCGACGCGCGGGTGCAGCCGTACGAGGTCGCCGCCGAAGGTGACCACGAACGACTTGAAGGTGGCGTCCCGGCCGATCAGCGCGTTGTGCTGCCCCACGTGCACGGCCTTGTCGTCCCAGTCCTGGACCGAGACGACGGTCAGCTTGGCGCCGTCCCCCAGGATGTAGTCGACATTGGCGGCGAGCACGGCGTCACCGGTGTGGTCGATGACGACGACGGCCTCGGCGAAGGCCTTCAGCTCGACGACCTGGTGGCCGTAGGCGACCCCGCCCTGGCCCTGCACCGCGATGCGGATCGGCTCGGTGAGGACCGCGTCCTTGGGGACCGTGATCACGCCGGCCTTCTCGAACGCGGAGTACGCCTGGGCGGCGACGCGGTCCACGGGGGTGCCCGCCCTGCCGAGGCGCGCGTCGTCACGGCCGACGGTCTCGACGATGACGCCCTCGGGGGCCTCGATGTCGACCTTCACGCCGTCGCCGGTGGCGACCGCGGTGCCGTCGTGCAGCCCGCGCAGGCGCTCCAGCGGGGTGAACCGCCACTCCTCCTCGCGGCCGTGGGGGACCGGGAAGTCCGCCACGTCGAAGGAGGGCGGCGCGCTCATGCGTGTGGCGACGGTCGACTCGGCGGCCACCGCGATCTGGCCGGCGGTCGTGCTGCCCACCGGTGGGCGTCCCCCCGCTTGAGCGGATTCGAAAGTGGGGGCGTTCTGAGCCTCAGCCATGGCTGTCGGTCTGCTCTCTTCCTACGTCGGTTGTGATCCTCGGCCCGCCCGAGAGGGCGGGCCGTCAGCTGCCGGTACGGGCCGCGGTGTCAGCCGACCGCGCCTTCCATCTGCAGCTCGATCAGCCGGTTGAGCTCGAGGGCGTACTCCATCGGCAGTTCCTTGGCGATGGGCTCGACGAAGCCGCGCACGATCATGGCCATCGCCTCGAACTCGCTCAGGCCACGGCTCATCAGGTAGAAGAGCTGGTCCTCGGAGACCTTGGAGACGGTCGCCTCGTGCCCCATGGACACGTCGTCCTCGCGGACGTCCACGTACGGGTACGTGTCGGAGCGGGAGATGGTGTCCACGAGCAGCGCGTCGCACAGCACGTTGGACTTCGAGCCGTGGGCACCCTCGCCGATCTCCACCAGACCACGGTAGGAGGTGCGGCCGCCACCGCGGGCGACGGACTTCGACACGATGTTGGACGAGGTGTTCGGCGCCATGTGGACCATCTTGGAGCCGGCGTCCTGGTGCTGGCCCTCGCCCGCGAAGGCGATGGAGAGGGTCTCGCCCTTGGCGTGCTCGCCCATGAGGTAGACGGCCGGGTACTTCATCGTCACCTTGGAGCCGATGTTGCCGTCGATCCACTCCATGGTCGCGCCCTCGTAGGCGACGGCGCGCTTGGTGACCAGGTTGTAGACGTTGTTCGACCAGTTCTGGATGGTCGTGTAGCGGCAGCGGGCGTTCTTCTTGACGATGATCTCGACGACCGCGGAGTGCAGCGAGTCCGACTTGTAGATCGGGGCGGTACAGCCCTCGACGTAGTGCACGTAGGCGCCCTCGTCGACGATGATCAGGGTCCGCTCGAACTGGCCCATGTTCTCCGTGTTGATGCGGAAGTAGGCCTGGAGCGGGATCTCGACGTGCACGCCCTTCGGCACGTAGATGAAGGAGCCGCCGGACCACACGGCGGTGTTCAGCGCGGCGAACTTGTTGTCACCGGCCGGAATGACGGTCCCGAAGTACTCCTTGAAGAGCTCCGGGTGCTCCTTCAGGGCGGTGTCGGTGTCGAGGAAGATGACGCCCTGCTCCTCCAGGTCCTCGCGGATCTGGTGGTAGACGACCTCGGACTCGTACTGGGCCGCGACACCGGCGACGAGGCGCTGCTTCTCCGCCTCCGGGATGCCGAGCTTGTCGTACGTGTTCTTGATGTCCTCGGGCAGGTCCTCCCAGGACTCCGCCTGCTTCTCCGTGGAGCGCACGAAGTACTTGATGTTGTCGAAGTCGATGCCCGAGAGGTCGGAGCCCCAGTTCGGCATGGGCTTCTTCTCGAAGAGCTTGAGGCCCTTCAGGCGCAGCTTGGTCATCCACTCCGGCTCGGACTTCTTCCCGGAGATGTCCTTGACGACGTCCTCGTTCAGACCTCGCCTGGCGGAGGCACCGGCCACGTCGGAGTCGGCCCAGCCGTATTCGTACTTGCCCAGACCCTCGAGTTCGGGGTGGGCAGTCTCCGTGGGGAGCGTCATGCGGGGTTCCTCCCGGCCGTGCTTGCAGGTGCGTGATGAGTGGTGTGGGAAATCTTGGGGATGAACGTCGTGCAGACGCCGTCGCCGTGCGCGATGGTCGCCAGTCGCTGGACGTGCGTTCCGAGCAGTTGGGAGAAGATCTCGGTCTCCGCCTCGCAGAGCTGCGGGAACTTCTCCGCTACGTGAGCGACGGGGCAGTGGTGCTGGCAGAGCTGCTCGCCCATGTGCGGGAGGGGCGCACTGCGCGCGGTAGCAGCGTACCCGTCGGCACTCAGGGCCTTGGCCAGGGCTTCGGTGCGCTGTTCGGGGGCGGCGGCCTCGATCGCCTCGCGGTACGCGGCGGCCTGTTCGGCGATCCGCGCGCGCGCGAAGGCGACGACGGCCTCGTCCCCGCCGAACCGCTCCTGTATCCAGCGCAGGGCGTCCGCGGCGAGCTCGTCGTAGGACTGGTCGAAGGCGTCCCGGCCGCAGTCGGTGAGGGCGAACACCTTCGCGGGGCGTCCGCGGGTGCGCGCTCCGTAGACCCGCTGCTCGCGTGCCTCCACGACGTCGTCGGCGACCAGCGCGTCAAGGTGCCGGCGCACGGCGGCCTGGGTCAGCCCCAGCCGTCCGGCCAGCTCGGCGACGGTCGACGGCCCGTGGTCCAGGATGGACCGCGCGACCCGGTTGCGCGTCGAACGATCCGAGCGCATCCCAGCCGCGAGCTCCTCCTGAGGGGCCCCCGCGGGGGTCACCCGAGCCTCGCCGACGTTTTTCACAACGCCATTGTTGCGTAATTCTTCGGAGGCAGGCAAGCCGCGTACACGCCACCTGGCGGTGCCCTGCGTCACTTAGGCATACCTAATCTGACCTGCGGAAACGATCTTCGACGGGGCGGACGGGCAGGTCAGCGACCGGCGAGCGCGGGGGCCGGCGGGCCGGTACGGCACTCGCGACGATGGCCGGATCCTCCACCCGCCGACCGGAGGTCCCGCGCACCTACCTAGACTCTGGAGCCATGCGAACTGAGCCTGTCGTCCGGGTCCAGGCCCTGGTGAAGCGGTACGGCACGACGACCGCGGTCAACGGCCTCGACCTGGCGGCCCGGGCGGGCGTCACCGCCGTCCTCGGTCCGAACGGCGCCGGCAAGACGACGACGGTCGAGACCTGCGAGGGGTACCGCAAGCCGGACTCCGGCACCGTCCGCGTCCTCGGGCTCGACCCGGTGAGACAGGCCCGTGAGCTGCACCCCCGGATCGGGGTGATGCTCCAGTCGGGCGGCGTGTACTCGGGTGCGCGCGCCGACGAGATGCTGCGGCACGTGGCGAAGCTGCACGCGCGTCCGCTCGACGTCGACGCGCTGATCGAGCGGCTCGGACTCGGCTCCTGCGGCCGGACGACGTACCGCCGGCTCTCCGGCGGGCAGCAGCAGCGGCTCGCGCTGGCGATGGCCGTCGTGGGCCGTCCGGAACTGGTCTTCCTGGACGAGCCGACCGCCGGCCTCGACCCGCAGGCCCGCCGCGCCACCTGGGACCTGGTCCGCGACCTGCGTGCCGACGGCGTCTCGGTCATCCTGACCACCCACCACATGGACGAGGCCGAGCAGCTCGCCGACGACGTCGCGATCATCGACGACGGCCGGGTCATCGCCCAGGGCTCCCCCGACGAGCTGTGCCGCGGCGGCGCCGAGAACACGCTCCGCTTCACCGGCCGCCCGGGCCTGGACGTGGGCTCCCTGCTCAAGGCCCTGCCCGCCGACAGCTCCGCCGCCGAGCTGACCCCGGGCTCGTACCGGGTGAACGGCAAGATCGACCCGCAGCTGCTGGCGACCGTCACGTCGTGGTGCGCGCAGCACGGGGTGATGCCCGACCGGATCTCGGTGGAGCGGCACACCCTCGAAGACGTCTTCCTCGAGCTGACCGGCAAGGAGCTGCGCTCGTGACCGCCACCGGCACCTACACACCGAAGCCGGGGGCCGCCCCGCTCCCCCGCATGATCGCGGCCCAGGCGGCGCTGGAGACGAAGATGCTCCTGCGCAACGGTGAGCAGCTGCTGCTCACCGTGGTGATCCCGACACTGCTGCTGGTGCTGTTCAGCTCGGTGGACATCGTCGACACGGGCGCCGGCGAGGCGGTGGACTTCCTCGCCCCCGGTGTCCTCGCGCTCGCGGTGATGTCCACGGCTTTCACCGGCCAGGCCATCGCGACGGGCTTCGAGCGCCGCTACGGCGTGCTGAAGCGGCTCGCCTCCTCCCCGCTGCCCCGCTGGGGCCTGATGGCGGCGAAGACCGTGTCCGTGCTGGTCACCGAGGTCCTCCAGGTGATCCTGCTGACCGCGATCGCCTTCGCGCTGGGCTGGGACCCGCACGGCAACCCCCTCGTCGTCCTGCTCCTGCTCGTCCTCGGCACGGCGGCCTTCTCCGGCCTCGGCCTGCTGATGGCGGGCACCCTGAAGGCGGAGGCGACCCTGGCCGCCGCCAACCTGGTCTTCCTGCTGCTGCTCGTGGGCGGCGGAGTGATCGTCCCGCTGGAGAAGTTCCCCCCGGCCGCCCAGGACGTCCTCGGGCTGCTGCCGATCTCGGCTCTCTCCGACGGGCTGCGGGAGGTGCTCCGGCACGGGGCGGGGATGCCGTGGGGCGATCTGGGGATCCTGGCCGTCTGGGCGGTGGCGGGCCTGGCCGCGGCCGGCCGGTTCTTCCGCTGGGAATGAGCCGGCGCCCCCCTCGTGAAAGCGTGCACAAGCAGCCCCCTACGATGGAACGCGTGCCAAACGTGACCCGCGCCGACGCCCTGGCGGCCGTGCGCAACCCGCTCGCCTTCATCGCCGCACGCTGGACCCCGACTGCCCGGACGGTTCAGCGGGCGGCCCTCGTCTCGCTCGTCATGTCGGTGGTCATCGTGGTCACCGGCGGCGCGGTGCGGCTCACCGGCTCCGGACTCGGCTGCCCGACCTGGCCCAAGTGCACCGACGACTCGCTCACCGCGACGAGCGAGATGGGTCTGCACGGCGCCATCGAGTTCGGCAACCGCATGCTGACGTACGTGCTGTGCGCCGCGGTCGGCTGGGCGATCATCGCCGCCCGCTCCGAGAAGCCGTACCGGCGCGGTCTGACCCGGCTGGGCTGGGCGCAGTTCTGGGTCGTGATGAGCAACGCCGTCCTCGGCGGCATCGTCGTCCTCGTCGGCCTCAACCCCTACACGGTCGCCGCGCACTTCGTGGCGACGTCGGCGCTGATCGCCATCGCCACGGTGATGTGGCAGCGCACCCGGGAGGGTGACGCGGCACCCCGCGCCCTGGTCGGCCGGTCGGTGCAGCAGCTGGTGTGGTGCCTGGTCGGCGCCACCGTCCTGCTGATCCTCGTCGGTACGGTCGTGACCGGCGCGGGCCCGCACGCGGGCGACTCCAGCGAGGTCGAGCGGATGCCGTTCGACTGGGAGACGGTCAGCAAGGTGCACGCCGTGCTGGCCTGGATCGTGGTGTCGCTGACGTTCGCCCTGTGGTTCGTCCTCAAGGCGGTCGAGGCGCCGAAGGCCCCGCTGCACCGCACCCGCGACCTGTTCCTGATCCTGCTGGCCCAGGGCGTGCTCGGTTACGTCCAGTACTTCACGGACCTGCCCGAGCTGCTGGTCGGACTGCACATGCTCGGCTCGGCCCTGGTGTGGATCGCGGTGCTGCGGGTGCCGCTGGCGCTGCGCGAGCGCCCGCGGACGACGGTCGGTCCGCCGGGGTCCACCCCTCAGGAGCGGGACGCCACGAGCGCGTCGATCGCCGGCCCGAGGTAGCCCCGCGTCAGCTCCGCCCTGCGCGCCGTCCACTCTTCGGTGGGCGGCGCCGCGGCGCTCCCGTACCGCCGTGCCCTGATGTCCTCGACCACCTCGACGGGCGCGCCGAGACCGGGCAGCAGGTCCAGCGCCTCGCGCTTGGAGATCAGCCGGCCGTCGGCGACGGTGACGACGGCGCGGGCGTGGGTGACCATCGCGAGGTCGACCCAGACGGTCCGCGTCCAGTGGCCCGCCCGGTCCAGCTCCCGCCGCCAGAAGTCCCGCTGGTCGCGCACCACGAAGTCGGCGAGCTCCCGGTCCGTCACCGGTGGCAGCAGGGCCCTCGGCGGCTCCCCGAGCAGCACCCTGCCGAAGGTGTGCAGCTCGCGCCGGGTGACCGGGGTGACCGTCCGCCGGAACAGGCGCTCGTGCGCCCAGGTGAGGTGCCGCCGGTCCGGGTCGGCCGCCGTTGCGGGCGTGAGGTAGCTGCAGTGCAGCAGGCCGGCAAGCGGTGCCTCGCGCAGCCGTGCGTGCGCCCGGGCCACCCGCCACACGGTCCGCGCGGTGACCGGCCCTTCCAGGACGGCGATCAGGTCCAGGTCGCTGCGCCCCTCCTGGTAGTCGCCCCCGCCGAGCGAGCCGTGCCCCCAGACGGCGAGGAGCCTCGGCGCCGAAGCCCCGCAGCCCCCCGGCCCTGCGGACGTGTCGATCGCGTCGGTCAGTTCGGACAGGAATCGGTCGAGCAGGGCATCGGTCCGGTTCATGCGGCCAGCCTGTCCCCTCAGCCGAGCCCGTACACCCGGCGCGCGTTCTCGGCCGCCACCAGTGACGCGACCCGCTGCGCGTCCGTGAGCGACCACGCGCCCTCGGCCACCCAGGCGCCCAGCACCCGCCCCAGGGCCTCGCGGAACAGTCGCGCGCCCACCACGTGCAGCTCGGGCAGCCCCCGGGCACCGCTGGAGAAGAGGATCTTGCCGAACGGGGCGAGTTCCAGGACCTCCGCGAGGACCGTCGCGGCGCGGGCTCCGGTCCGCGCGAGTGCGGCACCGCAGTCGGTGTAGACGTGCGGGAAGACGCCGGCGAGGTGGGCGGCGTGGCGGTGGTAGGGGTAGCCGTGCAGCAGGACCAGGTCGGTACCGAGACCGGCCGTCGCGCGGACGAAGTCCGTGAGCAGGGCCGGGTCCGTACGGTCGACGCGCAGGCCCGGCTCACCGAGTCCGGCGTGCAGTTGCAGGGGCAGCCCGGAGGCGACGGCGTTCCACAGCAGGTGCCGCAGCAGTACCGGGTCGGTCAGCTCCCCGCCGACCCGCCGCCCGGCCAGCCAGCGCCCGGCGGCGCCGCGCACCTCTCCCGGCCCCGGCGGCTCGGGCGCGAGCGCCGGTCCGTGCCGGACTCCGGCGACCGAGGTGAAGGCCACGGCGTGCGCGGCGGCGGCGTGCACCGCCTCGGCGAGGTTGGCGAGGAAGGACTCGACGGTGCCGGAGGTGTCGGCGACCTGCTCGGCGAGGAGTTCCAGGCGCACGATCTCCCGGGCCTTCGCGGCGCCCGCGGCGGCGAGCTCATCGGGCCCGGTGAGGTCACCGGGCGGGCCGGTGTCGACGAGGTAGGTCGTGATGCCGCTGCCGCGCAGCAGCCGGCGGCCCGACTCCAGGACGCCGAGTTCGCGTCGCCGGGCGAGGTAGCGGGCGGGCGGGCAGTGCGGCTCCAGTCCGAGCAGCGGCGGGCACCAGCGGCGCACGGCGAAGCCGGTCTGGGTGTCGAAGAGGGTGGTGCCCGCGGCGGGCGGGCCCTCGGTGCGGGCCAACTGGGCCTCGAAGGTGCCGAGGCCCAGCTCCGTTCTCAGGACGCCGTGGCAGTACTGGTCCACCAGGGACGGCGTTTCGATCATCCGGGACTCCCGCGGCTGGACCCTGTGTCTCCTACGGGGGCCTAACGGGTGAACCGGGTGTCAGGTGTTGCTCAGGTGTTGCGCGGACCGCCCACCTGGATACCGGCCATGCGCGTCCACTCGTAGGGGCCGGTCCGCACCTTGGCCGCGAACTCGCCGTCGAAGGCCTCGTGGGCGGTGATCCCGGCCTTCTCCACGGCCTTCTCGGCGATCTCGACCGAGGGCGCCACGAGGTCGCCCCAGCCGCCGTCCTCGCCGACGAGCACGATGCGGGCACCGCGTTCCCCGATGTACGCGACCTGGCCCTCGGCCCCGCCGTGCGCCGCGGCGAAGGTGCTGATCTGCTGGGCGAGCCGGGCCACCGTGCGTCCGGCCTTCGCGTCAACCTGCTGCGTGTCTGCCATGGCCAGGATGCTACCGACGGGTAGAACGAACGGCGACGGCCGGGGTGCGTGGCCTTGACCACGCGCCCCGGCCGTACCGGCACCTCGTGGGCGGACCTACCTCAGGAAGGGGTCCACCGCGACCGCCACGAACAGCAGCGACACATAGGTGATGGACCAGTGGAAGAGGCGCATCTCCTTCAGCTTCGCGCCCGTCGTCTCCGCCTTGGCGCGGTTCTGCAGGGCGTGCGCCTCCCACAGCCACCAGCCGCCCGCCGCCAGCGCGACCGTCGTGTAGAACCAGCCGGTGTAGTCGAGCAGGGTCAGCAGCAGCGAGACGGCGACCATCACCCAGCTGTAGATCACGATCTGCCTGGCGACGACCTTGTTGGAGGCGATGACCGGCAGCATCGGCACGCCCACGCGCGCGTAGTCGTCCCTGACCTTCATGGACAGTGGCCAGTAGTGCGGCGGCGTCCAGAAGAAGATGACCGCGAACAGGACGACCGGGGCCCAGGACAGCGAGTTCGTCACGGCGGACCAGCCGATCAGCACCGGCATGCAGCCGGCGATCCCGCCCCACACGATGTTCTGCGAGGTACGGCGCTTGAGGATCATCGTGTAGACGACGACATAGAAGAGGAGCGCGCCGAGGGAGAGCCAGGCGGACAGCCAGTTGACGGTCAGACCGAACAGCAGGGTCGACACGACCGCCAGGGTGACGCCGAAGGCGAGGCACTCGCGCGGGCTGACCATGCCGGTGACCAGCGGACGCTGCGAGGTGCGGTCCATCAGCGCGTCGATGTCGCGGTCGATGTACATGTTCAGGGCGTTCGCGCCGCCCGCGGAGAGGTAGCCGCCGACGGAGGTGAGCAGCACCAGCCCCAGGTCCGGCACACCCTGCTGCGCCAAGAACATCACCGGCACCGTGGTGATCAGCAGCAGCTCGATGATCCGCGGCTTGGTCAGCGCCACGAACGCCTTGACGCGGGCCCCCACCGGCCGCCGACTCGGGCTCTGGCTCGTCCCGATAACCCCCGCTGGACGGGATTCAACGGCCGTCACGCACACCCCTGACAGAGACATCCCAGCGAACCCCGGGTGTGAAGTCCCGGTAAAGGCTCGCGCGTACCACGCCACTGTAGACGTTGCCCATACCTCGTCCTTCGCGGGGGTGGGGTCGTGTTGACGCGGCCCGCGCGGGGGGCGCTCGGAGGTGCTCCGCGGGGCCCGCCCGGGGCCCCTCCGACGGCCCGCTCATCGGTCGTATTCGGGCTCGATTGAGCAGTCATATGAGCGGCCCCGTATTCATGTGCCTAATGCGGTTCCGGCCAGCCGGGAGGCGGACGCCGGGGAGTCCCGGCAGTCTGGAACGACTCGAAAAGACGCACGTCCTGACGGGGGTAGGCTCGGCAGCGGCCGGTGGGCACCCAGTGCACCGGCAACCGGTGGGCGAGCGCCCGAAGCAGCCGGTATTCGACATGTGGAGAGGAGCCCTGACCCAGGGTGAGCACCAAGCCGACCACCACAGAATTCGAGTGGACCGATCTGGACCAGCGGGCCGTGGACACCGCCCGCGTCCTGGCCGCCGACGCCGTACAGAAGGTCGGCAACGGCCATCCCGGTACGGCGATGAGCCTGGCGCCCGCCGCCTACACCCTCTTCCAGAAGGTGATGCGGCACGACCCGGCGGACGCCGACTGGGTCGGACGCGACCGCTTCGTGCTGTCCGCGGGCCACTCGTCCCTGACCCTGTACACCCAGCTGTACCTGGCCGGCTTCGGCCTGGAGCTGGACGACCTGAAGTCGTTCCGCACGTGGGGTTCGAAGACCCCCGGTCACCCCGAGTACGGCCACACCGTGGGCGTGGAGACGACGACCGGCCCGCTCGGGCAGGGCGTCGCCAACGCCGTGGGCATGGCGATGGCCGCCCGCTACGAGCGCGGTCTGTTCGACCCGGAGGCCCCGGCCGGCGAGTCGCCCTTCGACCACTTCGTGTACTGCATCGCCGGTGACGGCTGTCTCCAGGAGGGCATCTCCGCCGAGGCGTCCTCGCTGGCCGGCCACCAGAAGCTCGGGAACCTGGTCCTGCTCTGGGACGACAACCACATCTCGATCGAGGGCGACACCGAGACCGCGGTCTCCGAGGACACCGTCAAGCGCTACGAGGCCTACGGCTGGCACGTGCAGCGCGTGGCACCGAAGCCGGACGGCGACCTGGACCCGCACGCCCTGTACACCGCGATCGAGGCGGCGAAGAAGGTGACGGACCGGCCGTCCTTCATCGCGATGCGCTCGATCATCGCCTGGCCCGCCCCGAACGCGCAGAACACCGAGGCCGCGCACGGCTCGGCGCTGGGCGACGAGGAGGTCGCGGCCACCAAGCGCGTCCTCGGCTTCGACCCGGAGCAGACCTTCGAGGTGGCCGACGAGGTCATCGCCCACACCCGCGGGGCACTGGAGCGCGGCGCCGAGGCGAAGGCCGAGTGGGAGAAGTCGCTCCAGCAGTGGCGCGACAACAACCCCGAGCGCGCCGCCGAGTTCGACCGGATCGCCGCGGGCGAGCTGCCGGCCGGCTGGGAGGAGAAGCTCCCGGTCTTCGAGCCCGGCAAGGGCGTCGCCACGCGCGCCGCGTCCGGCAAGGTGCTCCAGGCGCTCGGCGCGGTCATCCCCGAACTGTGGGGCGGCTCGGCCGACCTGGCCGGCTCGAACAACACGACGATCGACAAGACGTCGTCGTTCCTCCCCGCCGACAACCCGCTGCCCGAGGCGAACCCCTACGGCCGCACGGTCCACTTCGGCATCCGCGAGCACTCCATGGCCGCGGAGATGAACGGCATCGCCCTGCACGGCAACACCCGCATCTACGGCGGCACGTTCCTCGTCTTCTCCGACTACATGCGCAACGCGGTGCGCCTGTCGGCCCTGATGCACCTGCCGGTGACGTACGTGTGGACGCACGACTCCATCGGCCTCGGCGAGGACGGCCCCACCCACCAGCCGGTCGAGCACCTGGCCTCGCTGCGCGCCATCCCGGGCCTGAACGTGGTCCGCCCGGCCGACGCCAACGAGACCGCGATCGCCTGGCGCGAGATTCTCAGGCGCTGGACCAAGGAGTTCGGCAAGGGCCAGCCGCACGGACTGGCGCTGACCCGCCAGGGTGTGCCGACGTACGCGCCCGACGAGAACGCGGCCAAGGGCGGTTACGTCCTGTTCGAGGCCGAGGGCGGCGAGGCGCAGGTCATCCTGATCGCCACGGGTTCCGAGGTGCACGTGGCCGTCGAGGCGCGCGAACAGCTCCAGGCCGACGGGGTGCCGACGCGCGTCGTGTCCATGCCGTCGGTGGAGTGGTTCGAGCAGCAGGACCAGGGGTACCGGGACAGCGTGCTGCCGCCGAACGTGAAGGCCCGGGTCGCGGTCGAGGCGGGCATCGGCCTGACCTGGCACAAGTACGTCGGGGACGCCGGACGCATCGTCTCCCTGGAGCACTTCGGTGCTTCGGCCGACGGCAAGGTGCTCTTCCACGAGTACGGCTTCACCGCCGAGAACGTGGCCGCCCAGGCGCGGGAATCCCTCGCGGCCACCCAGCGCTGACGCTCACATACGACACGTAGGAGATGTAATTCCATGACAGACGCACTCAAGCGCCTCTCCGAGGAAGGCGTGGCGATCTGGCTGGACGACCTGTCGCGCAAGCGGATCACGTCCGGCAACCTCGCCGAGCTGATCGACCAGCAGCACGTCGTGGGCGTCACCACCAACCCGTCGATCTTCCAGAAGGCGATCTCGCAGGGCGACGGCTACGACCAGCAGCTGTCCGACCTCGCCGCCCGCAAGGTCACCGTCGAAGAGGCCATCCGCATGATCACGACGGCGGACGTCCGTGACGCCGCCGACATCCTGCGCCCGGTCTTCGACGCCACGGGCGGCCAGGACGGCCGGGTGTCGATCGAGGTCGACCCGCGTCTCGCCCACCACACCAAGGCGACGGTCGCCGAGGCCAAGCAGCTGGCGTGGCTGGTCGACCGCCCCAACACGCTGATCAAGATCCCGGCCACCCGGGCGGGCCTGCCTGCCATCACCGAGGTCATCGGCAACGGCATCAGCGTCAACGTCACCCTGATCTTCTCCCTCGAGCGCTACCGCGAGGTCATGGACGCCTACCTGTCCGGCCTCGAGAAGGCGAAGGAGAAGGGGCTGGACCTCTCCCTGATCCACTCCGTGGCCTCCTTCTTCGTGTCCCGCGTGGACACCGAGATCGACAAGCGGATCGACGCGCTCGGTACCGACGAGGCCAAGGCCGCCCGCGGCAAGGCCGGCGTCGCCAACGCGCGCCTGGCCTACCAGGCGTACGAGGAGGTGTTCGCCTCCGACCGCTGGAGCGCGCTGGAGAAGGCGGGCGCCAACAAGCAGCGTCCGCTGTGGGCCTCCACCGGTGTGAAGGACCCGGCGTACAAGGACACGCTGTACGTGGTGGACCTGGTGGCGCCGAACACGGTGAACACCATGCCGGAGGCGACGCTGTTCGCCACCGAGGACCACGGGGAGGTCACCGGCGACACCGTGACCGGCACCTACGAGCAGGCCCGCGCCGACCTCGACGCGGTGGAGAAGCTCGGGATCTCCTACGACGACGTCGTGCAGCTGCTGGAGGACGAGGGCGTCGAGAAGTTCGAGGCGTCCTGGAACGACCTGCTCAAGTCGACCGAGGCGGAGCTGGAGCGCCTCGCCCCTTCGGAGGGCTGAACCTTTGTCGAGCAGCAACCCGCTGCGTGACCCCGCAGACCGACGGCTCCCGCGCATCGCGGGGCCGTCGGGCCTGGTCATCTTCGGCGTCACGGGCGATTTGTCACGAAAGAAGTTGATGCCCGCGGTGTACGACCTCGCGAACCGGGGTCTGCTGCCGCCGGGGTTCTCGCTGATCGGGTTCGCCCGCCGCGAGTGGGCCCACGAGGACTTCGCCCAGGAGGTCCACGACGCGGTCAAGGAGCACGCCCGCACCCCCTTCCGCGAGGAGGTCTGGCAGCAGCTCATCCAGGGCATGCGCTTCGTGCAGGGCACCTTCGACGACGACGACGCCTTCGAGCGGCTGCGCTCGACCATCGAGGAACTGGACAAGGCACAGGGCACGGGCGGCAACTTCGCCTTCTACCTGTCGGTTCCGCCGTCGGCCTTCCCGGTGGTCATCCAGCAGCTGAAGAAGCACGGGCTGGCCGACCAGACGAAGGACTCCTGGCGGCGCGCGGTCATCGAGAAGCCCTTCGGCCACAACCTGGAGTCGGCCGAGGAACTCAACTCGATCGTCCACGAGGTCTTCGCCCCGGACCAGGTCTTCCGCATCGACCACTACCTGGGCAAGGAGACCGTCCAGAACATCCTGGCGCTGCGCTTCGCCAACACGATGTTCGAACCGATCTGGAACCGGTCCTTCGTGGACCATGTGCAGATCACCATGGCCGAGGACATCGGCATCGGCGGCCGTGCGGGGTACTACGACGGCATCGGCGCGGCCCGTGACGTCATCCAGAACCACCTGCTCCAGCTGATGGCGCTCACCGCGATGGAGGAGCCCGCCTCCTTCGACGCGGACGCGCTCGCCGCGGAGAAGACCAAGGTGCTGGGCGCCGTGCGGCTGCCCAGGGACCTGGGCCGCGACACCGTGCGCGGCCAGTACGCGTCGGGCTGGCAGGGCGGCGAGAAGGCGGTCGGGTACCTCCAGGAGGAGGGCATCGACCCGAAGTCCAAGACCGACACCTACGCGGCGATCAAGCTGGAGATCGACAACCGCCGCTGGGCGGGCGTCCCCTTCTACCTGCGCACCGGCAAGCGCCTCGGCCGGCGCGTCACCGAGATCGCGGTCGTCTTCCAGCGGGCCCCGCACTCCCCCTTCGACCACACGGCGACGGAGGAACTCGGCAAGAACGCCATCGTCGTCCGCGTCCAGCCCGACGAGGGCGTGACCGTCCGCTTCGGCTCCAAGGTGCCCGGCACCTCGATGGAGATCCGGGACGTGTCCATGGACTTCGCCTACGGCGAGTCGTTCACGGAGTCCTCCCCCGAGGCCTACGAGCGGCTGATCCTGGACGTCCTGCTGGGCGACTCGAACCTCTTCCCGCGCACCGAGGAGGTCGAGCTGTCCTGGAAGATCCTCGACCCCATCGAGGAGTACTGGGACGCGAACGGCAAGCCCGCGCAGTACCCGGCCGGCACCTGGGGGCCCGTCGAGGCGGACGAGATGCTCGAACGAGACGGACGGAGCTGGCGCCGGCCATGAAGATAGACCTCACGGACACCACGGCCAGCAAGATCAACAAGGCGTTGGTGCAGGGCCGGCGGGCGATCGGCACGCCGGCCGTGGGCATGGTCCTCACGCTGGTCATCGTCACGGACGAGGAGAACGCCTACGACGCCCTCAAGGCCGCCAGCGACGCGTCGCACGAGCACCCCTCGCGCACGCTCGTGGTCATCAGGCGTGTCTCCCGCTCCCCCCGCGACCGCACCCAGTCCCGCCTGGACGCCGAGGTCCGGGTGGGCGCGGACGCGGGCACCGGCGAGACGGTCATCCTGCGGCTGTACGGCGAGGTCGTCGACCACGCCCAGTCGGTGGTGCTGCCCCTGCTGCTGCCCGACGCGCCCGTCGTCGTGTGGTGGCCGGTCGACGCGCCGCTCGACCCGGCCAAGGACCCGCTGGGCGCCCTGGCGCAGCGCCGCGTCACCGACACCTACGCCGCCGAGCAGCCGGTGCGGGACCTGATGGCCCGCTCCGACGCCTACACGCCGGGCGACACGGACCTGTCGTGGACCCGCATCACGCCCTGGCGTTCGATGCTGGCCGCGGCCCTGGACCAGGTCACCTGCCGGGTGGAGTCGGTCGAGGTGGAGGGCGAGGAGTTCAACCCGAGCTGCGAGCTGCTGGCGATGTGGCTCGGCGACCGTCTGGGCGTGCCCGTGCAGCGCTCGCTGTCCGGCGGGCCGGGCCTGACGGCCGTGCGCATGTCCACCGACTGCGGCGCGATCGTGCTGGACCGGGCCGACGGTTCGCTGGCGACGCTGTCCATCGAGGGCCAGCCCGATCGTGCGGTGGCGCTCAAGCGCCGCGACACGGCCGAGCTGATCGCGGAGGAGCTGCGGCGGCTGGACCCGGACGACACGTACGCCTCGGCGCTGCGGTTCGGGGTGGAGCGGCTCACCGCGGCTCCGGCTGCGGACACCGCAGCCGCGGAGGGCGCCGCGGCCGACGAGCCGGCCGCGGTGGAGACGCCGGTCGAGGAGGCCGCGAAGGCTCCCGCCCAGCAGGCGGCCAAGAAGACCGCGCGCAGGTCCCCGGCCAAGAAGGCGGCGGCGAAGTGAGCACCCCGCAGCTGGTCGTGCACCACGACAAGGAACTGATGGCGCAGGCCGCCGCGGCCCGCCTCATCACGAAGATCGTGGACGCGCAGGCCTCGCGGGGGCACGCCTCCGTGGTCCTCACCGGCGGCCGCAACGGCAACGGTCTGCTCGCCGCGCTGGCCGCCGCGCCGGCCCGGGACGCCGTCGACTGGGGCCGGATCGACCTGTGGTGGGGCGACGAGCGGTTCCTGCCCGAGGGCGATCCGGAGCGCAACGTCACCCAGGCCCGCGAGGCGCTGCTCGACACCGTCCCCGTGGACCCGAAGCGCGTGCACGCCATGCCCGCGTCGGACGGTCCGCACGGCTCCGACGTGGAGGCCGCCGCGGAGGCGTACGCGGAGGAGCTGGCCCGTGCGGCCGGTCCCGAGAACCACGGCGCCGTGCCCACGTTCGACGTCCTGATGCTGGGCGTCGGTCCGGACACCCACGTGGCCTCGCTCTTCCCCGAGCTGCCGGCCGTGCGGGAGACCGAGCGCACGGTGGTCGGGGTGCACGGCGCGCCCAAGCCGCCGCCGACCCGGGTCACCCTCACCCTGCCGGCGATCCGGGCGGCCCGCGAGGTGTGGCTGCTCGCTGCCGGTGAGGACAAGGCGCAGGCGGCGGCCATCGCCCTGTCGGGTGCGGGCGAGATCCAGGCTCCGGCGGCCGGTGCCCGCGGTCGTGCCCGCACGCTGTGGCTGCTGGACGCGGCGGCGGCCTCCGGGCTTCCGCGGTCGCTGTACCCGCAGGCGTCGCCCTAAGGGGTCCTCAGAGCTCCGAAAGGAAAAGGGGACGCCGCGAGCGGGCTCCCCCCTTTTTGTTCGGAGCTCTGAGACGGGTGGGGGCGGTGGCCGTTGCGGCCCGCCGCCCCCACCCGCCGGGTCACTTCACCGATCCCGCCATCACCCCCTGCACGAAGTGCCGCTGGAAGGCGAAGAACACCACGACCGGCACGATCAGCGACAGGAACGCGCCCGGCGCCAGGACGTCGATGTTGCTGCCGAACTGCCGTATCTGCGACTGGAGTTCCACGGTCAGCGGTTGTGCGGAGCTGTCGGCGAACAACAGCGCCACCAGCATGTCGTTCCAGACCCACAGGAACTGGAAGATGGCCAGGCTGGCGATCGCCGGCCGTCCCACCGGCAGGACCAGCCGGGTGAAGATCCGCCACTCGCTGCCGCCGTCCATGCGCGCCGCCTCCAGCATCTCCTTCGGCATCTCGGCGAAGTAGTTGCGCAGCAGGAACACCGCGAACGGCAGCCCGTACGCGACGTGGAAGAGCACCACGCCCGGAATCGTCCCGAACAGCCCCAGCTGTCCGAAGAGTTTGGCCACCGGCAGCAGGCCGATCTGCACGGGCACCACCAGCAGCGCCACCACGACCAGGAAGACGGCGTCGCGGCCGGGGAAGTCCAGCCAGGCGAAGGCGTATCCGGCGAGGGCCGCGAGGATCACGACCAGCACGGTCGTCGGCACCGAGATCAGGACGGTGTTCCAGAGCGCCCGGGTGATCCCGGTGTTCCCCAGCAGCGCGGAGTAGTTGTCGAAGGACAGCTGCCCGGGTGCGGTGAACACAGTCCACCAGCCGCCCTTCGCGGTGTCCTCGGCGGACCGCAGCGAGGACAGGAACAGTCCGGCCAGCGGTGTCATCCACACCAGCCCGACGACCACGAGGAAGGCCTGGACGGCTCCGTTGCCCAGCCCGCGCCTGACGGCGTTCATCGCTGACTCCTTCGGAAGCGGCGGACGTTGAAGACCATCGCGGGGACGACCAGCAGCAGGAGCAGGACGCCGAGCGCGCTGCCGAGGCCCTGGTTGTTGCCTCCGCCGAACGACACCAGCCACATCTGCGTAGCGAGCACGGTCGCGTCCTCCTGCACCGGTCCGGGCGCGATGATGTAGACGAGGTCGAAGACCTTCATCACGTTGATCACCAGGGTCACGAAGACCACGGTCAGGACGGGTGCCAGCAGCGGCACCGTGATCCGCCGGAAGATCTGCCACTCGTTGGCGCCGTCCATCCGCGCCGCTTCCAGCGCGTCCCGGGGCAGTGCCGTGAGCCCCGCACCGATCAGCACCATCGCGAAGCCGGTCCAGATCCACAGGTACGCCCCGATGACCGCCGGCGTGACCAGGGCCGGTCCGAGCCAGGAGATGCCGTCGTAGGGCGGGGCGAAGTTCGACGCGGGCAGCTCGACGGCGTAGGCGCCGTCGGCCAGGTCCTGGAAGCGGAAGGAGCCGTCGGACGCGGTGGTGGCCGTGGCGACCGTGCGCCCGTCGCGCACCGCCTCGACCGTCATCTCCGGCAGTCCGCTCTCGCGCGGGTCGACCTCGCCCTGCCGCCCTCCCCCGCCGGGCGTGAAGTCCAGGTAGACGACTCCGCGCAGCTCGTCGGGGGCGCTCTGGCGTCCGGCCGCCGGGTACGCCGGCCGGGCCCCCGCGGGCAGGTCGGCGGGCGCCACCCCGACCAGGCCGAGGGTCACCGCGTCACCGGGCGCCGCGGTCGTGGACGTCCGGTAGGAGCCGTCGGCCGCCCGGGTGAGGCCCTGGCCGTCGCGGGCCCTGGCGCCGGGGTAGGAGGAGGTGCCGGCGAAGGCGTCGTGGACGAAGACCGCTGCCGCGTTGAGGACACCCTTGTCCGGGTCCTCGTCGTAGGCGAGGCGGAAGATGATGCCGGCGGCGAGGAAGGACACGGCCATCGGCATGAACAGCAGCAGTTTGAAGGCGGTGGCCCAGCGGATCTTCTCCACCAGCACGGCGAGGATCAGGCCGAGGCCGGTCAGCAGCGCCGGCGCCACGACCACCCAGATCGCGGTGTTGCGGATGGCCTTGACCGTCGCCGGGTCGCGGAACATCTCGGTGTAGTTGTCACCGCCCACGAACCGGGTGCCGGAGGCGTCGAAGAGGCTGCGGCCGACGGAGAACAGCACGGGGTAGACGACGAGCGCGCCCAGCAGGAGCAGCGCGGGGAAGGCGAACAGCAGGGCGACGGCCCGGCCCCGGCGCCGGGTGCGCCGGGTGGGTGCGGCGCCGGGGGCGGCCGGCGGACTCGTCTCTTTCACCAGGGTCGAGGTCATGATCAGTTCCGGTACGCCTTGGCCGCCGCGTCCTCCAGCCGGGCCGCGGTCCCCTTGGGGTCGGACGGGTCGCGCAGGAAGTCCTGGAGGAGCTTCCACTCTCCCGCGCCCTTGGTGCCGCCGAAGGCCGCCGGTGCCTGGTCGGACATGTCGAAGCGGACGGAGTCCCCGGCCGCGACGAGGGACTCGGCGGTCGCGCGGGTGACGTCGTCGCCGTACGCGGTGAGGTCGAGGTTCTTGTTCGGGGACAGGAAGCCGCCCGCCTCGGCCCACACGGCCGCGGCCTCCGGGGTCGCCAGGTACTCCACGAGGGCCTGGGCGGCCTTCTGGTTCTTGCCGTCCTTCAGCACGACGGCCGCGTCACCGCCGCTGACCACCGGCGCCTCGCCCTTGCCGACGGCCGGGAAGGGGAAGAAGTTCGCGTCCTTGCCGACCGTCCTCGCGAACTGGTCCTTGGCGACGCCGGCCACGAAGTCGCCCTCGTAGACCATGCCCGCCTCGGGCTTCGGTCCGAACACCTTCTCCACCGAGCCGGGGAAGTCGGTGTTCAGGGCTCCCTTCCGGCCGCCCGCGATCAGCTGCTTGTCCTTGAACAGGGCGCCGAGCGTGGTGAGCGCCTCGACCACGCTCGCGTCGGTCCACTTCAGCCGGTGGGCGGCGAGGGCGTCGTACTTCTCGGGGCCGGCCTGGGAGAGGTAGACGTTCTCGAACCAGTCGGTGAGGGTCCAGCCGTCCTGTCCGGCGACCGCGAAGGCGGCGAGCCCGGATTCGGAGACGGTCCGCCCGGCCTTCAGCATCTCGTCGTATGTGGTCGGCGGCTTGACGCCGGCCTGGGTGAGGGCGTCGGGGCTGTACCAGACCGTCGACTTGTGGGCGGCCTTGAAGTACATGCCGTAGAGGGTGCCGTCGACACTGCCGTAGTTCTTCCAGACCGGCGCGTAGCCGGCGGTCACGGACTGCTGGGTCCTGGCGGACAGCGGGGTGAGCCAGCCGTTCCGCGCGAACTGCTTGAGCACGCCGACCTGCGGGACCATCACGACGTCGGGGGCGTTGCCGCCCTCGATCTTGCTGCCGACGACGGTGGAGACGTTGTCCCCCGTGGACACGAACCGCGTCGTGGCGCCGGTCTTCTCGCTGAACGCGTCCAGCACCTTCTGGAAGTTCTTCTGCTCGCTGCCGGACCAGACACCGGCCACGGTGACCGTCTGGCCGCCGAGCGCCTTGTCGCCGCCGCCGGCGGAGACCGGGCCGCCACCGCCGCAGGCGGTCGCGCCGAACGCCAGGGCGAGGGCGGTGCAGCTGGTGAGCAGGGGGGTACGTCGTCGCATCATCGTTGATGTCCCTTCGGGGAGCGGGCGTTGACGGAGGTGCAGGGGTTCAGAGGTCGTTGATCCACCAGGCGGCCGTCGAGCCGGGCAGGACGCCGGCCGGGCAGGGACCGCTGGACAGCAGGGGGGTGCCGGGGACCGGCGCGGGTGTGGGCGCGGTGCCGAAGTTGACGGCGCACACGAGGTCGTCGCCGCGGACGAACGCGAGGACGCCGGGCGGGGTCTCCAGCCAGCGCAGCGACCCCTCGCCCAACTGGGGCAGGGCGGACCGCAGTTGGAGGCCGTCGCGGTACAGGTGCCAGAAGGAGCGGGTGTCGGCGAGGGCCCGGTCGGTGGCGTGCTCGGCGAACCACTCCGGTTGCGGCAGCCAGGGTTTGGCGCCCTCGGCGCCGGAGGTGAAGCCGAACGGGGACGCCTGCCCGGACCACGGCAGCGGCACCCGGCAGCCGTCGCGGATGCGGGCCCGGCTGCCCGTGCGACGGAAGATGGGGTCGGTGAGCACGTCGTCGGGCAGGTCGACGACTTCGGGGAGGCCGAGCTCCTCACCCTGGTAGATGTACGCGGCTCCGGGCAGCGCCAGCATCAGCAGGGCGGCGGCGCGGGCGCGGGCGGTCCCCAGGCCGCTGCTCCCGGTCGCGGGTTCACCGTAGCGGGTGACGGTGCGGACCTGGTCGTGGTTGTTGAGGACCCAGGTGACGGTGGAGCCCGTCCCGGCGATGTCCTGCATGGCCTCGGAGATGACCTTGCGGAAGGCGTCGGCGCTCCAGGGGGCGCCGAGCAGGTCGAAGAAGAAGGCCTGGTGCAGCTCGTCCGGGCGGACGTACAGGGCGTGCTCGCGGGCAGTGGGGACCGAGACCTCGCCGACCAGCAGCCGCTCGCGGCCGTCACGGGCGGCGTACTCGTCGCACACCGCGCGCCAGTGGCGCCACACGTCGTGCACCTCGGGCCGGTTCCAGGCGAGCGGGTTGACGGAGTCGCGGGTGCGGGCGTCGGCCTCGGGGTCCGGGGAATCGGGCAGCTCCGGGTGCTTGAAGAGGCCGGCGGCGACGTCGATGCGGAAGCCGTCGATGCCCCGGTCGAGCCAGAAGCGGAGCACCCGGTCGAACTCGGCGCCGACCTCGGGGGTGCGCCAGTTCCAGTCGGGCTGCTCGGGCGCGAACATGTGCAGGTACCACTGGCCGGGCCGCCCGTCCGCCTCGGTCACCCGGCTCCAGGCGGGGCCGCCGAACATGGAGTGCCAGTTGTTGGGCGGTTCGGCGCCGTCGGGGCCGCGGCCGTCGGCGAAGTGGAAGCGGGCGCGGGCCGCGCTGCCGGGAGCGGAGGCGAGCGCCTCGTGGAACCACGGGTGCTCGCTGGAGCAGTGGTTGGGGACGATGTCCAGGAGCACATTGACGCCGAGTCGCCGGGCGGCCGCCGTCAGCAGGTCGAACTCGGCGAGATCGCCGAAGAGCGGGTCGACGTCGCAGTAGTCGGAGACGTCGTAGCCGTGGTCGTGCTGCGGGGACGGGTAGAAGGGGCTCAGCCAGATCCCGTCCACGCCCAGCTTCTTCAGGTACGGCAGTCCGGCCCGTACTCCGGCGAGGTCGCCGATGCCGTCACCGGTGCTGTCCAGGAAGCTGCGGACGTACACCTGGTAGATCACCGCGTCGCGCCACCAGTGGTGCCTGTTCAACCCATTGACCTGTCTCTGCGAGGGAGGCTGTTATGCATGCATGTTAGGTAGGGGTGTCGCGAGGGTGTCAATGAACTGGACGGAAGCTACCGGGGAGTCGGCCCGCGAAATGCGGACTTATCAGGCCAAGAAGGGCCGAGTTGAGATAGCGCCGTTACCTAACAAGTAACTAGCGGTCGGTGATGGTGTCGAGTTCACGCGCCAGTCGGCGCACCGCGGCCTCGGGCGACTCGCGCCCGGTCATCGCGTCGTGCACGACGGCCTGCACCACCAGGCTGACCTGGTCGTAGCGCGGGCTCTTGGGGCGTGGCGCGGCCGCGAGCACGCTCGCGCGCAGCGTCGGCAGGTACGGGAACCGCCGCACCAGCTCGGGGTCCTCGTAGAGCGCCGCGCGCACGGGCGGCAGCGCGCCGCGCGTGAGGACCTGCCGCTGCACGGGCTCGCTGGTGAGGTACGCGATCAGACGCGCGGCGGAGTCGGGGTGCCGCGCGTGTGCGCTGACGGCGAGGTTGGAGCCGCCGAGGACGCTCGTCCCGGGCCCGTCCGGCCCGGGCAGCGGTACGGCGCCGACCCTCCCGGCGACGGACGAGCCCGCGGCGGAGGCGGCGACGTACGCGTACGGCCAGTTGCGCAGGAACAGCAGTCCGCCGTCCTGGAAGGCCTGCTTGGACTCCTCCTCCTTGTACGCCAGCGCCGCCCTGGGGATCCACCCCTGCCGCACGCCGCGTGCGAGGAAGCCGATGCCCTCACGGGCCGCCGCGGAGTTCACGGTCACGCGCGCGCCCTCGTCCCCGAGGATGGTGCCGCCCGCCGAGTAGACGGCCTCGGCGGCGTTGACGGTGAGGCCCTCGTACGGCAGGAACTGGCCGGCGTACCCCTGGAGTCCGTGCCGCGGCGCGATGGTCCGGGCCGCGTGTTCCAGCTCGGCCCAGGTGCGCGGCGGCGGGACGCCCTCCTCGGCGAGGACGTCCTCGCGGTAGAGGAGCAGACCGGCGTTGGTGACGTAGGGGACCGCGTACAGCCGTCCGTCGTAGGTCGCCGTGTCGACGACCGGCGGCAGGAAGGCGTCCAGCGGGAAGCGGTCGCGGGGCAGCGGCCGGATCCAGCCGGCGGCCGCGAACTCCGAGGTCCAGTTGACGTCGATGTTGAGGACGTCGAACCGGCCGCGGCCCCCGCCGCGCAGGTCGGTCGTCATCTGCGCATGGGTCTCGTCGGCGGAGTCCGGAAGCTCGACGAGGGTGACCCGCTCGCCGGGGTGCGTGCGGTTCCAGCCCTCCAGGAGGGATCCGAGATAGCCGGTGAGGTCGCCGGCGGTGGCCAGCGTGAGGGGTCCCCGGGCCGCCGCCCGCTCGTCCGCCCGGGCCCCCGAGGCCACGTAGCCTGTCAGGATCACGACGAGAACGAGGAGGCCCCTACCGGCGGCGTGGATCCACCGCATAGGTTCCTCCTTGCACACCGGCTCCGGGCACCGTCGTCCGGAGTCAGAGGCCATGTATACCTGTTAGGTATGGGCGATACTAGGGCCTGGAGCACATTACGAGGACAGGGAGGACAGCTCGCGTGCGCCTGCCCCTCCTGGCACTCCTCGCCCGTGGTCCGGCCCACGGCTACGAGCTCAAGCACGACCTTGAGCAACTGCTGGGCTCCGCGTACCCTCAGCCGAACGTCGGCCAGATCTACGTCACCCTCGGCCGTCTCGAGAAGCAGGGACTGATCGAGGGTGAGGACGTCGAGCAGTCGAGCCGGCCCAACAAGAAGGTCTACCACCTCACCGACACCGGGCGGGAGGAACTGCGGGCCTGGTTCGCGGAGCCCGAGGACGAGCCGCGGGTACGGGACGAGTTCTTCATGAAACTGGCCCTCGCCCCGCAGACCGGTCTCGCGGACCAGATCGCCCTCATCAACAAGCAGCGGCGCCAGTACCTCACGACCATGCGCACCCTGTCGAAACTGGCCGCCGCGGAGAACCGCGACAACCGCATCGCCCACCTGCTGATCGAGGGCGCGATGCTGCACCTGCAGGCCGACCTCGACTGGCTGGAACGGTGCCAGGAAGAGCTGGAGGAGCTGGAGTGAGCGACGGTCCCGCTCCCGTGCTGCGCGCCGAGGGCCTGGTCAAGACCCATCACGGGGAGGGCGCGCCGGCGCACGCCGTGCGCGGGGTCGACCTGTGCGTACGGCGCGGCGAGTTCGTGGCGATCACCGGTCCGTCCGGCGCCGGGAAGTCGACGCTGCTGCATCTGCTCGGCGGGCTCCAGCGGCCCGACGAAGGAAGCATCTGGCTGGACGGCGAGCGCACGGACGGCTACAGCGAGGCGCGCTGGGCGGTGGAGCGCCGCAGGCGCATCGGCATCGTCTTCCAGTTCTTCAACCTGGTGTCGAACCTGTCGGTCGCCGACAACGTGGAGCTGCCCGCGCTGCTCGCCGGGGTCTCCCCCCGCCGGGCGCGCGCCGAGCGGGAGGACCTGCTGGCCGAGCTGGGACTGGCGGGCAAGGAGCGCAGCATGCCGGGCGAGCTGTCCGGCGGTGAGCAGCAGCGGGTCGCGCTGGCCCGGGCCCTGGTCAACCATCCGCCGGTGCTGCTGGCCGACGAACCCGCGGGCAGCCTGGACAGCAGGGGCACCCGCGAGGTGATGCGGCTGCTGACCCGCTTCCACGGACGCGGCCAGACGATCGTGCTGGTCACCCATGACGCCCGGCTCGCCAGCGCCGCGGACCGGGTGATCTCCTTCTTCGACGGACGGATCGCCGACGACGCGGACCTGGACGGCGCCCCGTCGCGCGGGACCGGGGTGGCCGGCGTGCTGGAGCTCGGGGACCGTCATGCGGGTTGACCGGCCGCTCCCCCACGGCCGGCTCGCCGCGCGTGAGCGGAGAGGCTGAGCCGTGCGAGCCACCCTGCGCTGGGCGCACTCCGATCTGCGCACGCACCGCGGCGAGGCGCTGTTCCTCGTGCTCGCCACCGCGGGCATCGTCGTCTCGCTGCTGCTGGCCACGGCGCTGTTCGGCTACGCCACCAACCCCTGGCAGCGGATCTTCACCCAGACGCGCGGCGCCCACGTGTGGATCCACACCGGCCCGTCCGCCGACGCGGGCAGACTCACGACCCTGGACGGCGTCGAGTCCGTCGCCGGCCCCTATCCCGTCGCCTCCACCACCCTCACCTCCCGCGGCACCCGCGCCGCCGTCGAACTGCGCGGCACGCCCGAACGACCCACCACGGGCCGCCCGCTGATCACCTCCGGCCGCTGGCTGGACCCCGCGGCCCCCGACGGTGTGGTGCTGGAGGGCCGCCTCGCCCGCGCCCTGCTGACCGGCCCCGGCGACACCCTCACCCTGCCCGGCACCGCACGGCGACTGACCGTCCTCGGGGTCGCCGACAGCGCCGAACCACGCTTCCGCCCGGGTGAACACCCCGGGCTGGTCTGGGCCCTCCCCTCCGCCGTGCCGGACCCGGGCGGCCAGGTGACCGGACTGCGTCTGACCGACCCCGGCGACACGGACTACGCCGTCCAGCGCGCCGTCACCGTGCTGGGCGCGGGCGCGGTCAGCGAGGTGTCCACCTGGCAGCAGGCGCGCGCCGAGGCACAGGGGGACAACCGGCTGCTCGGGAAGGTGCTCGGCCTGTTCGGCCTGGGAGCGCTGGTGGCCGCCGGACTCGCCGTGCACGGGGCGATCGGCACCCGGATCCGGGGCCATCTGCGGGACATCTCGGTGCTGAAGGCGATCGGTTTCACCCCCGGCCAGGTCGTCCGGGTCTTCCTGCTCCAGCACATCGCCTACGCGCTGCTCGGCGCGCTGGCCGCGGCGGCGCTGACCCCGGCGCTGGGCAGCCGGATCCCGGGGCGGCTCGGGGACGCGGTCGGGGTGTGGCAGGGACTGCCGGGGCATGCCGTGGCGCTGCTCGTGGTGCCGGTGGGGGCGGTGCTGTTCATCGGTGCGACCACCGGGCTGGCCGCCTGGCGTGCGGGGCGAGTGCCTCCCGTGCCCGTGCCGCGGCCCGCCGCCCCGGCCGGCGGACGGCTCTCGGGCCCGGCGCGCCGGGCCCTCGGGCTGCGGCTGCCGCCCGCCGTGGTCCTGGGCTGCCACAAGGCGTTCGCCCGTCGGCTGCGGTCCCTGGCGACGGTGGCCCGGCTCGCGCTGCCGCTGCTGCTGATCGTGGTGGCGATGAGCGCCTGGACGACCATCGACCGCTTCCACAGCAGTCCCGAGCAGACCGGCCTGCCGACCTCGCTCACGGTCCGCGCGGACCCCGGTCGGTCCGACCGGGAGACCCGCGCCCTGCTGGAGAACGACCCGCAGGTCACCACCGCCTACCCGGGCGTGGAGGTGGCCGCGCTGGTCCCGGGCCAGACCGCCACGATCGCCCTGCGCGGTCTCGGCACCCGCCAGGACCCCTACCCGTACACCCTTGCCGAGGGCCGTGCCGCGGACGGCCGTGACGAGGCGGTGGCCGGACAGGGCCTGCTCGACCTGCTGGACGTCCGGGTCGGCGACTGGGTGCGCATGACCGTCGGCGACCAGCCGCAGATCCTGCACATCGTGGGCCGCAGCATCGAGCCCGAGAACGCCGGCCGGGTCATCTCCACCTCCCTGGACACCCTCCGCGAGAACGACCCGGGGCTCGGTCCCACGCTGTACCACCTGCGGCTGGGCCCCGGCGCCGACCCGCACACGGTCGCCGGCCGGCTGACCGCTGCCGGGCAGGGCCGTCTCGACGTGCACGCCGTGACGAACCCGGCCGACGGGCTCTCCCCGCTGCGCGGGGTCGTCGTGGGGCTGATCGCCGTCCTGGCCCTCATCGGGCTCATCGAGCTGCTGACGGCGATCGGCGGCACCGTGCGCGAGGGGGAACGGGACGTGCTGGCGCTCAGGGCCGTCGGCCTGTCTCCGCGGCAGATCACCGCGATCACCGTCACGGCCACCGGCTGCACCGCGCTGGCGGCGGTCGTCGTCGGCACGGCCCTCGGCACGCCCCTCGCGCACTGGCTGATCGACGCCCAGGGCAGGTCGAGCGGCATCGGCGCCGGTGTCGCGCGGGGCCCGTCCGCCACGCACCTGCTGCTGTTCGGCGCCGCCGCGGTCCTGGGCGCGACGGCCCTCGCCGCGGTACCGGCGGCCCGCGCCGCCCGCCGCCGTCTCGCCGACACGCTGAGCGCGGTGGCCTGACGGTCGCCCTCACACGTCGCGGACCCGGGCGGGACGGGGCCGGCCGTGCGCCCCGTCCCGCCGAGGCGGTCACCGCCGGCCGCGCAGCTCCCGGTAGCGGGCGACCAGCGCCCGGGTGGAGGCGTCCAGGCCGGGCACCTCCGCGCCTTCGGTCAGGGCGGGCTCGACGCGCTTGGCGAGGACCTTGCCCAGTTCGACGCCCCACTGGTCGAAGGAGTCGATGTTCCACACCGCGCCCTGGACGAACACCTTGTGCTCGTACAGCGCGACGAGCTGGCCGAGGACCGAGGGGGTCAGCTCGCGGGCGAGGATCGTGGTCGTGGGGTGGTTCCCCTTGAACGTCTTGTGCGCCACCAGCTCCTCCGGGACACCCTCGGCGCGCACCTCGTCCGGCGTCTTGCCGAAGGCCAGCGCCTGGGTCTGGGCGAAGAAGTTGGCCATCAACAGGTCGTGCTGTGCGGCGAGTTCGTCACCGAGCTCGGCGACCGGCTCGACGAATCCGATGAAGTCCGCCGGGATCAGCCTGGTGCCCTGGTGGATCAGCTGGTAGTAGGCGTGCTGCCCGTTGGTGCCCGGCGTGCCCCAGACGATCGGCCCGGTCTGCCAGTCGACCTCCCTGCCGTCCCGGCCGACGTACTTGCCGTTGGACTCCATGTCGAGCTGCTGGAGGTAGGCGGCGAACTTGGACAGGTAGTGGCTGTAGGGCAGCACCGCGTGCGACTGGGCGTCGTGGAAGTTGCCGTACCAGATGCCCAGCAGGCCGAGCAGCAGCGGGGCGTTGGCCTCGGCGGGGGCGGTGCGGAAGTGCTCGTCGACCAGGCGGAAGCCGTCGAGCATCTCGCGGAAGCGGTCCGGGCCGATGGCGATCATCAGGGAGAGGCCGATCGCCGAGTCGTAGGAGTAACGGCCGCCGACCCAGTCCCAGAACTCGAACATGTTGGCCGTGTCGATGCCGAAGCCGGCGACCTTCTCGGCGTTGGTCGACAGGGCCACGAAGTGCCGGGCGACGGCGGACTCGTCACCGAGGGCGGCCAGCAGCCAACTGCGGGCCGAGGTGGCGTTGGTGATGGTCTCGATGGTCGTGAACGTCTTGGACGCGATGATGAACAGCGTCTCGGCCGGGTCCAGGTCCCGGGTCGCCTCGTGCAGGTCGGCGCCGTCCACGTTGGACACGAAGCGGACGGTCAGCTCGCGGTCGGTGAAACTGCGCAGCACCTCGTAGGCCATCGCCGGGCCGAGGTCGGAGCCGCCGATGCCGATGTTCACCACGTTCTTGATCCGCTTGCCGGTGTGACCGGTCCAGGCGCCGGAGCGGACCCGGTCGGCGAAGTCGGCCATCTTGTCGAGGACGGCGTGCACCGCCGGGACCACGTTCTCCCCGTCGACCTCGATCACCGCGTCGCGCGGGGCGCGCAGGGCGGTGTGCAGCACCGCCCGGTTCTCGGTGGTGTTGATCTTCTCACCGCGGAACATGGCGTCCCGCAGGCCGAAGACGTCGGCGGCGGCGGCCAGCTCGCGCAGCAGCCGCAGCGTCTCGTCGGTGACGAGGTGCTTGGAGTAGTCGATGTGCAGGTCGCCGACCCGCACCGTGTACCCGTCGGCGCGCCCGGGGCCTGCGGCGAACAGCTCCCGCAGCCCCACCTCGCCCATCTCCTCGCGATGCTTGGCCAGAGCGGTCCACTCGGGCGTCCGGTTGAGCCTCGTACGGGCGTCTGCGTTCATGTCGGACCCGACCCTCTTTCCTCACCTGTCCGTGCTGCGCACCTTGTCCGCTGCCGGTCCCAACCTAGTTGATCAGCGCGTGCCGTGAGCCGACGCGGGATCCTCCCGCGGTGCGACAACGGATACGTCCGCCCGGCCCGCCGGTATCAACGCCACCACGGCCGCGGCGAAGAGCAGGGCCGCGAGCAGCGCGGGCGCGTTCGGCCCGAAGGCTCGCGCCGCGGCGCCGCCGAGCAGGGCGCCGAGCGGGGCGCCCGAGGTGGAGGCCGTGCGGAAGGCGGCGGAGATGCGGCCCACCATGGCCGCGGAGCTGCGTTGCTGCATCAGCGTGACCTGGTTGACGTTCCACACCATGTTCATGATGCCGAACAGCAGCATGCCCGCGAGCAGCGCGCCGAGGTGGCGGACGGCGCCCATGAGCAGCAGCGACGCCGTCTGGAGGGCCCCGCCGAGTATCAGGGCGCGGGCCCGCCCGGTGCGGCGGGCGATCCGCTGGGCGACGAACCCGCCGGCCAGGCTGCCGACGGCGTACGCCGTCATGGCGGCGGCGAACCCGGAGTCGCCCGCGTGCAGCCAGCGCGTCACGTGCAGCACGAGGGTGGCGATGAGGGCGCCCATGCCGATGTTGCACAGCAGGGTTCCCAGGCAGACCGGCCGCAGCACGCGGTCGCGCCACAGGGCGCGCAGCCCCTCGGCGATCTCCGCCCGCAGGGTGCTGCCCGCGGGCCGCGGCACCCGCGCGGGCGGGCGGATCCGCAGGGACGCCACCAGGGCGGCGGCCAGCAGATAGGTGGCCGCGTCGGCCGCGAACGGCAGGAAGGCGCCGAAGCCGATCAGCAGCGGCACGACCGGGCCGGCGAGCAGTCCCCCGGCGAGCTGCTGGCCGGTCATCAGCCGGGCGTTGGCGCCGCCGAGAGCCGCAGGGTCGACGAGGGAGGGCAGCAGGGCGGTGGCGGCGTTGTCGAAGAGGGTCTGCAGGGTGGTCAGGGCGAACGCGAGGGCGAGCAGCAGCGGGATCGAGGCGTGGCCGAGGGCCACGGCGAGGGCGAACGCACCCACGAGCAGTCCGCGAACGGTGTCCACCGCCCACATCGCGCGCCGCTGGTCGACCCGGTCCGCGACGGCCCCGCCGAGCAGACCGAACAGCAGCCAGGGGAGGTAGGCGCAGGCGGTCACGGAGGCGATGACCACCGGGTCGTGGGTGAGCTGCACGGCGAGCAGGGGCATCGCGGTCGTCCGCAACGCGTCCCCGAAGCGCGAGATGACGGCGGCACTCCACAGGCGCCCGAAACCGCCGCGCCACGCGGGCGCGCTCGCACCGCCCACTGCTTCGACCGCCGTCACAACTCCCCCTCGGTTCGCCGGTCCAGCGCCGCGCCGAACGCGACGAGTGACCCTGCCAGAACCGTAGGGGACGCCACTGACAATCGGTCCGGCGGCAGCCGGCCGGTGGGCGTGACAGAACCGGCCAGGCGCCCGAGGGCACCTGGCCGGTCCTCAACTCCTAGATCTCGCCCCGCAGTTTGGCGAGCGCCTCGGCGAGGATCGCCTCGCCGTCCGCGTCGCTGCGCCGCTCCCGCACGTAGGCGAGGTGCGTCTTGTAGGGCTCGGTGCGCGGCGGGTCCGGCGGGTTGTCCCGGTCCTGTCCGGCAGGGAAGCCGCAGCGCGGGCAGTCCCAGGTGTCGGGTACCTGCGCGTCGCTGGCGAAGCTGGGCTGCGTCTCATGCCCGTTGGAGCACCAGAAGGAGATGCGCAGACGCGGCGCGGACTCGCCGCGCTCGGCCTCGCCCATCGGCCCCGCCCCGACCCGGCTTCCTCGGATCGCGTTGCCACTTGCCACGGTCGTAACTCCCTGCGTGATGGTGCCGCAAAGCGAGTCGGCGTTTCGCTTCGCTGCGAGCGCCTCAGTCTACGTAAGGCCCAACGCGCGTCCAGTGGTACGAGTTACAGCCTCCGTACACAGACGCACGCCCCATGATAGGCCGCGCTCAGCTGCGCGTACCGAACATGGGGCGTTACGTACGGGATTGTCTGTGCTTGGAGATCGTTCAGCTGTTCGTCTTCATCAGGATGCCGAGGACGACGATGCACGCGAACCACAGCAGGCCGATCACCAGGGTGATGCGGTCGAGGTTGCGCTCGGCGACCGAGGAGCCGCCGACGGAGGACTGCATGCCGCCACCGAACATGTCGGAGAGGCCGCCGCCCTTCCCCTTGTGCATCAGCACCAGCAGCATCAGCAGCAGGCTGAAGACGATCAGGGCGATCGAGAACCCCATAACCACGGCTGGACCAACTTCCTCGGATTCTGGTGGACGACGGGGCCCAGCAGAAGCTGCTGGACCCCGCAAGAGTACGACGGATCGCGTCTACCGCATACTCGCAGCTCGGATCACTGGTCGCGGAAGCGCACGATCTTGACGAACTCGTCGGCGTCCAGCGAGGCACCGCCCACGAGCGCGCCGTCGATGTCGGCCTGGGCCATGATCTCGGCGACGTTGCCCGCCTTGACGGAGCCGCCGTACTGGATGCGGACCTTGTCGGCCAGCTCCTGGCTGTACAGCTCGGCGATGCGGCCCCGGATGGCGGCGCAGACCTCCTGGGCGTCCTCGGCGCCGCACACCTTGCCGGTGCCGATGGCCCACACGGGCTCGTAGGCGATCACGATCGTCTCGGCCTGCTCGGCCGGGAGGTCCTTCAGACCGCCGTCGACCTGGGCGAGGGTGTGGCCGACGTGGTTGCCCGCCTCGCGGACCTCCAGCTCCTCGCCGACGCACAGGATCGGGGTCAGGCCGTGCTTGTAGGCGGCCTTGACCTTGGCGTTGACCAGTTCGTCGGTCTCGGCGTGGTACTGGCGGCGCTCGGAGTGGCCGATCGCCACGTACGTGCACTTCAGCTTGGCCAGCATCGGCCCGGAGATCTCGCCGGTGTAGGCACCGCCGTCGTGCGCCGAGATGTCCTGGGCGCCGTACTTGATCCTGAGCTTGTCGCCGTCGACCAGGGTCTGTACGGAGCGCAGGTCGGTGAAGGGCGGCAGGACGGCGACCTCGACGGCCTCGTAGTCCTTGTCCGCGAGGGCGAAGGCGAGCTTCTGGACGTGGGCGATGGCCTCGAGGTGGTTGAGGTTCATCTTCCAGTTGCCCGCCATCAGCGGCGTGCGCGTGCTCATAAGGGGTCAGTCCTCCAGTGCGGCGAGGCCGGGGAGCGTCTTGCCCTCGAGGTACTCGAGGGAGGCGCCACCGCCGGTCGAGATGTGGCCGAATGCGTCCTCGTCGAAGCCCAGGAGGCGGACGGCGGCGGCGGAGTCGCCACCGCCGACGACCGTGAAGGCCGGGGAGTCGAGGAGGGACTGGGCGACCGCCTTGGTGCCCTCGGCGTAGTCGGGGTGCTCGAAGACGCCCATGGGGCCGTTCCAGAAGACGGTGGCGGCGTCGGCGAGCTTCGAGGCGTACAGCTTGCGGGTCTGCGGACCGATGTCCAGACCCTCCTGGTCGGCGGGGATGGCGTCCGCGGCGACGGTGGTGGGGTGGGTCGGGGCCTTCGTCTTCAGGTCCGGGAACTCCGTCGAGACGAGCACGTCGACGGGGAGGACCAGCTCGACGCCGGTCTTCTCGGCGCGCTCGATGTACTCGGTGACGGTCGGGATCTGGTCCTCCTGGAGGAGGGAGATGCCGACCTCGTACCCCTTGGCCTTGAGGAAGGTGTAGGCCATGCCGCCGCCGATGAGCAGGCGGTCGGCCTTGCCGAGCAGCTCGTCGATGACGGCGAGCTTGTCGGAGACCTTGGCGCCGCCGAGCGCGACGACGTACGGGCGGGTGACGTCATCGGTCAGCTTCCTCAGGACGCCGACCTCGGTGGCGATGAGGTGGCCGGCGTAGTGCGGCAGGCGGGCCGGGAGGTCGAAGACCGAGGCGTGCTTGCGGTGCACCGCCCCGAAGCCGTCGCCGACGTAGACGTCCGCGAGTTCGGCGAGCCGGTCGGCGAAGGCGCCGCGCTCGGCGTCGTCCTTGCTCGTCTCGCCCGCGTTGAAGCGGAGGTTCTCGATGACGGCGACCTGGCCGTCGGTGAGGGCGGCGACCGTCGACCGCGCGGAGTCGCCGACCGTGTCCGTCGCGAAGGCGACGGCGGTGCCGAGCAGTTCGCCGAGGCGCGCGGCGGCCGGGGCGAGGGAGAACGCCGGCTCGGGGGCGCCCTTGGGGCGGCCCAGGTGCGAGGCGACGACCACCTTGGCGCCCGCGTCCGCGAGGGCCTTCACGGTCGGCAGTACGGCGCGGATGCGGCCGTCGTCGGTGATGGTGTCGCCGTCCAGCGGCACGTTGAGGTCGGCGCGGACGAAGACGCGCCGGCCGGCCACGCCTTCGGAGAGGAGTTCGTCGATCGTCTTCATGAAAAAGGGCTCCCGGGAGGGCTGGTGGTACTCCGTGATCGTAGAGAGGGCCGATCCGTACGTGAGTCAGGGCCCGGGCAGCGCGTCCGTGCGCTGCCCGGGCCCTGCTCTCACATCGAGGTGCCTGCTCCGAGGGTCAGAGCTGGCCGCCGACGAAGACCGTCAGGTCGACGAGGCGGTTGGAGTAGCCCCACTCGTTGTCGTACCAGCCGATGACCTTCACGCTCTTGCCCTCCTGGACCATGGTCAGGGAGGAGTCGAAGGTGCAGGACGCCGGGGCGTTGACGATGTCGGAGGAGACGATCGGGTCCTCGGTGTACTCCAGGATGCCCTTCAGCTCGCCCTCGGCCGCCTTCTGGAAGGCGGCGTTGACCTCTTCCTTGGTGACCTCGCGGCCGAGTTCCAGCACCAGGTCGGTGACCGAGCCGGTGGGGACCGGGACGCGCATCGCGATGCCGTCGAGCTTGCCCTTGAGCTGCGGCAGCACCAGGGCGGTGGCCTTCGCGGCACCGGTCGTCGTCGGGATGATGTTCTCGGCGGCGGCGCGGGCGCGGCGCAGGTCCTTGTGCGGGAAGTCCAGGATGCGCTGGTCGTTGGTGTACGCGTGGACGGTCGTCATCAGACCCTTGACGATGCCGAAGTTCTCGTCGAGGACCTTGGCCATCGGCGCCACACAGTTGGTGGTGCAGGAGGCGTTGGAGATGACGTGGTGGTTGGCGGCGTCGTACGTGTCCTGGTTGACGCCCATCACGATGGTGACGTCCTCGTCCGTGGCCGGCGCCGAGATGATGACCTTCTTGGCGCCGCCGGCGAGGTGCTTCTCGGCGTCGGCCTTCTTGGTGAAGATGCCGGTGGACTCGATGACGATGTCGACGCCCAGCTCGCCCCACGGGATGTCGGCGGGGTTGCGCTCGGAGAGGACCTTGATGGTCCTGCCGTCGACGGTGATGGTGTCGGCGGTGTGCGACACCTCCTGCTTCAGACGGCCCAGGATGGTGTCGTACTTGAGCAGGTGGGCAGTGGTCGCGGTGTCACCCAGGTCGTTGACAGCCACGATCTCGATGTCAGCACCCTGCTCCAGCAGCGCGCGGAAGTAGTTACGACCGATGCGGCCAAAGCCGTTGATGCCTACGCGGATCGTCACGAACCGATCTCCTCGTTGGTACGCCGGCCATGCGGTGCCGGCGAGCTCTATTTGGGATGTCCCCGACCACCCCCGACCCTACCTCCCCGAGGGCCCCGAGGTGACATCCAGACGTTCCATACACGGCAGGGCGGTCCGTACCCGTCGGTAGGGGTACGGACCGCCCTGGCCGGAGGGCCCGATCACGCGACGCGGTCACGGTGCGTGGAGCACTGGTGACCTCGGCGTGTCACTTCTCGAGTGAGGCGAGTGCCTTTCCGATGAGCGCCGCGCGGTCGGCGGCGCCGGTGAGGTGCTCCAGACCGAAGCCCAGCAGCACGGTGTCGTCCGTCGTGATCGCTCCGTAGGTCTGGAAGAGCGCTCCGGTGCGCGCCCAGTCCTTGACGACGGAGGGGCTGCCGGCCGGCGGGCCGGGCACGCCCCAGGCGCCGAGCGACGTCTCGAAGCCCTCGGTCTCGACGGCGTCGCCGCCGATGACGACGGAGGCGTTGTCGGCGAGGACGCCGCGGCCGCCGGTGCCGGGATCGCTGATGTAGCTGAGGGACAGCTCCACCTTCTTGCCCGCGTAGGCGGACAGGTCGAAGGAGACGTCCTGCCAGCCGGCCGAGGCCCCGGTGAAGCTGTTCCAGGAGCCGCTGGTCCCGGTGGGCGCGCAGGCTCCGCCCGAGAGGGTCAGGTACCGCTCGAGCGCCGGGTGCGCCTGGAGGAGGTAGCCGGCCTCGCACTCGGCGGGTACGGCGGTGCCGGTGGCGCCGCCGGCCTCCGGCAGCGTGGTCCAGTCGTCGGCCCCCGCGGTGTGCGCCTCCAGGACGGCGTGGTCGTAGCCCTCCTCGGTGCTCCACAGCAGGCGGGTGCGCAGCGTCGGCTTCTCGGACGCGCTCACCGAGGTGAGGTCGACGGTGCGGGTGAGCCGGTTCCAGGCGTAGTCGGTGTGCGTGACGGCGGCCATGGACGTGCCCTCGTACGGCCCGAACGGGTTGACGGTGCCGGGGTAGCGGCCCGCGCCGGCACCGGCGAACTGCGGGAACGTCGCCGGGGGCAGGGTCTCGGAGGTGACGCTGTAGGAGCCCGCCTGGTTCAGCGGGTTGCCGGACGCCGCGCCCAGCGCCCCGCCGGAACCGGCGAGCGCGCCCGTGCCCTCGAAGGAGGTCGCGCCGGGCAGGGAGGTCCGGGTGTAGGCGCCCAGGTAGTACTGGCTGAAGTCGTTGGACGGGGTGCCGTCGCCGAGGTCGACGTTGCCGCCGGCGAGCTCGCCCGCCTCGATCAGCTTGCCGCCCTCGTTGAGGTAGGCGCGCAGGGCGAGCTGGGTCGGGTTGCCGGGCACGCTCGCGCCGGTGTAGTGGACGACCGTGCCGAAGTGGCCGAGCACGCCGAGCGCGTCGGGCACGCCCTGGGTGGCGACGTCCCAGACGGCGGCCCTGCGGCCGTTGGCCTTCAGCGCGTCGACATAGGTCTGCGCCTGCGTGGCGGCGGCTGGGCCCTCCTCCGCGACGACCAGGGTGTCGGCCCGGGGCCGTTCGGCGACGGTGTAGGTGAAGTGCTCGCTGGAGACCTTCTTGCCGCTCCGGGTCTCGGCGGTGAACCACACCTCGACCTTGTCTCCCGGTTCGCCGTGCTCGACCTCGGCCCGGTACTCGTCGAAGTGGAGGTTGTCCTCGCCGCCGTAGGTCTCGCCGCCCTTCCAGGGCCGCAGCGTCTCGTCGTGGGTCCGGCCTCCGTTGACGCGGTACTTCAGCTCCTTGTCGCGCAGCGCCTTGCGGGCGACGACGGAGACCTCCTGGTCGGCGCCGCGGGAGTAGGAGGTGGCAAATTTGGCCGGGGTGAAGTCGGCGGCGGTCAGGCCGACCGCGGACTTCGGCTGGTCGGGACGGGCGGCGCTCTCGGCGACGGAGAGCGCGAACGGGATGTTCTTCTCGAACTCCTGCTGGATCAGCTTCTCGTCGTCCGGGAAGTTGAAGACCGACTGGCAGTCGGCCGCGTTCCACTGGTCGTCCGGGGAGAGGTTGGAGACCGTCTGGCAGGTCGACATCTCGGGGGTGAACATCGCCGTGCCGTTGACATTGGCCGCGTGGCCGTCCGCCTCGCCGTTGGTGGTGTACAGCTCCGAGGAGACCTGCGGGTGGTAGCCGGGGATCGCCGAGTTCTCCGGGGTGCCGGCGAGCGCCTCGTAGACGACGTCGTCCGGGCTTTCCGTGGCGACCTGCCAGCCGACGCCGTAGAGGAGGAGTTCCGCGGCGGAGTGGTAGTTGATGCCGTACTCGAAGCCGATGCGCTTCTCGAAGGCGTCCAGCGCCTTGGTCTCGGGCTCGGAGTTGGGGCCGGCGCCGCGGTAGGTCTGGCTGGTGGGGTGGGGTGACGAGCCCTCGTCGTCGTAGCCCCACTTGTAGGCGAAGTTGCGGTTGAGGTCGACGCCGTCGCCGGTGGAGATCACACCGTCGGCGTTGACGTCCCGCAGGTTCTTGCGCCACAGGCGGTTGTCGGTGTCCTCGAAGGTGTAGTCGTAGCCGTCGGGGTTGGCCGACAGGACGAACCACAGCTCGGTGGTGTCGACGACCTTCCTGACGCGCTTGTCCGTCCTGTAGGTGTCCAGGTAGTGGTGGAGCAGCCGCCGGGTCATCTCCGGGGTGATCCACTCGCGCGCGTGCTGGTTGGACAGGTACAGCACGGAGGGCTTGGAGCCGTCCTTGGACTTCTTCGCGTTCTTGGTGAGCTTGAGGGCGAGGATGTCCTGGCCCTTGATCGTCCTGCCGATGGAGACGACCTTGGTGAGGCCGGGGTTCTGCTGCGCGGTGCGGAGGATCTCCTCCTTCAGTCCGCCCTTGCCGCTGTAGGGACGGAACACGCCGTCGGCGGCGGCCTCGACGCGGTTCTCGGCCTTGGCCGACAGGGTGTGCTCGGTGAGCGGGACGCCCTGCTTCTCCAGCTTCCTCGCCTGGTCGTCGGTGAGGTACACCTCGACGGTGGCGGTGCCCCGTTCGGGCGCCTGCTCACTGAGCTCGTGACCGTCCTGACCGGCCGCCAGCAGCAGGGGTACCTGCTGCTTGGTGACTTCCGCGCGGAAGACCTTGACCTCGTCCGCGTCGGACTTCTCGGGTGAACTTCCCGGCTGGGCCTGGGCGATGGGTGCGAGGCTCGCTCCGCCGAGCAGGAGCGCGCCGACAGCGAGGATCGATCTCGCTCTACGTCTCATGAACCCCCCTAGCGTGGGTCCGCCACAGCAGCGAACAGATGCCAGGCTCATGTCACTTCATGATCGAGTCAAGGGGGCGTCAACCGGGGTCAAGCGGGGGCCGAGCACGGGAAAGGCCCTGGGGTGAAGGGGGTTGGTGATGAAGACGGGGGGTGGGCGCTTCTGGGCGCAGGGTAACGGTCTGCGGGCTGGGCGAGTTCGCGGGCTGGGTGACGGTCTGTGGGCGGGTGTCTGATCTGTGGGCTGGGTGACTGTTCCGGGCGGGTGAGGAACCGTCGGCGCTGATGGAATGCGGGCGGGTGACGAACTGTCGGCGGGGTGACTGGCCTGTGGGCCGACCGGTCTGGGGGCCGACGAACCGTCGGCGGGGTGACGGGGCTGCGGGCGAGGTGGCAGCTCGGAGACGGGCGGGTCTGCTGGGGAGGCCGATGCTCTGCGGGCGGGCCGACGCTCTGAGCACGGGCCGACAGCCTGAGGGCAGGCCCACCTCCTGAGCACGGACAGGCTCTCCGAGCGCGGGCCGACGGTCGACCCGGCGCCGTGTGGTGTCGGGGAGTGACCGTCGGTCCGGCGTGCCGGCTGTCGTTCCGGAGGAGTGCCCGGCTGTCCGTGCGGCTGACGCGGCGGGCCGCGGACGGCGCCGCCAGTCCGGCCCGGGGACCGCTCGTCCGGCGCGGCGCTCGTCCAGCGCGGCGCTCCGATGCCGGGGATCGGCGTGGCGGATCGGCGCGCCGACGCGAGAGACCGGCACGCTGGCGCGGCAACACCGCGCACCGGCGGATCGCCCGCCCGCACAACGCCGGGGCAGCCCCGCAGGGCCCGTCAGCCGACGAGGTTGTCCGCCAGCTCCTCGCTGAGGTTGGCCTCCGTGCCCGGGATGCCGAGGTCGGAGGCGCGCTTGTCGGCCATCGCCAGCAGGCGGCGGATCCGGCCGGCCACCGCGTCCTTGGTCAGCGGCGGGTCGGCGAGCGCCCCCAGCTCCTCCAGGGAGGCCTGCTTGTGCTCCATGCGCAGCCGGCCGGCGGCGGCGAGGTGCTCGGGGACCTCGTCGCCGAGGATCTCCAGGGCGCGCTGGACCCGCGCTCCGGCGGCGACGGCGGCACGGGCGGAGCGCCGCAGGTTCGCGTCGTCGAAGTTGGCGAGGCGGTTCGCCGTGGCGCGCACCTCGCGGCGCATCCGGCGCTCCTCCCAGGCGAGCACCGACTCGTGGGCGCCCAGCCGGGTGAGCAGCGCGCCGATGGCGTCGCCGTCGCGGACCACCACCCGGTCCACGCCCCGCACCTCGCGGGCCTTCGCCGCGATGGACAGCCGGCGGGCCGCGCCGACCAGCGCGAGCGCCGCCTCGGGGCCGGGGCAGGTGACCTCCAGGGAGGAGGACCGGCCGGGCTCGGTGAGCGAGCCGTGCGCCAGGAAGGCCCCGCGCCAGGCCGCCTCCGCGTCACAGGTGGCCCCGGAGACGACCTGAGGGGGCAGACCCCTGATCGGCCGGCCCCGTCCGTCGACCAATCCGGTCTGGCGGGCCAGCTGGTCACCGCCCGCGACCACGCGCACGACGTAGCGCGAGCCGCGGCGCAGACCACCGGGCGCCATCACGATCAGCTCCGAGCTGTGACCGAAGATCTCCAGGACGTCCCGCTTGAGCCGGCGGGCCGCCATCGCGGTGTCCAGCTCCGCCTCGATCACGATGCGCCCGCTCACCAGGTGAAGGCCGCCGGCGAACCGCAGGATGGCGGAGACCTCCGCCTTTCTGCAGCAGGTCCGGGTGACGGGAAGCCGAGAGATCTCGTCCTTCACCGCTGCCGTCATCGCCATGGGCCGATCCTTCCATGCATCCGAAAAATACGGTCGTACGCGGCGGCCAGCAGCTCCGGATCATGCCGAGAAGTCCCGTCCGGCCGGGCCACCGGCGCCAGCTCCACCGCGGCTCCGAACCGCTTGGCGGCGTCGGTCAGCGAGTCGCGGTCGGGCACGGCGGCCTCGTCGGCCAGCACCACGTCCAGGGCGAGTTTAGGGGCGTGTCGTCCCAAAACCTCCAAATGACGCTGCGGGGAGAAGCCCTCGGTTTCTCCCGGCTGCGGGGCGAGGTTGAGGGAGAGCACCCGGCGCGCCTTCGTCTCCGTGAGGGCGTCCAGCAGCTCCGGCACGAGCAGGTGCGGGATCACCGAGGAGAACCAGGAGCCGGGGCCCAGCACCACCCAGTCCGCGTCCAGGACGGCCGCCACGGCCTCCGGGACGGCCGGCGGGTCGTGCGGTACGAGGTGCACGGACTGCACCTCGCCGGGCGTCAGCGCGACGGTCGCCTGGCCGCGCACGGTGTCGACGTCCTCGGGCCGTTCCGGGTCGTGTCCCTTGACCAGCGCCTGGAGCTCCAGCGGCACGGCCGACATGGGCAGCACGCGTCCCTGCGCGCCCAGCAGCTTGCCGACCAGGTCGAGGGCCTGGACGTGGTCGCCGAGCTGCTCCCACAGGGCGACGATGAGCAGGTTGCCGACCGCGTGCCCGTTGATCTCGCCCTGCGACTGGAAGCGGTGCTGGATGACCCGGGCCCAGGTCTGGCCCCAGTCGTCGTCGCCGCACAGCGCGGCCAGCGCCTTGCGCAGGTCGCCGGGCGGCAGCACGCCCAGCTCGTCGCGCAGACGACCGCTGGAGCCGCCGTCGTCGGCGACGGTGACGACGCCGGTGAGGTCGCCGGTGATCCGGCGCAGCGCGGTGAGCGACGCCGACAGGCCCATGCCGCCGCCGAGCGCGACGACCTTGGGCTGGGTGCCGCGGCGGCGCGACCTGCCGCCCCGGGCCTCGGCCGGCCGGCCCGCACGCCCCTCGGGCGCCATCTTGCGCAGCCGGCCCAGCCGCGGTGTACGTCCTGTCATTCCCGTCCCATGTCCCGGTGTACGACCACCGTCTCCACGCCCTCGGCCGCGAGGCGCGCGGCGAGCTTCTCCGACATCGCGACCGAACGGTGCTTGCCGCCCGTACAGCCGACCGCGACGGTCACATAGCGCTTGCCCTCCCGGCGGTAGCCCGCGGCGATCAGCTGGAGCAGCTCGGCGTACCGGTCGAGGAACTCCTTCGCGCCGGGCTGGTTGAGGACGTAGGTCGAGACCTCCTCGTTCAGACCCGTGTAGGGGCGCAGCTCCGGCACCCAGTGCGGGTTGGGCAGGAAGCGCATGTCCACGACCAGGTCGGCGTCGACCGGGAGGCCGTACTTGAAGCCGAAGGACATGACGGTGGCCCGCAGCTCGGGCTCCTCCTCGCCGGCGAACTGGGCGTCCATCTTGGCGCGCAGTTCGTGCACGTTGAGGCTGGAGGTGTCGATCACCAGGTCGGCGTCGCCGCGCAGCTCGCGCAGCAGTTCGCGTTCGGCGGCGATACCGTCGACGATGCGGCCGTCGCCCTGGAGGGGGTGCGGACGCCGCACGGACTCGAAGCGGCGCACCAGGGCGTCGTCGGAGGACTCCAGGAAGACGATGCGCCGGGTGACGTTCCTGGACGCCAGGTCGGCGAGGGACTCGCGGAGGTTGTCGAAGAAGCGCCGTCCGCGGACGTCGACGACGACCGCGATCCGCGCCACGTTGCCCTGCGAGCGGGCGCCGAGCTCCACCATGGTGGGGATCAGCGCGGGTGGCAGGTTGTCGACGACGAACCAGCCGAGGTCCTCCAGACACTTTGCGGCGGTCGAGCGACCCGCCCCGGACATGCCGGAGATGATCACCAGCTCGGGGATGGCCGCCTCGGGGATCCCGGGCGGCGTGACGTCCGTACTCACCTGTGCTCCGTCTTCGTGACGCGGGTCGTGCTCGGTGCTGGGGGGGCCTGTGGGGTGCTGGGTGGGATTCTCGCCGGTCTCCCCGGGCGTCGGCCGGGGCGCCGCCGCGGGCGCCGGGCCGGACTGTGCCGTGGGCGCCTGGTCTCGTTCGGCTGTGTGCTGTGCGTCGTGCTCGGTCATGTCTCCTGCCCCCGTCGTTCTTCCGGGTGTCCCGCGATGACGGGTTCCCCGGGGGAGCCCGCCGTCGCGTCGGGCTCCTCCTCATCCATGATCTCTCCGGTCGCCGTGTTCACGGCGGGCACGGGCGGGGCCGTCCGGGCGAGGGCCACGGCGATCGTCTCGGCCGTCTTGCGACCTATGCCGGGAACCTCGCAGATCTGCTCGATCGTCGCGGACCGCAGCTTCTTCAGCGAGCCGAAGTGCTTGATGAGCGCCTGTTTGCGGGCGTCGCCGAGGCCCGGCACCTCGTCCAGGGGGCTGGCACGCAGCCGCTTGGCGCGCTTGGTGCGCTGGTAGGTGATCGCGAAGCGGTGTGCCTCGTCACGGACGCGCTGGAGCAGGTAGAGGCCTTCGCTGGTGCGGGGCAGGACGACCGGGTCGTCGTCGTCCGGCACCCAGACCTCCTCCAGGCGCTTGGCCAGGCCGCAGACGGCGATGTCGTCGATTCCCAGTTCGTCCAGGGCCCGGCGGGCGGCCGCGACCTGCGGCTGTCCGCCGTCGACGACGACGAGCTGCGGCGGGTAGGCGAACCGCTTGGGGCGGCCGTCGTCCTCGGTGAGGGTGCTCGCGGGGGCCTCGGGGAGGGTGCCGTCACGCGCTCCGGAGAGGTTTCCGTCGGTGGCGCCGGGCGCGCCGTCGGTCCACTCCCCCGTCCTCTCCTTCTCGGCGAGGTAGCGCCGGAAGCGGCGGGTGATCACCTCGTGCATGGAGCGGACGTCGTCCTGGCCCTCGAAGCCCTTGATCTGGAAGCGCCGGTACTCGCTCTTGCGGGCCAGGCCGTCCTCGAAGACGACCATGGACGCGACGACGTCGTCGCCCTGGAGGTGTGAGATGTCGTAGCACTCGATGCGCAGCGGGGCGCTGTCCAGTTCGAGGGCGTCGGCGATCTCCTCCAGTGCGCGCGAGCGCGTGGTCAGGTCGGAGGCGCGCCTGGTCTTGTGCAGGACGAGCGCCTGCTGGGCGTTGCGTTCGACGGTCTTCATCAGGGCCCGTTTGTCGCCGCGCTGCGGGATGCGCAGCGAGACGCCCGAGCCGCGGCGGGCGGTGAGCCAGTCCTGGACCGGCTCCACCGGGTCGGGCAGGGCGGGGACCAGGACCTCCTTGGGCACGGCGTCCCCGGTCTCCTCGCCGTAGAGCTGCTGGAGGGCGTGTTCCACGAGGGCGCCGGTGGTGATCTCCTCCACCTTGTCGGTGACCCAGCCGCGCTGGCCGCGCACGCGTCCGCCGCGGACGTGGAAGATCTGGACGGCCGCCTCCAGCTCGTCCTCGGCGACCGCGATCAGGTCGGCGTCGGTGGCGTCCGCGAGCACGACCGCGTTCTTCTCCATGGCCTTCTTCAGGGCCTCGATGTCGTCGCGCAGGCGGGCGGCCCGCTCGTACTCCATCTCCTCGGCCGCCTCCATCATCTGCTTCTCCAGGCGGCGCAGGTAGGTGCCGGTGCGGCCGGTCATGAAGTCGCAGAACTCGTCGGCCAGGTCGCGGTGGTCCTCGGCGGAGATCCGGTCGACGCAGGGTGCCGAGCACTTGCCGATGTAGCCGAGCAGGCAGGGCCGGCCGGTGCGGGCGGCGTTCTTGAAGACGCCGGCGGAGCAGGTGCGCACGGGGAAGACCCGCAGCAGCAGGTCGACCGTGTCGCGGATCGCCCACGCGTGCGCGTACGGCCCGAAGTAGCGCACACCCTTCTTCTTGTGGCCGCGCATCACCTGCACCCGCGGATAGTCCTCGTTCATCGTCACCGCGAGGTACGGGTAGCTCTTGTCGTCGCGGTACTTGACGTTGAACCGGGGGTCGTACTCCTTGATCCAGGAGTACTCCAGCTGGAGGGCCTCGACCTCCGTGGACACCACCGTCCACTCCACGGACGCGGCCGTGGTGACCATCGTGCGGGTGCGCGGGTGCAGTCCCGCCAGGTCCTGGAAGTAGTTGGCCAGGCGCTGGCGCAGGCTCTTCGCCTTTCCGACGTAGATCACCCGGCGGTGCTCGTCACGGAACCTGTAGACCCCGGGCGAGTCCGGGACCTGACCCGGCTTGGGGCGGTAGCTGGAGGGGTCGGCCATGTGTCACACCCTACTGGCGCGCAGTGACACTCCGGCGAGGGCTGTGGACAACCGCGGGAGTGTCCGAGGTGCCCTTCCGGCTGCCCTCTCCGCCCCGACGCGAGGGGCCCGGGCCCGGCCGGTCAGCCCCGTCGCGGGGGTCCCGGCCCGGCCGGCCGCGTGGCGCCTTCCGGCCTCAGGTGTTGTCGGGACTTGGTCGACACGCTTCAATGCGGGGGAACTCGGGGCCCTGAGGGTCCCCCTACGGATGTGAAGGCGCCATGGGCGCCACCGGGGGGACCCGGTGGCGCCGCGCGAACGGTCCGACCAGCCGTCGTGAGCATTCACAGAAAGGCCTCTGCATGCCGCAGGCCCCTCAGCACGCGGACGCCGCCACCGACATCGCCGTCGCCGCAGACCTGGACGCGGCCCTGCGAGGCGGTCCCTTCCACGTCGCCCTGCGCGCGGCGATCGCCGCGCGCGGGCTGCCCCTGCAGCGCGTCCAGCACCACCTGTCGCGCCACGGGGTGAGAGTCGGCGTGACCAGCCTGAGCTACTGGCAGCAGGGCGCCCGGCGCCCGCAGCGCCCCGAGTCGCTGCGGGCCGTCCGGGCGCTGGAGGAGATTCTGCACCTGCCCGACGAGTCGCTGATCCGGCTGCTGACGGCGGACGACGCCGAGGCGGCCGAGGGGCGGCCGACGGGCCGCTCCTACCGCTCGTTCCTGGAGGCCTCGGACGCCCTGGAGCGGCTGTTGCTCGAACTCCAGTGCCCTCCCGACGACGGGCTGCACACCCTCGGTCACCACGAACGCGTCCGCGTCGGCGCGCGACGCGAGCTCCTGGGGCGGGAGTCCCAGCACATCGTGCGCGCCCACCGCGACGGCGTCGACCGCTTCGTCGCCGTCCACCACGGCGACCCCGGGTGCGCGCCGGAGCGGATGACGGTGCACGCCCTGGAGAACTGCCGCGCGGGCCGCGTCCGCCGGCACCACGACACCGGTGTGCTCGTGGCCGAGTTCCTCTTCGACACCCGCCTGCGGGCCGGTGACACGTTCCTCTTCCGCTACGGCTTCGAGGACGGCACCGCCGACGCCACCCGCGAGTACGTCCGCGGTTTCGGGGCGCCGGGCGGGCAGTACGCCCTGCAGATCAGCTTCGACGAGCACGCCCTCCCGGTCCGCTGCCACCGCTTCACCCAGCACTCGGCGGCCGCACCGCGCAGCGGCCACCAGGAACTGGCCCTCAGCCGACGCCACCGGTCGGTCCACCTCGTCGAGCCGCGGGTGCGCTCGGGGAGGGTGGGGATCGGGTGGGACTGGGAGTGACGGGGGCTGCCTGGGCGGACCGGCCGCGGCGGGTCCGTCCCGCGCCGGACGGCCACGGCCGAACACGCCGGATCAGGCGCCCGGGCCCGCGGCGGTCCATCCGCCGGATCAGACGGCGCCCGGGCCTGCGACGATCCGGCCGTTCTCGGCCCTGACCGGCAGCGCGTTCAACGGCTCGGTCGCCGGTCCCCTCAGCACCTCGCCGATCGTGGCGTCGAACTCACTGCCGTGGCAGGGACAGATCAACGTCGTCCCGTCGAGCTTGTTGACCGGGCACCCCGCGTGCGTGCAGATCGAGCGGTACGGGCACCCCGCGTGCGTGCAGATCGAGCTGTACGCCTTCAGAGGGTGGGCGCGGGACCCGGTGACGTAAGCGCTTGCGCAAACGTCTACGTGCCGTCCGTGGTGCGATAACTTCCCGCCTGAAGAACCGCCACGGCCGAGGAGGGGACGGAAGATGCCGACCATGGCCGACGTCGCCCGGCACGCCGGTGTCTCCCTCGCGACCGTCTCGCACGTCCTCAACGACACGCGGCGGGTGCTGCCCCACACCCGTCAGGGCCGTCCTCGACGCCATGGACGAGCTCGGCTGCCCGCCCAACACCCTCGCCCGCTCCCTGGTGACCTCGCGCACCCGCTCCCCCGGCCTCGCCGTGTCGGCGATCAGCAGCCCCTCCTCCACCGAGATCCTCCAGGGCTTCGAGGCCGCGGCCCTCGCGCAGGGCTACAGCCTGTTGATCACCGATCCGCACCACGACCGCGTGCACGAGCGCAAGGTCGTCCGGCTGCTGCGCGAACGCCGCGCGGACGGCCTGATCACCGCCCCGTCCGCCGACCCCCGCGGACTTCTCGCCCACCTCGCCCGCAACCCGTGCCGACGTCGAACGCCTCGCCGCCCCCACCGGCCCGCCCGGACCGTGCGGCTCCCCTGCGCGTTCGTCCACCGCACGTCCTGCGGCTGCCCGGACCGGCGGCCCCACACCGGGGGGCCGGAGCGGTCCGAGCCGCCCGCGCGCCACGAGCAGTCCCGACAGTCCCAGCAGTCCGAGCACCGTGAGAAAGGAAGCGCCCCGTGATCGTCGTCGCCGGTGAGGCCCTGATCGATCTGGTACCGCAGGGCACGGGTGCCCTGGCGGGGCTGAAGCCGGCCCTGGGCGGCGGCCCCTACAACACGGCCGTGGCCCTCGGCCGTCTCGGCTCCCCCACCGCCTTCTGCTCCCGCGTCTCCCACGACGCCTTCGGCGAGGCCCTGCTGGACGGACTGCGGGACGCGGGCGTGGACGTCTCGGCCGTCCAGCGCGGCACCGAGCCCACCACGCTCGCCGTCGCCACGGTCGACGCGAGCGGCTCGGCCGCCTACTCCTTCTACGTCGAGGGCACCGCCGACCGCCTCTTCACGGTCCCGGCCGCCCTGCCCCCCGATACCCGGGCGGTCTCCTTCGGCACCTGCTCGCTGGTCCTGGAGCCGGGTGCGAGCGCCTACGAGGAGCTGTTGCGCACCGCCGCCGCCCAGGGGGTGTTCACCACGCTCGACCCGAACATCCGGCCGGGGCTGATCCCCGACGCCGACGCCTACCGGGCGCGTTTCAAGAGCTGGCTGCCATCGGTGTCGCTCCTCAAGCTCTCCGAAGAGGACGCCCTGTGGCTGGGCGGCACCCCGCACGAGTGGCTGTCCGCGGGTCCCTCGGTGGTCGTGATCACGCACGGCGGTGACGGTCTGACCGCCTACACCCGGGACGGCGGCGCATACCCGGCCGCGGGCGAGAAGGTCGACGTCGTGGACACCATCGGCGCCGGCGACACCGTGAACGCGGCACTGCTGCACGGCCTGGCGATGCGGGACGCCCTGTCCCCGGCGGCGCTGGAGTCGCTGGGCCGCGAGGGCTGGGAGCGGCTGCTGCGGTTCGCGGCCCGTGCGGCGGCGATCACCTGTTCCCGGGCGGGCGCCGAACCTCCGTTCGCCTTCGAACTTGGCGCGATCTAGCGGGTGGCGACGGGCGGTCGGCAGGGGCGGCCCCGCTCCGGCAAGCCGGTCGTCCTCGACGAGCAGGTCCCCCGCCGAGCGGTTCTCGCCGAGCAGATCCTTCGCCGAGCGGGTTCTCGGTGGGCACGTCTCTCGCCGACCGGGTTCCCTACGACCAGGCCCCTCGCCGAGCGGGTTCTCGCCGGGCGGGTGTGACGGACGGCGCCCCGCGGGATTCCCGCGGGGCGCCGTGCTGGTTCGTCTTCTCCCTCGGCCGTCGGCTCAGGCCTTGCGGGCCCGCGTCGTCTTCTTCGCGGTGGCCTTCTTCGTCGCGGCTGCCGTGTCGGTCGCCTTGTGGGTCGCCTTGTCGTCGGCGGACGTCCGGGCGGTCGCCGACTTCCTCGCCGTCGACCTGGCCGCGACCGTCTTCTTGGCGGCCGTCCTGCGCGGGGCCTTCACCGGTGCCGCGTCGCTGATGCGGTCGGCGCCGAGGATCTCGCGCAGGAACTTGCCGGTGTGGCTGGCGGGTACGCCCGCGACCTCCTCCGGTGTGCCCTCGGCGACGACGAGACCGCCGCCCGCGCCGCCCTCGGGGCCCATGTCGACCACCCAGTCGGCCGTCTTGATCACATCGAGGTTGTGCTCGATGACGATGACCGTGTTGCCCTTGTCGACCAGGCCGGAGAGCACCTTCAGCAGCTTGCTGATGTCCTCGAAGTGCAGGCCCGTGGTCGGCTCGTCCAGGACGTAGACCGTGCGACCGGTGGAGCGGCGCTGCAACTCGCTGGCGAGCTTGACGCGCTGGGCCTCGCCGCCGGACAGGGTGGTCGCGGACTGGCCGAGCCGGACGTAGCCGAGACCCACGTCGTTCAGCGTCTTCAGGTGCCGGGAGATCGCGGGGACCGCCTCGAAGAAGTGCATCGCCTCCTCGATCGGCATGTTCAGCACGTCGGCGATGGACTTGCCCTTGTAGTGGACCTCCAGGGTCTCCCGGTTGTAGCGGGCGCCGTGGCAGACCTCGCACGGGACGTAGACGTCCGGGAGGAAGTTCATCTCGATCTTGATCGTGCCGTCGCCCGAGCAGTTCTCGCAGCGGCCGCCCTTGACGTTGAAGGAGAAGCGGCCGGGCTGGTAGCCGCGGACCTTGGCCTCGGTCGTCTCGGCGAACAGCTTGCGGACGTGGTCGAAGACGCCGGTGTACGTCGCCGGGTTCGACCGGGGGGTGCGGCCGATCGGCGACTGGTCGACGTGCACGACCTTGTCGACGAGATCGTCGCCGTCCACGCGCGTGTGCCGCCCGGGCACGTTCCTCGCGCCGTTCAGTTCGCGGGCCAGGTGCGTGTACAGGATGTCGTTGACCAGCGTCGACTTGCCGGAGCCGGACACGCCGGTGACGGCGGTGAAGACCCCCAGCGGGAACGAGACGTCGATGTCCTGGAGGTTGTTCTCCCGGGCGCCGTGCACCGTGAGCTGCCGGGACGGGTCCAGCGGGCGCCGGATGTCGGGCAGCGGGATGGCCTTCTTGCCCGACAGGTACTGGCCGGTCTGCGACTCGGCGTTGGCGAGCAGTTCCTTCAGGGAGCCGCTGTGGACGACCTTGCCGCCGTGCTCGCCGGCGCCGGGGCCGATGTCGACGACCCAGTCGGCGACCTTGATGGTGTCCTCGTCGTGCTCGACGACGATGAGCGTGTTGCCCATGTCGCGCAACCGCACGAGGGTCTCGATCAGCCGGTGGTTGTCGCGCTGGTGCAGGCCGATGGACGGCTCGTCGAGGACGTAGAGGACGCCGACGAGACCGGAGCCGATCTGGGTGGCCAGGCGGATGCGCTGGGCCTCGCCGCCGGAGAGCGTGCCGGCCGCGCGGTTGAGCGAGAGGTAGTCCAGGCCGACGTCGACCAGGAACCGCAGCCGCTCGTTGACCTCCTTCAGGACGCGCTCGGCGATCTTCTTGTCGCGGGCGCTCAGCTTGAGCTCGCCCAGGAAGTCCGCGCAGTCGCTGATGGACATGGCGGAGACCTCGGCGATGGACTTCTCCATGATCGTCACCGCGAGGACGATCGGCTTCAGGCGGGTGCCCTCACACGTGGGGCAGGGCACCTCACGCATGTAGCCCTCGAAGCGCTCGCGGCTGGCGTCGCTCTCGGCCTCGCCGTGCCGGCGCTTGACGAACGGGACGGCGCCCTCGAAGGGCGTCGTGTACACGCGCTCGCGTCCGTAGCGGTTGCGGTAACGGACCTCGATCTGGGTCTTGTGGCCGTACATCAGGGCCTTTTTGGCGCGCTGCGGCAGACCCGCGAAGGGGATGTCCGTCCGGAATCCCAGCGCGTCCGCGAGGGCACCGATCAGGCGGCCGAAGTAGTCCTTGGTGTGGCCGTGCGACCAGGGGTGGATGGCGCCCTCGTCGAGGGACTTGTCCTCGTCGGGCACGATCAGCTCGGGGTCGACCTCCATGCGCGTGCCGATGCCGGTGCACTCGGGGCAGGCGCCGAAGGGCGAGTTGAAGGAGAAGGAGCGGGGCTCGAGCTCCTCGAAGGAGAGGTCGTCGTACGGGCAGTAAAGGTGCTCGGAGTACATGCGCTCGCGCTCGGGGTCGTCCTCGGGGAGGTCGACGAAGTCGAGCACGACCATGCCGCCGGACAGGCCGAGGGCGGTCTCCACGGAGTCGGTGAGCCGGCGCTTGGCGGACTCCTTCACCGTGAGGCGGTCGACGACCACCTCGATGGTGTGCTTCTCCTGCTTCTTCAGCGTGGGCGGGCTGGACAGCTGGATCGTCTCGCCGTCCACGCGCGCGCGGGAGTAGCCCTTGGTCTGGAGGTCGGCGAAGAGGTCGACGAACTCGCCCTTGCGCTCGCGCACCAGCGGCGACAGCACCTGGAAGCGGCTCCCCTCCGGCAGCTCCAGGACCCGGTCGACGATGGCCTGCGGCGACTGGCGCGAGATGGGACGGCCGCACTCGGGACAGTGCGGCTTGCCGATGCGCGCGAAGAGCAGACGCAGGTAGTCGTAGACCTCGGTGATGGTGCCGACCGTGGAGCGCGGGTTGCGCGAGGTCGACTTCTGGTCGATCGAGACCGCCGGGGAGAGGCCCTCGATGAAGTCGACGTCGGGCTTGTCCATCTGGCCGAGGAACTGGCGGGCGTACGAGGAGAGCGACTCCACGTAGCGCCGCTGGCCCTCGGCGAAGATGGTGTCGAAGGCCAGCGAGGACTTGCCCGACCCCGACAGGCCCGTGAAGACGATGAGCGAGTCGCGCGGCAGGTCGAGCGAGACATTCTTGAGGTTGTGCTCGCGCGCGCCACGGACGATGAGACGGTCGGCCACGCCGGTCCGCACCTTTCTTGAGAGAAGTGACAGGGGCGGGGCCCCCGTCGTTCCCAGACTAGGGGGAGCCACTGACAACGCCGGTCGGCATTCACCGGTTCACAACAATCCCCGGCCATCCAGCATGCCCGACGCCGCCACCGACCATATAGCACGTGCTTTCGATTTGCGGCCGCGGTTCCGCCACCTTCACCCGAAGGGGTGGCGGGACTAGGGTCAGTACCATGACTGATCACGCTCATGACCTGGTGTCTGTACGCGAGGCGACCGACCGGCTGCTCACCGCGGTCGGCAAACTGGACGACGCGTCGACGGCCGAGCCGTCCCGCCTTCCCGGCTGGAGCCGCGGTCATGTCCTCGCCCACGTGGCGCGCAACGCCGACGCCCTGGTGAACGTCCTCGAGGGCCGGCCCATGTACGCCGACGCGACGGTCCGGGACGCCGACATCGAGCGGGACGCCCCGCGCCCCCTGGACGTGCAGCTCGCGGACGTGCGCGAGAGCGCGGCCCGCTTCCAGGAGGCCGGTGCGGCGCCCGCGGACTGGTCGCGCACGGTGGCCCTGCGCAACGGGGTCACCGACTCGGCGTCCCGGGTGCCGTTCCGGCGGTGGGTGGAGGTCGAACTGCACCACGTGGACCTCGGCATCGGCTACGAGCTGGAGGATCTTCCGGAGGAGTTCACCGAGCGGGAGATCGAGTTCCTCGCTGAGCGCTTCACCGGTCACCCGGACGTGCCGCCCACCCGCCTCACGGACGGCACGCGCGCGTGGGCCACCGGCAGGGCGGCCGACGCCCCCGAGGTGACCGTGACGGGCACCCCGGCCGACCTCCTCGGCTGGCTCGCCGGACGGCGCGACGGATCGGCGCTGACCGTCGCCGGCGGGCCGCTCCCGGCGCTGCCCCCGCTGTAGGGGTCCTTGCACTCCGCCCGCCTCGGCCGCGCGACCTGATCAGGCGCTCATGGTGCAAGGCCGCTATAGGCTGCCGTCATGACGTACAGCGGAGAGGTGCGGGTCGGCGGGCCGGCCGACGTGCACGAGCTGAAGGACCTGATGATCACCAAGATCGCGGTGGGTCCGATGGACAACAACGCCTATCTGCTGCGCTGCCGGGCCACGGACGAGCAACTGCTGATCGACGCGGCCAACGACGCGGAGACCCTGCTCGGCATGATCGGGGACGACGGCATCGCGTCCGTCGTCACCACCCACCGGCACGGCGACCACTGGCAGGCGCTCGCCGAGGTCGTGGCGGCCACGCGCGCGCGTACGTACGCCGGACGGGACGACGCCGAGGGCATCCCCGTGCCGACCGACGTCCCGCTCGACGACGGGGACGTCGTGCGGGTGGGCCGCGTGAAGCTCACCGCGCGCCATCTGGTCGGACACACACCCGGCTCGATCGCCCTCGTCTACGACGACCCGCACGGACATCCGCACGTGTTCACGGGCGACTGTCTCTTCCCGGGGGGTCCTGGTCGGACAACACGTCCGGAGGAGTTCAACTCCCTGATGGGCGGCCTGGAGACCAAGCTGTTCGACGTCCTTTCGGACGAGACCTGGATCTATCCCGGCCACGGCAACGACACCACCATCGGCACGGAGCGGCCCCACCTTGCGGAGTGGCGCGCACGAGGCTGGTAACCGTCCAACGCCGACCGCCCCTGTTTCGAAACCGAAGCGGGGGCGGTCGCGCGTTCAGGCCCGTTCCGCGCTCGGGAGGGTCATGCCCCACGGACGGTGGCCTCCAGAGCACCGTCACCGACGCCGGCAGCAGTGACCGCCATGACCAGGGGGACTGTTGCATGGGCTGCGGTCTGCCGGGCCGGGTTCACCTGGCAGGCAGCGGAACCTCCTACTTCTCCGCAATCCATCCCTTCGGCTCCCAGCCGTACTGCGGGCCCGAAACACCCGCACGCAGCTGGAGGCCGCGCTCAAGCGGGCTGCGACCGCCGCTGTCACCTCACGGCCCTTGGCCTCCGGGCCGCCCCGGAGAAGAGCCCCGGGGCGGCCCGGAGGCCGAGGACGGTGAGGTGTTCCGGCAGAGGATCCGCGTGGCCGTGGACCGTGGACCACGCCCGCGCCCTGCACGTCTCGCGCCGCCGGGGCTCCTGCCCGACGCGCCTGGCGGGCGATCCGGCGGACGCGTCCCCGGCGATCCAGTGGACGCCCCGCCGGCGATCTAGCGGGTGGACCCGGTGTGCTCCCGCACAGTCACCGCCTCGCTCGCCGTCGTCCCGGCCCCCGGCTCGGCGCTCTTCCTCGCGAACCCGCGCCGGCCCGGCAGGACCGCGAGGACGATCAGTGTTCCGGCGGCCATGATGACCCCGCCGATGAGGCTGGTCTGGGCGACTCCGTGGGCGAAGGCCTGGTGGACGGCGTCCACGGCGGCCTGGGCCTGCTGGGGCCCGGCGGAGGGATCCTGCGCGACCCGCTCCGCGACGGCCAGGCCGGCGCCGACCGAGTCCTTGGCGGTCTCCATCGCCTCCGCCGGGAGCCGGTTGCCCACCAGGTCGGTCAGCTCGTCCCGGTAGGCCGTGCCCAGCAGCGAGCCCAGTACCGCGATGCCCAGCGCCCCGCCCAGCTCCAGCGCGGTGTCGTTGACACCGCCGCCGACGCCCAGCTCGGACTCGGGGAAGGAGCCCATGATCGTGTCGGTCGCCGGGGAGATGCTCAGTCCGAGCGCGAGGCCCAGCATCATCAGCGGCGCCAGGAAGTCCCCGTACGTCGCCCCCTTGTCGATCTGGGTGAGCAGGAACATGCCCGCCGTGCCGACGGCCAAGCCGGTCACGACCATCACCTTCGCCCCCAGCTTCGGGGTGAGTATCCCGGTCACCGCGGACCCGAGGAACACCGCACCGCCCAGCGGCAGCAGCCGTACGCCCGTGTCCAGGGCGCCGTAGCCGAGGACGAACTGCAGGAACTGCGTCGAGTAGTAGATCACGGCGAACATACCGAAGAAGAAGAACATCACCGCGAGCATCGAGCCGGTGAAGGGCCGCAGCGCGAACTTTCGGACGTCCAGCATCGGGTGCGGGTGCCGCAGCTCCCAGGCGACGAAGGCGACCAGACCGGCACCGGCGACCACGGCGGCGGTGACGGGGCCGACGCCCCAGCCGGAGTGCGGGCCCTCGATGGCGGCGTAGATCAGAGAGCCGACGGAGACGATCGACAGCAGACCTCCGACGTAGTCGATCCGGCCCATGCCCTCCGCCTTGGACGGCGGTACCAGGGCGAGCGCGCCGAACACGGCGAGGACGGCGATCGGCACGTTGATCAGGAAGGTCGAGCCCCAGGCGTGGTCCTCGAGCAGCCAGCCGGAGACCAGCGGGCCGACGGCTACCGCCACCCCGGAGGTCGCGGCCCAGGCGGTGATGGCCTTGGCCCGCTCGCTCCGGGGGAAGGTCGCGACCACCAAGGACAGCGTGGCCGGCATCACGACCGCGGCACCGACACCCATGATCGCGCGGGCCGCGATGACCAGCGAGGTCTCGTCGACCAGGCTCCCCATCACCGAACCGCCCGCGAAGATCAACAGCCCCAGCACCAGCGCGCCGCGCCGGCTGTACTTGTCGCCGATCGCGCCCAGCACCAGCATCAGCGCCGCGTACGGAACGGTGTAGCTGTCGACGACCCACTGCAGATCACTGCTGCTCAGGCCCAGGTCGGTGGTCATGTCGGGGGCGGCGACGATCAGCGAGGTGTTCGCCATCACCGTGATCAGCAGGCTCAGACACAGCACGAGTAGCGCCCACCAGCGCCGCGCGTAAGGCCCGGCCATTTTCTCCACGGGGGTGTTCACAAGGAAGGACATCAATAGCTCCTGAGGGGGACGGGGCGGACGAGCGGAATCACTTGATTGCCCATGAGGCGAGCGGGCGACGGGCTGAAATCTCAGACTTCAAGATCACCCTGTGGCGCCTTGTGGGCTGGCCTCGGCGATCCCCTGGAGGGCCGCGTCGGTGTCCGCGATGGCCAGCATCCTGTTGATGTCGGCGCCGGCCAGTGCGCCGGCCGCTGCGGAGGCCCCGACCTGGGCGACCGGATCGGTGGCGTTGCCGGCCACCCACACACCCGGCACCTCGGTGGCGCCGGCGATGCCGGAGACGAAACCGCGGCCCATGTTGTTCGGGAGGTCCTGCACCGGCAGGCCCAGACCTTCCAGACCCCGGGTGCGGGCCTGCATCTGCGGGCCGACCGCGAGGACGCGGCGGGCCACGACCTGGCCGTCGGCCAGGCGCACCCCGGCGAGGGCACCGTCCTCGTCGTTGACGACCTCGGTGACCGGGGTGTCGATGACGCGGATGCCGCGGGCGGCGAAGCGGGCGCGGCTGTCCTCGTCCAGGTCGGTGCCGTGGGTGAAGTAGGTCAGGTCCTCGGTCAGCTGACGGAAGAGAAGCGCGTGGCCGATGGAGGCCTGGCCGGTGGCGAGGATGCCGATGGGCTCGTCGCGCACCTCCCAGCCGTGGCAGTACGGGCAGTGCACCACACTGTGCCCCCAGTGCTCGGCGAGCCCGGGCACCTGTGGCAGTACATCCGTGAGGCCGGTGGCCACCAGGATGCGGCGGGCGGTGATGCTGCGGCCGTCGGCCAGGGTGACGGTGAACCGCAGGTCCCCGTCCGCCGACGGGGCGGCGGACTCGGCCGAGACCACCTCGCCGAACACGACGCGTCCGCCGTACTGGCGCACCTGCTCCCGGCCCCGTCGAAAGATTTCGGGCGGCGGGGTGCCGTCCAGGGCGATGAGGCCGTGCAGGGCCTTGGCGGGCGCGTTGCGCGGGGAGCCGCTGTCAATCACGACGACCGAGCGGCGGGAGCGGGCGAGGATCAGTGCACCGTTCAGGCCCGCGGCGCCCCCGCCGATCACCACCGCGTCGACGGTCCCCTCGGCCAGTGCGTCGCTCGCGTACGGAGGAGTCGCCACAGCGATGGCCTCCTGCTTTTCCTTGTCAGTCATGGTTCGGTCGGCCCTTCGAGTTCTGGGTGGTTGGAGGGGGTCAGCTGTTCAGGAAGCCGAGGATGTGGTCGGCGACCGTCTTGGGCTGTTCGAGGTGCAGGAAGTGCCCCGCGCCGAGGACAGCCCGTGGTTCGTGATGCACAGATCCAGTCCGGCGATGAAACTCGCCGTCGCCACGATCGCGAGGATCGGACCGGGCCTTGCCCGCCTGGAAGGCGTCGCCATGCTGGGCGGCGCGGAGGAGTGCAGAGGCATGGGCTGCTCTCCATCGCGCCAGGCGTACACGCACCCTGTCCGGTGCGCCCAGGATGGTTGTGTACTGAACAGTCCGAAACCTAGGTAGTTCTGTACTGAGTTGTCAAGAACGGCAGGTCGGCTTTACCTTCTATGTATGGCGAGACCACGAAGCTTCGACCGCGACCACGTCCTCCATGCGGCCGAGCGGCAGTTCCGCGCCTCGGGCTACAACGGCACGAGCGTCGACGACATCAGCGCCGCCACCGGCCTGGGCCGCGGCAGCCTCTATGCCGCGTTCGACGGCAAGCACGGCGTGCTGCTGGAGGCGATGGCCAGCTACTTCGCCCGGCTGGGGCAGTTTGCGCCGAAGGCGCTCGCCGGACCGGACGAGAGCGCCCTGGAACGACTGCACGGGTACTTGCTCCGCGCCGTCCACGGGGTGCCACTCGCCGCCGACGTACCCCCCGCCCCTGACCGGGCGGCGGCGGCCTGCTTCGCCGCCAAGATGGCCCTGGAGATCGGCGCCTCCGACGCCGAGGTGGAACGCCTGGCCAACGACTGCTTCTCCGTGGTCGCCACGGCGGTGGCCGAGTGCGTGCGAGCGGCACAGCGCAACGGCGACATCGACCCCGACGCGGATCCCGACGACCTCGCCTACCTTCTGCTGACCATCATCCGCGGGACCGATGTCGTAGGCGCGTACGGCCACAGTCCCGCCCGCCTGACCTCGATTGCGGAGAGCGCGTTCGCCTTGCTGCCTCGCCCGCGCCACCACTGAGAAGGGCACGGCCGGCCTCGTTGCACAGGCATCTGATGCGGTCGGCCCACTTCGACGCCGCGGAGACACGGCCCGTAGGTCTACGCGCCGCCGTGACCTCGTGTGTTGGCACGTGCTGCGGCGTTCCCGGGGGGCGTGGGCAACACGCGCAAGGACCCCGACGCCTTCGCCGGCCTCATCCACGACGTCGAGACGAAGATCTTCGCCGTGCTCCCGGACGAGACCTGGGTCTATCCGGGCCCCGGCGACGACACCACACTGGGCGCCGAACGACCGCACCTGCCGGAGTGGCATGCGCGCGGGTGGTGAACCAGGGGGCGCACGGGCGGTCGCGCGCCCCGTGTGAATGATGTGCACGCACTGGCGTTCCACGCGGGCTCCCCGCCCGCGTTGTTGCGCGGTCAACTGATGGCAGCCCCGCGCGGGATGACGGCTCCCGCTCGGCAACGGGCCGCCGGCCGCCGTTCCCCGCCCTCGGCCGGCGGCCCGGGCGAGCCTCTTCCGGCCGCGTTCACACGCCCGCAACACCCGTTCCCACCATGCGGACAGACCATGGTGTGACCTCGACAAACGCGGCGTTCGCTGCCACTCTCCCGCCATGCGCCCTGCCCCTCGTGTCCTGCGCCGCGCCGTCGCCGGCGTCGCCGTTGCCCTCCTCGCCACCGCCGTCGGCTGTGCTCCGCAGCCGGAGGAGAAGGCGGCCTCCGCTCCGTCCGGTTCGACCGGGAACGCATGCGCCGAGGGCGCGTTGCCCACCAAGACCGCCGGCAAGCTGACGATCGCCACCGACACGCCCGCGTACGAGCCGTGGTTCAAGGACGACAAGCCCGCCGGCGGCCAGGGCTTCGAGTCGGCCGTGGCGTACGCCGTCGCCGAGCAACTCGGCTACGACAAGGGCGCCGTGGTCTGGCAGAGCGTGCCGTTCAACAAGGCCTTCGCCCCCGGGGAGAAGACCTTCGACTTCGACATCAACCAGGTGTCGATCAGTGACGAGCGCAAGAAGGCCGTCGACTTCTCGTCGGGCTACTACGACGTGCGCCAGGCGGTCATCGCGCTGAAGGGGTCGAAGGCCGCGCGCGCCACCGGCATCGCGGACCTCAGGGGTCTCAAGCTGGGCGCCCAGGTGGGCACGACGAGCCTGGACTACATCGACGACGTGGTGAAGCCGACGACGGCCGCGGCCGTCTACGCGAAGAACGACCAGGCCAAGTCGGCGCTGCGGAACGGCCAGGTGGACGCCATCGTCACCGACCTGCCGACCGCGTTCTACATCACGGCCGCCGAGGTGACGGACGCCGAGATCGTCGGACAGTTCGAGAACCAGGGCGGGGCTCCGGAGCAGTTCGGGCTCGTCCTCGACAAGGGCAGCGCGCTCACCGCGTGCGTGACGAGCGCCGTGGACACCCTCCGCGCCAACGGCACCCTGGCCGAGCTCGAGCAGCGGTGGCTGTCCGACGCCGTCGACGCGCCGGTGCTCAAGTGACGGTCGTCAAGCAGGAGTCCGGCCCGGAGGGCGCGGACGACAGGGGCGACGCGTCCGGGGCCGGGACGGGCGGCGGGGACGACGGGTACGTCCCCTCGCAGCGGCGGCTGGACCGCGAGCGTTTCAGGCGCAGGCGGGCCCGCCGCGCCACGGCGATCGCCGCGCTCTCGACGCTGGTCACCGGTGCCGTCCTCTACCTGGTCGTCGTCGGCGCGCCCGGCTGGCCGCGCACCAAGGAGACGTTCTTCGACGGGCAGTACGCGCGCGAGGCGTTGCCCAAGGTCCTGGAAGGCCTCTGGCTGAACGTCCGGCTGCTGCTCGTGTGCGGTGCCGCCGTCCTGGTCCTCGGCATGCTCATCGCCGTGGCCCGCACCCTGCGCGGCCCGGTGTTCTTCCCCCTGCGGGTGCTGGCGGCGGCGTACACGGACTTCTTCCGGGGACTGCCGCTGATCATCAACCTGATGATCGTGGTGCTGGGCGTCCCGGCACTGCGGCTCCAGGGCGTGACCGTGGACCCGGTACTCCTCGGCGGGACGGCGCTGACGCTGACGTACTCGGCGTACGTCGCCGAGGTGTTCCGCGCCGGCATCGAGTCCGTGCACCCCTCGCAGCGCGCGGCTGCCCGCTCACTGGGCCTGAGCAACCGGCAGGCGCTGCGGTACGTCGTGCTGCCGCAGGCGGTGCGCCGCCAGGTGCCACCACTGCTGAACGACCTGGTGTCCCTGCAGAAGGACACGGGTCTGGTGTCGATCGGCGGTGCGATCGACGCCGTGCGCGCCGCGGACATCATCGTGGGCCGCAGCCTCAACTACACGCCCTACGTCGTCGCGGGGCTCGTCTTCGTGGCACTGACGATCCCGATGACGCGGTTCACGGACTGGGTGACGGCCCGGATGGACCGTCAGCGCGCCCAGGGAGGAACGACATGAGCGACACGCCCGCCTCCCCCGGCGGCTCCCCCGTCCTGCGGATGGAGTCGGTCCGCAAGACGTTCGGCGGCTCGGTCGTCCTGCGGGACGTCGACCTGGACGTCGCCCCGCACACCGTGACCGCGCTGATCGGCGCCTCCGGCTCCGGCAAGTCGACGCTGCTGCGCTGCGCCAACCTGCTCGAGGACATCGACGACGGCGCGATCTGGCTGGACGGCGAGGAGATCACCGACCCGAGCGTCGACCAGGACGCGGTACGGCGCCGGATCGGCGTGGTGTTCCAGGCGTACAACCTGTTTCCGCACATGACCGTGCTGCAGAACGTCACGCTGGCCCCGCGCCGTGTGCACGGCGTCACCCGCGCGGAGGCCGAGGAACGCGCCCACGAGCTGCTGGAGCGGCTCGGGCTCGGCGGAAAGGCGGGCGAGTACCCCGACCGGCTCAGCGGCGGCCAGCAGCAGCGGGTCGCCATCGTGCGCGCTCTCGCCGTGCGCCCCCGGCTGCTGCTGCTCGACGAGATCACCGCGGCCCTCGACCCCGAGCTGGTCGGCGAGGTCCTGAACGTGGTCCGCGACCTCAAGGACGACGGCATGACCATGGTGCTGGCCACGCACGAGATGGGTTTCGCCCGCGAGGTCGCCGACCAGGTCTGCTTCCTGGACGCAGGGGTGGTGCTGGAGCGGGGCACGGCCGCGCAGGTCTTCGGCGACCCGCGGGAGGAACGCACCCAGCGCTTCCTGCGACGGATCGTGGAGGCCGGCCGCCTGTGAGGGGCGGGCCCCTGAACGGCGTCCGTCTGCACGGGGCGTGCTCCCGGAGGCCGACCGTCATGTCGGTAAGGGGCGGCTTTCAGGGATGGCGGTCCTTACGCGCGCGGACTCACGCGTCGGCCTTCCCCGTGCCCGCCAGCGCGGCGACACGCTCGACCCCGAACACGTACCCCTGCACCCCGCAGCCCGCGATGACGCCGTCGGCGCGCAGGGAGACGTACGAGTGGTGCCGGAACGCCTCCCGCCGATGGATGTTGGACACGTGGACCTCGATCACCGGCAGCCCGTCGCAGGTGTTGAGCGCGTCCAGGATCGCGACCGACGTGTGCGAGTAGGCGCCCGGGTTGATCACGATCCCGCAGTGGTTCAGGCGTGCCTCGTGGATCCAGTCGACCAGTACTCCCTCGTGGTTGGACTGCCGGAAGTCCACCGTGCCGCCGTGCGCGGCCGCGGCCGCGGCACACATCGTCTCGACGTCGGCGAGCGTGTCGGATCCGTAGATCTCCGGCTGGCGCTGCCCCAGAAGGTTCAGGTTGGGGCCGTTGAGCATCATGATCGGGGCGTGGGCCAGGGTGCGGGGCACGGTTCCTCCGGTCCGTTCGGCGGTGAGCGGTCCGTCGGGGACCGCCGCTCGGGACCCGGTTTATCACGGTGAAACCGCAGCGCAGGAGGCCGTACCCTCCGGGCATGACGACGCCTTCGTACCCTCCCAAGCCCTCGCCCGGTGACCGCGTGGCCGTCATCTCGCCCGCGAGCGGGCTGCCCGAGCTCTTCCCGCGCCCCTTCGACCTCGGCCTGGAGCGGCTGCGCGAGGAGTTCGGCCTCATACCGGTCGAGTACCCGACGACGCGGAAGCTGGGCGCGACGCCGCAGCAGCGGGCGGACGACCTCCACGCGGCCTTCGCCGACCCGGACGTCACGGCGGTTTTCGCCTCGATCGGCGGTGACGACCAGATCACCGTCCTGCCGCTGCTGGACCGGGAGTTGATCCGCGCCCACCCGAAGCCCTTCTTCGGCACGAGCGACAACACGAACCTGCTGGCCTACCTCTACAACACCGGCATCGTCGGCTACCACGGCGGGAGCGTGATGGTCGAGCTCGGACGTCCGGGAGCCATGAACCCGCTCACCCTGGAGTCCCTGCGGGCCGCGCTGTTCACCTCGGGCGCCTACGCGCTGCGGCCCGCCGAGCGCTGGAACGACGTGGACCGCGACTGGGCGGACCCGGCGACGTTCGAGGCTGAGCCGCAGACCCGGCCCGGCACCGGCTGGACCTGGCGGAACGCCGACCGCGTGGTGGAGGGCCGCGGTTGGGGCGGCAACCTGGAGATCCTGTCCTGGCTGCTGATGGCCGACCGGGAGATCTCACCGGACCTGTCCGTGTACGACGGCGGAGTGCTGTTCCTGGAGACCTCGGAGGAGCTGCCGAGCGCCACGGAGGTCTTCCGGATCCTGCGCAACATGGGCGAGCGCGGACTCCTCCACCGTTTCCCGGCGCTGCTGATGGCCCGCCCCAAGAGCTGGTCCTTCGAGCACCCCCACAGCCCCGAGGACGCCGCACGGTACGCCGCCGAACAGCGCGAGGCGGTGGAGCGCGCGCTGCGGGCGTACGCCCCCGACACCCTGGCCGTCTTCGACGTCGACTTCGGTCACACGGACCCCCAGCTCGTCCTGCCCTACGGCGGGACGATCCGCGTCGACGGCCCGGGGCGGGGCATCACCGTCACGTACTGAGCCCGACGGCCCCGGCGCGGCACGACCGCCCGTAACCCGGCGCCGAGATGGCTGGTTGACGCTTCATGCACGACGTACGCACCGCGCAGGCGCCCTCCATGCCACGGCTCGCGGCCGCCTCGCTCGCCGGCACGGCCATCGAGTTCTACGACTTCTTCGTCTACGGCACCGCGGCCGCACTGGTTCTGGGGCCGCTGTTCTTCCCCACGTTCTCCCCCCTGACAGGGACACTGGCCGCCTTCGGCACGTTCGGCGTGGGCTTCGTCGCACGACCGCTCGGCTCGATGCTCTTCGGGCACGTCGGGGACCGGCGCGGACGCCGGCCGGTCCTCGTCGCCTCCCTGCTGCTGACCGGGGCCTCGACGGTCGCGGTCGGCTGCGTTCCGACGTACGACACGATCGGAGTGGCCGCGCCCGTGCTGCTGCTCGTGCTGCGCTTCCTGCAGGGGCTGGGGCTCGGCGGGGAGTGGGGCGGGGCGGTGCTGCTGACCACCGAGCACGCTCCCGCCGACCGGCGTGGGCTGTGGTCGAGCTTCCCGCAGGTCGGACCGGCGGTGGGCTTCGTGCTGGCCAACGGGGCGATGCTGGTGCTGTCCGCGACGCTCACCGAGGCGCAGTTCGCGCAGTGGGGGTGGCGGGTGCCGTTCTGGGCGGCGGGGGTGCTGGCACTGCTCGGGCTGTGGCTCAGGTCGTCGCTGCCCGAGAGCCCGCGGTTTCTGGAGATCGGCGACCACGCGCGCGTGCCGCTCGCCGAGGTGGTGCGCGCGCACTGGCGGCTCGTCCTGCTGACTGCGGGCGCCCTCGCCGTGGGGTACGCGATCTTCTACGCGGTGACGACGTGGTCCCTGGCCTACGCGACCGAGCGGCTGGGGGTGAGCCGTACCGTGATGCTGGCCTGCATCATGGCCGCGGTGGTGGTGAAGGGAGCGCTGACGCCCCTCGCCGCCCTCCTCGGCGACCGTTACGGCCGACGCCCGCTCTGCCTGGTGGGGTGCTCGGCGGCGGCCCTGTGGATGTTCCCGATGGTCGCCCTCCTCGCGACCGGTGAGCCGCTGCCGATGTTCCTGGGGTTCCTGGGGGCGCTCGTCTCGTTCGTCACGATGTTCGCGGTGATCGCCGCGTACCTGCCGGAACTGTACGAGCCGCGGGTGCGCTGCACCGGCGCGGCGGTCGGCTACAACCTGGGGGGCGTGGCGGGCGGCGCTGTGACGCCGATCGCGGCGACGGCCTTCGCGGAACAGGGCGGCCGCGTCCCCTGGGCCGTCGGCGCCTACCTGACCGCTGTCGCACTCCTCAGCCTCGGCTGCTTCGCCCTGCTGCCGGAGACACTGCCGGCACGGGCGGCGGGGAGGGAGGAGCCGGGAGTGGAGGCGGGGGCGACCAAGGCGGGCGCGGAGGAGGCGGCTGCGAAGGAAACGGGTGCGGGTGCGGCCACGGGGTGACTCGGCTGGTGTCCGACGGCGCAGGCGGGGTGACGACGCAGGCGGCAGCGTGAGGATCGGGATGACGGCGGGAGGCGGCGGAGGCGGCAGCGTGACTACGCAGGCGGCAGCGTGAGGATCGGGGCGACGGCGGGAGGCGGCGGAGGCCGCGACCTCCCTACGGGTTGATCGCCAGCTCCAGGTACGCCGCGAACAGCACCAGGTGCACCCCTCCCTGGAGCGGTGTGGCCCTGCCCGGTACGACCGTGAGGGAACTGACCACGACCGTCAGGGCGAGCAGCACCGTGTGGGTCGCTCCGAGACCGAGGACGAGCGGTCCGGACAGCCACACGGAGGCCAGGGCGACGGCCGGGATGGTCAGTCCGATGCTGGCCATCGCTGAGCCGAGGGCGAGGTTGAGGCTGGTCTGTACCCGGTCGCGGCGGGCGGAGCGCAGCGCGGCGATGGTCTCGGGGAGGAGCACGAGGAGCGCGATGATCACGCCCACGACGGCGTGGTGCAGTCCTGCCGCCTCCACCCCGGACTCGATCGTGGGCGAGACGCCCTTGGCCAGGCCGACCACCCCCACCAGGGCCATGCCGAGCAGCGCGAGGCTGATCAGTGCGGTCCGGGCGGTCGGGGTGCCGGCGTGGTCGTCGGTGGAGATCACCTCCCCCTGGCGGCTGACGGGCAGGAAGTAGTCACGGTGCCGGACGGTCTGGGTCGCCACGAACAGGCCGTACAGGATCAGCGAGGACAGTGCGGCGAAGGTGAGCTGGACCGCCGAGAACTCCGGTCCCGGTCTGCTCGTGGTGAAGGTCGGCAGGACCAGGCTGAGCGTGGCCAGGGTGGCTACGGTCGCCAGGGCGGCGCCGGTGCCCTCCGGGTTGAAGATCGCCGTGCCGTGGCGCAGCGACGCGACGAGGAGACACAGGCCGACGATGCCGTTGCAGGTGATCATCACGGCGGCGAAGACCGTGTCCCTGGCCAGGGTCGAGCTCTTGTCGCCGCCGTCCGCCATCAGGGTGACGATGAGGGCGACCTCGATGATGGTCACGGCGACCGCGAGCACCAGGGAGCCGAAGGGTTCACCGACCCGGTGCGCGACGACCTCCGCGTGGTGCACGGCGGCCAGGACCGCTCCCGCGAGGACCACGGTGAGCAGGGCGACGACGGCGACGGGCAGATCACGGCCCCAGGTCAGGACCAGCAGCACGACCGCGAGCGCCGGCACGAGGGACGTCCACCGGGTCATGACCGGCCTGAGCCGAGCGATCATGCAGTGATCGTCGCAGAGCGGTACGGGCTTCGCATTCCGGCTCGGTCGGCCCCGCCCGCCCGAGAGGGCGGGGCGTGCCGCGAGGGATCGGGGCGTGCGTGCCGGAGTGTGCCGGAACCCGTCGGGTCATGCCGGAAGCGGTGGCCGGCCGTCGCCGGGCACCGCTTCTCGGGGTTGTCCGTCCCTCGCCCGGGGTCAGACGTCGATGCTGTCCTTCGAGGCGCCTTCGCCCTCGGTGTGCGCCGCCTCGGCCTCCGCCTGCTTCCTGGAGGCCCGCAGGCTGGTGATCGTGGTGACGATCAGGACGGAGCAGATGACTCCGAGCGAGACCGGGATGGTGATCTCGGGGACATGCACCCCGGACTCGTGCAGCGCGTGCAGCACCAGCTTGACGCCGATGAAGCCCAGGATGATCGACAGGCCGTAGCTGAGGTGGACCAGCTTCTTGAGCAGACCGCCGATGAGGAAGTACAGCTGGCGCAGACCCATCAGCGCGAACGCGTTGGCCGTGAAGACGATGTACGGGTCCTGCGTGAGGCCGAAGATCGCGGGGATGGAGTCGAGCGCGAAGAGCACGTCGGTGGTGCCGATCGCGAGCATGACGACCAGCATCGGGGTCATGACCCGCTTGCCGTTCTGCTCGATCCACAGCTTGGTGCCGTGATAGCGGTCGGCCACGCCGAAGCGGCGCTCGGCCGCCTTGAGCAGCTTGTTCTCCTCGAACTCCTCGTCCTCCTCGTCGGCCCGGGCCTCCTGGATGAGCTTCCAGGCGGTCCAGATCAGGAAGGCGCCGAAGAGGTAGAACACCCAGGAGAAGCTGGCGAGGATCGCTGCGCCAGCGGCGATGAAGATCGCCCGCAGGACGAGGGCTATGAGCACCCCGATGAGCAGAACCCGCTGCTGGTACTGCGACGGGACTGCGAACTTGGCCATGATCAGGACGAAGACGAAGAGGTTGTCGACGCTCAGCGACTTCTCGGTGATGAAGCCTGCGAAGAACTCACCGGCGGGCTGGCCGCCGCCGAAGAAGAGCAGCCCCAGCCCGAAGAGGGCGGCGAGAACGATCCAGACGACCGTCCAGATGCCGGCTTCCTTGATGGACACGTCGTGCGGTTTGCGGCCGATGAAGAAGTCGACCGCGATGAGGGCGGCAAGGCCCACAACGGTAAGGACCCACAGGCCCACGGAAACATCCACTGCGCCTCCGGCAGTACGTAACGGCAGGTGATCAGCGTGGTCGCGCTGCCGGAGGTCTCTTCCACCCCGGGTCCCGGCGCGCGCTGGCGCGTGGAACCACACGGGCCGACGCCCCGGGATCTGGCCTGATCCGTATTGACGGGTACGCCGCAGCAGATAGGGAGTACTCCCCTCCGTGCGAAAAACAGTACCCCAATCACCAAGGAAAGGTAAAGTGAATGGCAAAAGAAGGATCAAAATGCCTGGTCAGAGCGGCTTTACGTCCGCTTGGTCAAGGCCGTGGCACGGTCACCGAGGCCCTGCGCGGCGGGCCGCGGCGACCTGGCCGAGGACCTGCTGGAGGACCTGGCTGCCCGGTGGCACGAGGGCCGGCTCGTACGTCCAGGCGTGCCCGACCCAGGGGTCGGCGAGGTGGTCGTCGGCGACCGGTGTCAGCCGCATCAGGCCTCGCCACAGCGGATCCAGCAACGGACCGTAACCGGCGGCGTCCTCGCGATCGGCGACCATCATCAGGTGGACGCCCACGGCCGGTCCCTCGTCGGCGAGGTAGCGCAGCTGGTTCACGGCCCGGTCGTCGAAGCCGTGCGGGAAGTCGTTGACGACGAGGAGCTGTTGGGAGGTGTCGAAGCCGGGCGGGAGAGCGTCGGCCGCACCGCCGCGCACCGCCATCTGCACCAGGTCCACCCGCTGGGTGAGCCGGGCCAGGACCTCCGCAACCCCGGCCGCGCCGACGGCCGGCGGGGCCGCCAGCACACCGCTCTGCACCAGCGGGGCGAGCGCCTGTGCGCCCGAGCCCGCCGGGTCGATGACGTGCACGGTGAACTCGTTTGCCGGATGCACCGCCAGCAGGCGGGCCGTGTGGGCGACGGCCGCGTCGAGCGCGAGGCGCCGCAGCTCGTGGGAGTCGGTGAACGAGCCGTCGGAGGAGCCCGCCCGACCGCTGTCGATCCACAGACCGCGCTCGAGCGGGAGACGGATCAGCATAGGGATGCGCAGCCGGTCGGTCTCGGGCAGGTGGAGGTCGCCCAGGCGCAGCGCCATGGGCATCTCCATGGGCACGCGGTAGGCGTGCCACACCGGGTTGTCCCAGCGCGCGTACGCCGGCGGCAGGGCGGGCTCGACGACGTCGGCCTCGGCGGCCAGCTGGGCGATGTCACGGTCGAGGACCTGCCGGGCCTGGTCGACGAGCCGGCTGTGCTTGGCGCGTGCCGTCTCCCGGGCGGCGTCGCCCTGGCCGCCGATGCGGCTGCGCGGGTCGGACAGGACGTCGTCGAGTTCCCTCTCCATGCGGGTGTCGGCGAAGTCGACGGCGCTGCGGTAGGCGGCCGCGGTGCGGGCCAGGTCCTCGAACATGCCCCAGACCTGGTTGTAGAGGCGCTCCTCCATGGACCATCCGGTCGCGTCGCCCGCGACGGGACGGGCGGGCTGCCCGGGCTGCGCCGGGGGCGCGGTGGGCGGGGGCGGCGGAGGGGTGTTCTGCCGACGGGGGTGGCTGTAGTCAATGGGGCCGCCGGCGGTGGGCGCGGACGGCGGTGTCGGTGACGTGACCGACGGGTCCGTGGGCGCGGTACCGCCGGCGAAGCCCGCGGCGGGATCCGGGTAGCCCTGCGGCGTCTGCGGGCCGGCACCGCCCTGGGTCGCCCCGAACGGGCCTGCGGTGCCCTGGGCGCCGCCCTGGCCGCCGTAGGGGGAGCCGCTCTGGTCGGGGCCGAGTGCGGAGGCGGTCGTCCGGCGTGAGCGGCCGCCGTCGGCCGGGTGCGGCGGCGGGGCGGACACGGAGCGGGCCACGCCCTGGGCCACCGCCTCGTTGATGCGGGCCGCAAGCTGCTGCGACTGGGGCAGGCCCTGGTCGGTGAGGAGTTCGGCAAGGCCTCCGGCGTAGCCCTGGCCGATGGCGCGCACTTTCCAGACGCCCTGGCGCCGGTACAGCTCCAGGGCGACGACGGCAGACTCGGCGTCCAGGCCGGTGATGGTGTAGCTGGCGATCTCGGTGCCGTCGAGGCCGGTGACGGCGACGAAGGGGGCGGCGAGGGAACCGAAACTGACCGGTCCCCCGACACCCGTGGGCAGGGCGAGCAGGACGCTGACACGGTGCACGTCCTCGCCGACGGCGTCCAGGTCGACCGCGAGCCGGTGGTCGGCGGCCGCCTGCCGGGAGACCTCGAGTCCGGGCAGGGTGGGTGCGCCCGGGTGCGCCACCCACTCCACACCGGGGAGCGTGCCGTTCTCGTCGCCGAGAGTCGCCCCGGCGACGACCGGCTTGCCGGCCGAGACCCTGATCTCGAGGCGGGCCTGGGACAGCGGGTGGTTCTGCCCCCGCACCAGCTCGGCCGTCATCGCCTGTCGTCCCCCTGCGTCGCGTGTGGTGTTGTCGTGTCCCGCTCGCCCCGGCCGGTTACAGCGCCGGCAGGATGGCGGGCATCAGGTCCTGGAAGGTGCGGCCGTTGGCCGGGGTGCCGAGGGCCGTCATGTTCCAGCCCGAGCCCACCCGGTGCACCTTCGCCATGATCTGGGCCGTGTAGGCGCCGCCGCCCGCGAGCGTGTAGCGCGCGAGCTCCTGGCCGTTGGTCTCGTCGACCAGGCGGCAGAACGCGTTCTGCACCTCCTGGAAGGTCTGGCCCGTGAAGGAGTTCACGGTGAAGACGATCTGGTCGATGTGGACCGGGACGCGCGCCAGGTCGACGAGGATCGCCTCGTCGTCGCCGCCCTGGCCGACACCGCCGACCAGGTTGTCACCGGTGTGACGGACGGAGCCGTCGTCGCTCACCAGGTGACGGAAGAAGACGACGTCGACCGGCTGCTTGTCCGCGAACAGGACGGCGGAGGCGTCGAGGTCGATCTCCCGGGTGCGGGAGCCGAACAGGCCGCGCCGGGGGGCCGCCTGCCAGCCGAGACCCATGCGCACCGCGGTCAGGCTGCCCCCGTCGTTCTTCTGCAGACTGATGGCCTGACCCTTGGTCATGTTGACGGTCACGCGCTGATTCCCCTCTCGAGCTGTCCCCTGTTGCCGCGGACCCGCGGTTGTCGAAAACCCTACGCAAGGGCACTGACAGTGCCGTACCCAGGACCGCACTTTGTGTCGTTCTTGCAACACAGTGCGTACGACGGCCGGTCCGCGGCGCCGCGTCAGGCGAGACCGGCCTCCCTCATCTGACGCAGTTCCTTCTTCATCTCCGAGACCTCGTCGCGCAGTCGGGCAGCGACCTCGAACTGGAGGTCCGCCGCGGCGGCCCGCATGCGCTCCGTCATCTCCTCGATCTGTTCGGCGAGGTCGGCGGCGGGGCGGTCGGTCGGGACCGTCTCCTTCGTCTTCCCCCTGGCGGACTTGGCGGACTTCGCGCCCACGGCCGCCTTGCCGCCCAGGGAGGGCACCGGAGCCTTGGTGCCCCGGCCGTCCTTCTTCGCGCGGTAGCCCGAGCCGAGCAACTGCTCGGTGTCGACGTCCTCGCGGGCGATCTGCGCGACGATGTCGTTGATCTTCTTGCGCAGCGGCTGCGGGTCGATGCCGTTCGCCGTGTTGTAGGCGATCTGCTTCTCGCGGCGGCGGTTGGTCTCATCGATCGCCCGCTCCATGCCGGGGGTGATCTTGTCGGCGTACATGTGGACCTGACCCGAGACGTTGCGCGCCGCGCGGCCGATGGTCTGGATCAGCGAGGTGCCGGAGCGCAGGAAGCCCTCCTTGTCGGCGTCGAGGATCGCCACCAGGGAGACCTCGGGCAGGTCGAGGCCCTCACGCAGGAGGTTGATGCCGACGAGGACGTCGAACTCGCCGGCGCGCAGTTCACGCAGCAGCTCGATGCGGCGCAGCGTGTCGACGTCGCTGTGCAGGTAGCGGACCTGGATGCCGAGCTCCAGGAAGTAGTCGGTGAGGTCCTCCGCCATCTTCTTGGTCAGCGTGGTGACCAGGACGCGCTCGTCCTTCTCGACGCGCGTGCGGATCTCGTGCACCAGGTCGTCGATCTGGCCCTCGGTGGGCTTGACCACGACCTCGGGATCGACGAGGCCGGTGGGGCGGATGATCTGCTCCACGACCCCGTCGCCCCGCGAGAGTTCGTACTTGCCGGGCGTCGCCGACAGATAGACGGTCTGCCCGATGCGCTCCTGGAACTCCTCCCACTTCAAGGGGCGGTTGTCCAGGGCGGAGGGCAGGCGGAAGCCGTGGTCGACGAGGGTGCGCTTGCGGGAGGCGTCGCCTTCGTACATGGCGCCGATCTGCGGGACGGTGACGTGGGACTCGTCGATGACGAGGAGGAAGTCGTCGGGGAAGTAGTCGAGCAGGGTGTTGGGCGGGGAGCCGGGCGCGCGGCCGTCGAAGTGCATCGAGTAGTTCTCGACGCCGGAGCAGGATCCGATCTGGCGGAGCATCTCGATGTCGTACGTCGTGCGCATCCGCAGACGCTGGGCCTCCAGGAGCTTGCCCTGCTTCTCCAGCTCGGCGAGGCGCTCGCCCAGCTCCTTCTCGATGTCGTTGACGGCCCGCTCCAGGCGCTCGGGGCCGGCGACGTAGTGGGAGGCCGGGAAGACGTAAAGCTGTTCGTCGTCGCTGATGATCTCGCCGGTGAGCGGGTGGAGCGTGGACAGGGCCTCGATCTCGTCGCCGAACATCTCGATGCGGACGGCGAGCTCCTCGTAGACCGGGAAGATCTCGATGGTGTCGCCGCGGACACGGAAGGTGCCGCGCGTGAAGGCCATGTCGTTGCGCGTGTACTGGATGTCGACGAAGCGGCGCAGCAGCTGGTCCCGGTCGGTCTCCTCGCCGACCTTGAGCGGGACCATGCGGTCCACGTACTCCTGCGGGGTGCCGAGGCCGTAGATGCAGGAGACGGAGGCGACCACGACGACGTCGCGGCGGGTGAGCAGCGAGTTGGTCGCGGAGTGGCGCAGACGCTCCACCTCCTCGTTGATCGAGGAGTCCTTCTCGATGTAGGTGTCCGACTGCGGGACGTACGCCTCGGGCTGGTAGTAGTCGTAGTACGAGACGAAGTACTCCACCGCGTTGTTCGGCAGCAGCTCGCGGAACTCGTTCGCCAGCTGGGCGGCCAGCGTCTTGTTCGGCGCCATCACGAGGGTGGGGCGCTGGAGCTTCTCGATCATCCACGCCGTGGTGGCGGACTTGCCGGTGCCGGTCGCGCCGAGGAGGACGACGTCCTTCTCACCGGCCTCGACGCGCCGGGCCAGCTCGGCGATGGCCGCCGGCTGGTCGCCGCTGGGCTGGTAGGGGCTGACGACCTCGAAGGGCGCCACCGTGCGTTCGATCTGGGAAACGGGCCGCATGCCATCCACCGTACGACCCCCCACTGACAACGGGGTCCGATCAGCGGTTCTGCGGTGTCCTGGGTTCGTCGTGGGTCACCTTCCGCCGCGTGCGCAGTTGGAGGCGGCGGTCGGAGTGGTCGGTGTGGGTGTGGGCCGGGACGCCGGGTTTGTGCTCGACGCGGGTCCGGTCGGGCCTGCCCATGACCATCAGCGGGTCGAACAGCACCACGACGCCCGCGAGGCAGAGGAAGGCGAAGGGGCCGATCAGCATCGGGGCGAGGAGGCTCGCGGGCGAGTCGCCCGGGGTCGGGTCGCTCCCGGTGTGCAGGTGGACGCTGAGCGCGGCCATGCCCGTGTAGTGCATGCCGGTGACGGCCAGCCCCATGACGAGGCTCGCGCCCACGCTCCACAGGAAGCCCCTGACCTGCCCGGCGGCCCACAGGGCGGCGGTGGCGGCGGCCATGGCTATCGCGACGGAGGCGCCGACGGTGAACGTGTTGTACTCGAGTTCACCGTTGAACCGCATCCCGGCCATGCCCAGGTAGTGCATCGACGCGATGCCCAGACCGGTGAGGGTGCCCCCGGTGAACAGCGCGGTGCCGGTCGCGCCCCGGTAGCCGACGATGAAGATCCCGACGCCCACCATGACGATGGCGACGCCGAGGCTGGCGTAGGTCGTCGGCTTGTCGTAGTGGATCGGCGCCCCGGCGACCGTGAAGCCCATCATCGCGATGAAGTGCATGGTCCATATGCCGGAGCCGATGGCCACGGAGCCCAGGGCGAGCCATCCGGGGCGCCAGGTGTGGGCGACGCGCAGGGCTCTGGTCGTGCAGCGCAGGCCGAGCGCACCGCCGAGACAGGCCATGAGGTAGGCCACCAGCGGTGTGACGAGTCCGTAGCTGAATCCGTCGACCGTGCCTTGCATGCGCGGCTGCCCTTCCGCCCTGTTGCTGGAACTCCCCGAACGCGCCCCTTCCCAGGACCGCGAGCGGTCAGGGTCGACGCAGAAAGTATGACTCCCGCCGGATTGGTCGAACGATTTTCCGGCAAAGAAACACGCTCTTGCCCCACATGTGCGGTCGAGGTGAGCGGGTCCGGCCGGGTCCTTTCATTCTGTGGCCATCCTGCACTCCCCCGTCGTTTGACTCTCTGCTGCCAGAGTTGGGCGGTGAGTGATCATCCGACGGGAGGAGTACGCATGCACGCGCGCGCAGTCGCCACCACGACCACCACGCTCCTGGGCGCCGTCGCCTTACTCCTCCCCGTCCAGGAGGTGCGGGCGAGTACCGGTCCGCAGCCCTCGGTGATCGCCCACCGGGGCGCCTCCGCCCGCGCCCCCGAGAACACGCTGGCCGCCGTGGACGCCGCGGCCCGCCTGGGCGTCGCCTGGGTGGAGAACGACGTCCAGCGCACCAGGGACGGTGAGCTGGTGGTGATCCACGACGACAGTCTCCGGCGTACGACCGACGTCGAGGAGGTCTTCCCGGAACGGGCCCCGTGGAAGGTGAAGGACTTCACCGCGGCGGAGATCGCGACGCTCGACGCGGGTGGCTGGTTCGGCTCCGCGTACGCGGGCGCGCGCGTGCCGACCCTGACGGAGTACGTCCGCCGTGTCGAACATCACCACCAGAAGCTGCTCCTGGAGATCAAGCACCCCCAGCTGTACCCCGGCATCGAGCAGGAGACGCTGAAGGTGCTGAGCAACGAGGGCTGGCTCGACCGGGGGCATGTCGGCCACCGGCTCGTCGTGCAGAGCTTCAGCGCCGCCAGTCTGCGGGCCGTCCACGCCCTTCGGCCGGCGGTCAGGACCGGCATGCTGGGCACGCCGTCGGTGGCGGAGCTGCCCGAGTACGCGGGCTTCGCCGATCTGATCAATCCGGCGTACGGGTCGCTCTCCGCCGAGTACGTCTCCGCCGTGCACGCGGTCACGGGACCGCACGGCAGGCGGCTGGAGGTGTTCGCCTGGACGGTCGACGACGCCGACGACGCCCGCACCGTCGCCGGGTACGGCGTCGACGGCATCATCACCAACAGGCCCGACGTCGTGCGGCGGGCCCTGTCCCGGCCCTGACGCTCCCGCGCCCCGGGGGCCGTCCGACGCCTGCGGGGCGCGTTGTCGGTGGCAGGCCGTACGGTGGGCGCATGGACAGCCATGGGCAGTACGGGCAGCAGGTCGTATGGGCCGTCGTCGCCACCGACATCGGTCCGCTGCTGCTGGCCGCGACCCGCGAGGGTCTGGTCAACGTCGTGTTCCACGCCGACGAGACGGTACGGGAGAAGGCCCTCGGCCGTCTCGAGGAGCGGCTGGGGACGGAGCCGGTCGAGGCGCCCGGCTCCCCGCTGCTGGCGGAGGCGATACGTCAGGTCGAGGCCTACTTCGCCGGCGGGCGGCGCGGCTTCGAGCTGCCCCTGGACTGGTCGCTGATCTCCGGGTTCAACCGGCAGGTGCTGCGCGAGCTCGCCTCCGGCGTCCCGTACGGGGCGGTCGTCGGCTACGGCGATCTGGCCAGGAGGGTCGGCCAGCCGGGCGCCGCGCAGGCCGTGGGGGTGGCGATGGGTGCCAATCCCCTGCCGGTGGTGGTGCCCTGCCATCGGGTCGTGGAGAGCGACGGGGGGATCGGCGGGTTCGGAGGCGGACTGGAGGCCAAGCGCAAGCTACTGGCCCTGGAGGGCGTCCTGCCCGAACCGCTGTTCTGAGCCGACGGTCCGCGGCCTGGGCAGGACGAACGGCAGGGGGGAGACTGCGCCGATGACCACCACTTCCACACGCGGACGCACGCTGCGACGGAACCCCGGCCGGGACCGGTGTACGCCGTGACCTCCGTCGAGAGGGCCGTCCCGCCACTGACCGCCGACGCCCTGGCCGCCCTGCGGCGCCGTACGACCGCGGTGCTGGTCGCGAGCCAGATCCTCGGCGGCCTCGGTGTCGCGACGGGAATCGCGCTGGCCGCGGTCCTGGCCCGGCAGGTCAGCGGCACCGAGGCGCTGTCGGGGCTGGCGCCCACGGCCACCGTCGCCGGGACGGCCGTGCTGTCGATGCCGATGGCCGCCCTCATGACCGCGCGCGGGCGCCGGCCGGGGCTGGTGCTGGCCTATCTCGTGGGCGCCCTGGGCGCCGGGATCGTCGTCGTGGCCGCGCGGGTGGGCAGCTTTCCGCTGCTGCTGTGCGGGATGGCCGCGTTCGGGGCGGCGTCGTCGGCGAATCTTCAGGCGCGGTTCGCGGCCGCCGACCTGGCCGAGCCGCAGCGGCGGGCCCGGGCCATCTCGCACGTCGTGTGGGCCACGACGCTGGGCGCGGTCCTGGGGCCGAACATCGCCGCGCCCGCCGGCCGCAGCGTCGCCGGTCTGGGGATCCCCGAAGCGGCCGGCCCGTTCCTGTGGACGGCGGGGATCTTCCTGGTATCGGCGGTCGTCGTGGGTGTGCTGTTGCGTCCCGACCCACTGCTGACGGCTCGTGCGCTCGCGCCCGAGGACGAGCGGTCGGCCGAGGCCCGTTCCCTGCGCGCCGGGTTCGCAGCGATCGCTGCCTCGCCCCTCGCGCGGCTGGCTCTGGTGACGGTGGCCGTCTCGCACACGGCGATGGTCTCCGTCATGTCGATGACACCGGTCGACCTCGCGCACCACGGGGCGGGCATCGATCTGATCGGGCTGGTCATCAGTGTGCACATCGCGGGCATGTACGCGTTCGCGCCGCTGATGGGACGGCTGGCGGACCGGGTGGGACGGCTGTCGGTGACAGGGCTCGCGGCGGGACTGCTGGCCGTCGCGCTGTTCCTGGCCGGGACGGCGGGCGACCGCCACGGGCAGACCGCGCTGGGGTTGTTCGTGCTGGGTCTGGGCTGGTCGGCCGGGCTGGTGTCCGGATCCGCCCTGCTGACGGACGCGGTGCCGCAGGCCGCGCGGGCCGCCGCGCAGGGACTGTCCGACCTGACGATGAACGCGTCGGCGGGGATCGGCGGGGCGGTCGCGGGTCTCGTCGTCGCCCGCGCGGGCTATCCGTGGCTGAATCTCGCGGCGGCGGGTCTGCTCCTGCCGCTGGCGGGCCTCGTGCTGTTCACCCGGGGCGGGGCCGGCCGGAGCCCGCGCGGCGACGACTGAGCGAGGCGGGTTCCCCGTCCGGCTGCCGGCCGTGTCGGCTCAAGGTCCTTGCACTGTGCCCGCCCGGGCCGGGCGGCCCGGTGCCGTGCGTCGCAAGGCGCCGGACCACGCGGCCTGATCAGGCGCTCATCGTGCAAGTCCTCAGTCGTAGTGCCGTGCCTCGACGACGTTGCCGTCCGGGTCGCGGAAGTAGAAGCTGCGGGTGGCCTTGCCGCGGGCGCCGAAGGAGCCGTGCGCGATGTCCGAGACGGGCACGCCGTCCTCTTCCAGGCGGGTGACGAGCGCGTCGAAGCGGGCCTCGGACAGGGCCAGGCAGACGTGGTTCACCGGATGCCCTGCGCTCTCCGCCGCGCCGGGCAGCATCTTCATGCGCTCCGCCATGGCCAGCGGCATGAGGTCGAGGAGCGTCTCGTCGTTGACGCGGACGGAGGGGAACGGCTCCTCGTCGGCGGCGAACTCCGGGACCCTGACGGGCTCCAGTCCGACGGTCCGCTCGTAGAAGCGCGCCGCGGCGAGGGGGTCGCGCACCCACAGGACGACGTGGTCGAGACGTGTCGTGTTGTCGGTCATGCGTTCCAGGCTGGTGTCGTCCCCCACAGACCGCAAGGGTTTGGCCCGGCGCGCCGCCCGCCAGAGATGGAGGGGAGACCGACGGACAGGAGGCGGGCGCGTGGTGCTGGTGGTGTCGGAAGAGGTGCGGGAGGCGGTCGACGCGCGTCGGCCCGTGGTGGCGTTGGAGTCCACGATCATCGCTCACGGGCTGCCGCGCCCGCGCAACCTCCAGGTGGCGCGGGAGCTCGAGGCGGTCGTCCGCGAGGAGGGCGCCGTACCGGCGACGATCGCCGTCCTGGACGGGCGGCCGCACGTCGGGCTGGACAAGGGGCAGGTGGAGCGGATCGCCAACGACGACGGGATCCGCAAGCTGGGCCATCGCGACCTGCCGCTCGCGGTCGCCTCGGGCGCGAGCGGGGCGACCACGGTGTCGGCGACCGCGCTGCTGGCGGCGCGGGCCGGGGTGCGGGTGTTCGCGACGGGCGGACTCGGCGGGGTGCACCGGGAGTGGACGGTGACCCAGGACGAGTCGGCCGACCTGGGGTTGCTGGCCCGCACCCGGATCACGGTGGTGTGCGCGGGGGTGAAGTCGATCCTGGACGTGCCGGCGACCCTGCAACGGCTGGAGACGCTGGGGGTCGCCGTGGCCGGGTACGGCACCGACCGCTTCCCCGGCTTCTACCTGTCCGACTCGGGTCATCCGGTGGACTGGACGGTGGACAGCCCGGGACAGGTGGCGGACGTGATGCGGGCACAGGACGGGCTGGGCGTGCCGGAGTCGGCGCTGATCGTCGCCAACCCCGTGCCCGAGGACGAGCAGTTGGATCCCGACCTGCACGCGCGTGTGCTCGCCGACGCGCTGCACGCGTGCGAGGCGGAGGGCGTGACCGGCCAGGCGGTGACGCCGTTCCTGCTCGACTACCTGGTCCGGCACACCGACGGCGCGTCCCTGAGCGCCAACCTGGCGGCGGTGCGCGGCAACGTACGGCTGGCGGGGCGGATCGCCGCGGCGTGGGCGGGGGCGTGACATGACACAGGGGGCGGGGCCGGTCGCGGGTGCGGCCCTGCTGGTCGTGGGGGACGTCGTGACGGACGTCGTCGCGCGGCATCACGGGCCGCCGGCCGCGGGGACGGACACGACGGCCGTGATCCGGACCCTGCCGGGCGGGGCGGGCGCCAACGTGGCCTGCTGGGCGGCGCACCGAGGGTGTGCGGACGTACGGATGCTCGGCCGGGTGGGCGCGGACGGGGCGGCCTGGCACGAACGGGAGCTGCTCGCCTGCGGGGTGCGGCCCCGGCTCGTCGTCGATCCTGAGGCGGCCACGGGGACGGTGATCTGTCTGGTGGACGCGGGAGCCTCGGCCGAGCGGACGTTCCTCACCGACAGCGGAGCGTCGCTGCGGCTCGGACCGGACGACTGGTCGGACAGCCTGCTCGACGGCGTGGCCCGGCTGCACCTCTCGGGTTACCTGCTGTTCTCGGCGTCGGGGCGTGCGCTGGTGCGGACGGCGTTGGCGGCGGCCCGCGCGCGGGGGGTGGCGGTGAGCCTCGACCCGGCGTCGGCGGGTTTCCTGGCGGAGCTGGGCGTCGGTCGTTTCCTCACACTCGTCCGGGGGGTGGAGGTGCTGCTGCCCAGCCGTGACGAGGCGTGTCTGCTGACGGGGCTGCGCGACGGGGCGGCCGCGGCGGCGGAGCTGAGCCGCCGCGTTCCGCTGGTGGTGGCCAAACAGGGTGCGGACGGCGCGCTGGTGGCGCGGAGGGGATCCGTGCTGGCCCGGGTACCGGCCGTCCCGGCGACGCCCCGCGACACCACGGGCGCCGGGGACGCGTTCACCGGTGCGTTCCTCGCCGCCCTCCTCGCCGGCGCCGGCCCCGAGGATGCGGCGGCCGAGGGGTGCGCGGCGGGAGCGCGGGCGGTGGAGCGGGTGGGCGGCAGGCCGCCCGCGCGCGGCGAGGACGGCGCGCCGACGGTGGGCACGGCGCACACGGGCTGAGCGGAGCGGGGGAGCGCCTAGGGGTGTTTCGAAAGTCCTGTGCGGTGCCCACGGTGTCCGGTGCGTGCTCTCGGCGTGCCGGACGCAAGCGCTCGTACTGGATGTACTCGGGCTTTCGGCCGGTGCGGCGAGAGGGCGTGCCGGGCGCCGCGGGTGCTGTGCGGGATTGTCGAAACACCCCTAACCCTTGCGTCCCCACGCCGAGATCATCGGTGCCGTGGCCAGGTCCATGCTGCCGGAGGCGACGTTGGTGAGATGGCGGTCGACCTCCTCGTCGGTCGCGAGGCCGGCGGCGACGAGATCGGCGCGGATCTGACGGACCGTCGCGGATTCCAGGGCGGCGCAGGCGGGCGAGGTGAGCGGGAAGTGGGCGTCGGCCTCGACACGGCGCAGCCCGGCCTCTCGGAGCAGACGGGGCAGCCTGCGGCCGTAGGAGAGGTCTGCGCCCCGGTCGGTGAGGAGCGAGCGGAACCCGTGCCGCAGCCGGTTGGCGAGTTGCTGCTCGGGACCGTGCTCGTCGGGGCAGACCAGGGGTTGCAGGGCGGGGTCGGCGTCCTCGACGAGGAGCCGGCCACCGGGGCGCAGCGCCTTGATCATCGAGTGCAACGCCCGCTCCCGTTCCGGTACGTGAACGAGGACGAGCCGGGCGTGCACCAGGTCGAAGCCCTCGCCCGGCGGTTCCTCGGCACCGACGTCGTGGACGCGCACCTCGACCGGCGGGCGGGCGGCCGGACGCAGCAGGGTGGTGTCGATGTCGGTGGCGACGACCTTCCCGGTGGGGCCGACCTTCTTGGCCAGCCAGGACAGCACGGAGGTGCCGCCCGCGCCGACCTCCCAGCAGCGCCAGCCGGGTCCGACGCCGAGCCCTTCGAGGTGCCGGAACGTCGTGGGGTCGAAGAGCGTGGCGAAGGCCTCGAAGCGTTCTCCCGCCTCGGTCTGTCGGTTGTCGAGGAGATACCCGTCGGTTCGCGTCATACGGCGATCATCCCAGTTGTCGGGGTTGTCCACGGTTGTCGACGCGGCCGGAGTGCCTTGGCCGGAGGCGGTCGGCGGGGCGGTCCACGGCCGGGCCCGAAGGGATGGGACCGCGCGGCGTGGGCAGACCCACATCAGGCCGTCCGCAGGCGGGAACAAAGCGGAACGTCCCGTTTCCACAGGCTGACCCGGCTCCTGCCCGGGCCTGGCAGACTGGCTCGCCAGGGCGTCGGAACGCGCCACGAGGAGACCCACACGAGGAGATGCAGATGACCATGGCGGGGAATCTGCGGAAGGTCACCGGCCTGGACAGGGTCGGCGGACTGCGCAGGGTGGCACGGCTGGCGCGTCGGCGGACGCGGGTCGACCTCAGCCACCCGGCGCGCTCACCGCTGGGTTCCTCGGTGGTGAACTGCGTGACGTACCGGGACGGCACGCGCGCCCCGGTCGGCAGCGATCTCGTCGACACGGTGGAGCGGGTGCGCAAGAGCGGCCACGGTTTCGTCTGGCTCGGTCTCCACGAGCCGACGAACGAGGAGTTCGCGGGGATCGCCGAGCTCTTCGACCTGCATCCGCTGGCGGTCGAGGATGCGGTCGAGGCCCATCAGCGCCCGAAGGTGGAGCGCTACGGCGAGACGCTGTTCGCGGTGTTCAAGACGGTCTGTTACGTCGAGCACGAGCAGCTGACGGCGACCAGCGAGGTGGTCAACACCGGCGAGATCATGGTCTTCGTCGGCCGGGACTTCGTCGTCACGGTCCGGCACGGACGGCACGGCTCGCTCGGACCGTTGCGCGAGGAGCTGGAGTCCGATCCCGAGCAGCTCGCGAAGGGACCGTCGGCGGTGCTGCACGCGCTCGCGGACCATGTGGTCGACGACTACCTCAATGTCATCGACTCCGTGCAGGCGGACATCGACCAGGTCGAGACGGACGTCTTCGCGGAGAACGGCGCGCGGGCCGACCCGGGGCGCATCTACCAGCTCAAGCGTGAACTGCTGGAACTGAAGCGGGCGGTGGTGCCGCTCGGGCGCCCGCTGCGTGAGCTCGCCGACCGGCCGGCGCGGGTGGTCGACCCGGAGATACAGGCCTACTTCCGCGACGTCTCCGACCACCTGACCCGGGCCACCGAGCAGATCGCCGCCTTCGACGAACTGCTCAACTCGATCCTCCAGGCACACCTGGCCCAGGTCACGGTCGCGCAGAACGAGGACATGCGGAAGATCACGGCCTGGGCCGCGATGATCGCAGTGCCGACGATGGTCTGCGGGATGTACGGCATGAACTTCCGCCACATGCCGGAGCTGCACTGGAGGTTCGGCTACCCGCTGATCCTCGGCGTGATATCCCTCGCCTGTCTGGTCCTGTACCGCGGTTTCCGGCGCAACGGCTGGCTGTGAGCGGCCGGCGTCAGTCCCGGGCGGGACCGGTCCGGGCGTAGACGCTCTCGACCCAGGAGGCCATCTGGTCCTCGGGGAGGTGCTGGGCGAGGTCGGCCTCGCTGATCATGCCCACCAGGCGCTTGTTCTCGATGACGGGCAGCCGGCGGATCTGGTGCTCCTGCATCTCGTGGATCACGTCGCTGACGTCGGCGCCGGCGTCGATCCAGCGCGGTGTGCCCTGGGCCATCTGTCCGGCGGTGACCTCGGAGGGGTCGTGGCCCATGGCGACGCAGCCCACGACGATGTCCCGGTCGGTGAGGATGCCGCAGAGCCGCTCGTTCTCGTCGCTGATGGGCAGGGCTCCGACGTTGAGCTCGCGCATCAGCTGGGCGGCCCGGTCGAGGGTCTCGTGGGCGGGGATCCACTGGGCTCCCCGGTGCATGATGTCTCCGGCGGTGGTCATGGTGTCCTCCCGGTGCCGGACGGCGGCCGGCGCGACATGGATCACGCCACTGTCCCGGCGCCCTGCGCTCTCGTGTTCCGGCGCCCTCAATTCTCCCGGCGCCGTCCGGCACCCGCACCTTCGCGGGCAGGGCAGGGCCGGCTGGGCCGGGCCGACGAACCGGGCCGGTGGGGCGGCGGACCGGGTGAGGTCGCCGGGCCGGGTGAGGTCCCCGGACCGGGTGAGGTCGCCGGGCCGGGTGAGGTCGCCGGGCCGGGTGAGGCCCCCGGACCGGGAGCGGTTCCGTGGAGCGTGGGCTCAGACCGAGAAGCCCACGACCTTCCGCGGCACCACGCGGATGATCACCCGGACCTCGTCGTCCTTCTCGCCGGGCGGGTCGATGCCGAGGTACTTGTGGGAAAGGTCGTACGGCAGCTTCTTATCCTCGTCCGGGAGGATCTCGGCGGTGCCGCGGATCTCGACCGAGGTGTAGGGGTCGGCGAGGTCGAAGACCGACAGGCTGATCCGGGGATCGCGACGGAGGTTGCGCACCTTCTGGCGCCCGTCGGTGGAGGAGAAGAGGACGGTGTCGCCCTCGCGTTTGATCCAGACGACGGAGTTCTGCGGGGCGCCGTCGGGGCCGAGGGTGGCGACGGAGGCGAAGTTCTTGCCGTCGAGCAGGGCACGGACCGAGGGGGCGAGGGAGACGGAGGTGCGGGAAGAGATCGGCATACCGACAGACTAGTTATATGCACGTGCATTGAACAGTGGGGAGCGGGAAAAGATCCACCGGGCCAACCGGTTTGGTGGAAGCGGCCGTTCGCTGCCTGTCAGGCAGGCGAATCGGCCCTTCGCCACCGGCAGAGCAGGCGGATCGGCCCTGCGCCATCGACCCGGCCGGGGTGATCAGCCGTTCCATGCCGGATGGCGGGGGTCGTCCGAGCGAACGAGGACGTCCGCCGTCGCCGCGGGGTCGGTCTCCTGCGCGTAACGCTCGAAGGCGGGCAGCGTCCAGTGGTCGGCCTCGGGGGTGCGGCGGCGCAGGGCGGGCGGGGAGAGCAGGACGTGAACGGTCAGGTCGAAGGGGAACCAGTGCCGCAGGAGGAGGGGGCCGTGCAGCAACAGGAAGCCGCCGGGCGGGAGATGGACGTAGGGGCTGCGGGTGGCCCGGTCGGCGGCCGGGTCCCAGAGGTCCGGCAGGATCCGGCCGTCACCGTCAGGGTCCAGCGGGCCGAAGACCTCGCGCCACAGGGCGTTGGTGTCGAACCAGCCGCTGTAGTACGCCTCCACGTCGTGGTGGCCGTACTCCAGGCGGAGGGAGGCGGGCCGCAGGAAGCCGTGCGCGTCGACGACGCGGGAGGGGCGGCCGCGCACGCGCAGCGCCTCGGCGACGCGTTCGGCGAGGTCGCCGGGGCGGGCCGCCGGGGCGCCGTCGAAGGCGATGCGCGGCCAGGGGCTGCCGTCGTCCGGCTTCAGGGCGAGAAGCCGGTCGGCGAGGAGGTCGCCGAGCCGTTCCCAGGTGATCGCTTCGAGTCGCACACGGCCCATGATGCGTCAGGCACCGGGCCGGACGCGTCGCGCGGGACGCGCCTGCCCGCGCCGTCGTCGTGGACGCGGCGGGCGTCGAGCAGCCACAGGAGCACGCGGCGGGCTCTGGCACGTCCGCGGGAAGCGGGGCCGCGTCCCGGGGCGTCGGCCGGGTGTGTTCGCCGGGCGGTGGGCCGCACACGGCGGGGCCGCGCATCGAACGTCCTCGTTCCGGGGCGAGCAGGTGCCCGAGGAGTGCCCGCGCTGTGGTGCGCGGATCTCGCGCCGACCGTGGAGGGAGTGGGGACGCCTGCGCTCCGCCCTCCTCCGGGTGCCGGTGTCCACACCCTATGGACCGCGGACGGGCCGGGCGGCGACGGTGGAACGGCGGTTGCGGGCGGCTCGCGGGAGGGGGACGGGACGGCGTGCCGTCGGGCCCGGCGGGAATGAAGCCCCTATGGCCACCCCCGTGACCCCTGCCCCGCTGTCGTCGCCGCCCCCGCTGTCGCCGTCGCCGCCATCGGCGTCGTCAGCGCCACCGCCGCCGTCGCTCTCGCCCTCGCGCGCCGGGCTTCTCGTCGTTCAGCCGCAGCGCCGTCGGCACTGCGCGGCGTGCCGTCGCGGGCCGCAGCCGATGGTGGTGCTGGAGGACGGGGCGCCCCGCTGTCTCGACTGCGCCGACCTCGGGCACCTGGTGTTCCTGCCGCGCGGTGACACGGCGTTGACGCGCAGGTCGCGGGAGGAGAGCGCGCTCTCGGTGGTGGTGGTCCGGTTCAACCGGCGCAAGGGGCGTTACGAGCGGCAGGGCGTCCTGGTCGAGGAGGCGGGCCTGGCCCGGGCCGAGGCGCGGTGCCTCGCCGACGCCGAGGCGAGACGGCGGCGCCGGGCCCGGGACGCGCGGCGGCGGGCGGCACAGGACCTGCGGTTCACGCAGGCCTTCGCGGCGGAGATCGGCCGTCTGTTCCCCGGTTGTCCGGCGGACCGGGCGCAGGCCATCGCCGTCCACGCCTCGGTGCGGGGCAGCGGGCGGGTGGGGCGCAGCGCCGCCGGGCGGGCGTTGACGGAGGGGGCGGTCGTCTCCGCGGTCGTGGCGTCCGTACGGCATCTGGACACGCCGTACGACCGTCTGCTGATGAGCGGAGTGCCCCGGCACGAGGCGCGGCGGCGGATCGCGGGGGAGGCGGAGGGGCTGCTGCGGGGGTGGCGGGAGGCGGGAGGGGGCGGCGGCACGTCGGCGGACGGGACCGCCGCGGATGTCGCCTGAGGCCCCTCGCCTCCTCGGCACCGCCCTGGACGTCCCCGCACGGGCCGGCGGGTCTCGCGCATGGTCGTCGTGCGGGCAGCGGGTTCTCATGTGAGATGACGGAACGGACGGACCGTGGTGGGCAGGGTCCTCGCTCGACGGGTGGAAGTCGTGGTTGACATGATCGATGGGCCGTACCTGGTGCTCGTGGTGCTCGGCGCCGTCGCGACGGGGCTCGTGGCCGGCGTCTTCTGCGCCTTCTCGGTGCTGGTCATGCGGGGGCTCGCCGCGCTGCCGCCCGCGCAGGGGGTCGCCGCGATGAACGCGATCAACTCCGCGGCCATGACACCGGGTTTCATGATCCTCTTCCTCGGGGCGACGGCGTTGTGCGCGGTGATCGCCGTGGTGACGTTCGTGCTGTGGCCGGACGACGGGACGGTGCAGCTGCTGGTGGGCAGCGCGCTGTATCTGTTCGGGGCGTTCGGAGTGACCGTGGTGGCGAACGTGCCGCGCAACGAGGCGCTGATGAAGCTGGAGGCGGGCACTGCGGAGGCCGTCACGTACTGGCCGACGTATGTGCGGGAGTGGACCGCGTGGAACCACGTCCGCACGGCCACCTCGGCGGCCGCGACGGTGGCGTACATGCTGGCCCTCGTCTGACCCTCGCGCCGGCGCCCGCCTTCGCCGTGCGCCCCCGGAGGGCGTCCCCGCCGCCGATCTCGCCCGCCTTCGCCGTGCGCCCCCCGGGGGGGGTCCCCCGGAGGGCGTCCCCGCCGCCGATCTCGACGCCGCCTCCGGCGCAACCCCTGGGGTCGTTTCCGACGCCACCCACGGGGGCTTCCCGACGCCGTTGTCGGGGCCATGCCCCACGCCACTCCCGGGGTCGCTCCCGGGCGCCACCCGAGGGCGTTCCCGACGCCACCCCCAGGGTGATTACCGACGCCGCCCCCGGGGTTTTCCCGACGCCGCTTTCGGAGCCGTTCCCGATGCGGCCGCCAGGGCCGTTCCCAACCCTGCGGGCGCCCCCCAGGGGACGTATCGTGACCGGAAGAGTGCCGCCCGATGACGCTCGGCCGTCCCACGCGTACGCAAGGAAGACGCCATGGCCGATCCCAAGGGATTCATGACCACGCCACGCCGCGACTGGCCCCGTCGGCCGGTCGAGGAGCGGGTCCGGGACTGGGACGAGGTGTACGTCCCGGGGGCCCTGCTGCCGATCATCAGCAAGCAGGCCGACCGCTGCATGGACTGCGGCATTCCCTTCTGCCACGACGCCTGCCCGCTCGGCAACCTGATCCCCGAGTGGAACGACCTGGTGTCGCGGGAGGACTGGCGGGCGGCGAGCGACCGGCTGCACGCGACGAACAACTTCCCCGAGTTCACGGGACGGTTGTGTCCGGCGCCCTGCGAGGCGGGGTGCGTGCTCGCCATCAACCAGCCCGCCGTCACCATCAAGAACGTCGAGGTGGCGATCGCCGACCGGGCCTGGACGGAGGGATTCACCCCGGCCCGGCCGCCGGACCGGCTGTCCGGGCGGACCGTGGCGGTGATCGGCTCCGGGCCCACCGGTCTGGCCGCGGCCCAGCAGCTGACCCGGGCCGGGCACACGGTCGCCGTGTACGAGAAGGACGACCGGATCGGCGGGCTGATGCGGTACGGCATCCCCGCGTTCAAGATGGAGAAGCACCATCTGGAACGGCGGATCGAGCAGATGCGGGCCGAGGGGACCAAGTTCCGTACGTCGACGCAGGTCGGGCGGGATGTCATGGCCGACGACCTGCGGGCGCGCTACGACGCAGTGGTGATCGCCACCGGGGCCACCGCGTGGCGTGAACTGCACGTGCCGGGGCGGGAGTTGACCGGCATCCACCAAGCGATGGAGTACCTGCCGCTGGCCAATCGGGTGGGCGAGGGCGACCTGGAGGCCTCGCCGCTTTCCGCCGCCGGACGGCACGTCGTGATCGTCGGCGGCGGCGACACCGGGGCTGACTGCCTCGGCACGGCGGTGCGCGAGGGCGCCGCGTCCGTCACCCAGCTGGACATCTACGCCCAGCCGGGCGCGGAGCGCGACGAGGACACCGACCCCTGGCCGACGTACCCGAAGACCTACCGGCTGTCGGCCGCGCACGAGGAGGCGCGCGACCTGGAGACCGCGCCGGCGGCGGACGCCGACGCGCGCCTGTTCGCGGCGTCCACGCTCCGCTTCACCGGCGACGAGAACGGACACGTCCGCTCGCTGCATCTCGTGGAGGTCGACGAGCGACGCCGGCCCGTGGAGGGCACCGGCCGGGAGCTCCCCGCCGACCTCGTGCTGCTCGCCCTCGGCTTCTCCGGGCCCGACCGGGAGGACGGGCTCGTCGAGCAACTGGGGCTCGCGCTGGACCCGCGCGGCACGCTCGCGCGCGACGCGGACTTCGCCACGAACGTGCCGGGGGTGTTCGCCGCCGGGGACGCGGCGCGCGGGCAGTCGCTGATCGTGTGGGCGATCGCGGAGGGCCGGGCGGTGGCGGCGGCCGTCGACCGTCATCTGACGGGGAGTTCACGGCTTCCGGCGCCGATATCGCCGTACGACCGGCCCATGACCGTGTGAGGACGCGGGCCGCGGACGGACCGGGTCGCCGGTGATCGTGGGTATGCGGGCCCGGCGGCTCGGCGCTCCGGCCAACAAGGGGAGGCCGAGCGGCTGGCGGCGTCTGGTGCGTGCGATCGCAGGGCGCCGGAAAGCTCCTCGCAGCGGAGCTACCAGTGGCTCCCGGCAACACGGCGAGCATGCGTGCGTGCCAGGCGTCGCGAGCCGGGCTCCCCTCGGGCCGGTTCAGCGGCGCTCGTCCGTGCCCGCCACCTTGGCCGTCGCCAGGGCCACCCGGTTCCAGGTGTTGATCGTGCAGATCAGGGCGAGCACCTGGGCGAGTTCGGCGTCGTCGAAGCGGGCCGCGGCCTCGGCGTAGACGTCGTCCGGAACCCCACCGTCGGCCACCAGCGTGACCGCCTCCGTGAGCGCGAGGGCGGCTTGCTCCTTCTCGGTGAAGAACTGCCGGGCTTCTCGCCAGACGGCGACCATGTGCAGGCGGTCCTCGCTCTCGCCGGCCTTGCGGGCGTCGTTGGTGTGCATGTGGAGGCAGTACGCGCAGTGGTTGAGATGGGAGGCGCGGATCTGGATCAGCTCGACGAGGGCCGGGTCCAGACCCTCACGGGCGGCGGCGTCCAAGCCGACGAGGGCGCGGAAGGCCTTGCGCGCCGAGCCGGCGAAGTCGAGGCGGGTGCGGGCTGCCTCGGCGGCGGCGATCGCGGCGGAGGGGTCGGGGGCGCCGGCACCGACGGCCGCGGCCCCGGCGGCGCCGGTGCCGGTCTCCTGGGCGGCCACCGAGCCGTCGGTGTGCGGGGCGGTGCCGTCGGTGTGCGGGTTCGTGGCGATCGTGTTCGTCGTCATGTCCTCCACGCTAAGAGTTGGATAGACCGCCGGTAGGGTGCATTTCCATGGTGGAATCGTGGGTCAATTCGGCGGAGCGGATCGGTGCCGACCTGCACCTGGAGCTGTCCGGACCGGGTGGGCGGCGGGCGGCGCTGATCCGGGCGCTGCGGGAGGCCGTGCGCAGTGGGCGGCTCGCTCCGGGCACCCGGCTGCCGCCGTACCGTTCACTCGCGGCGGACCTCGGCGTGGCCCGCAACATGGTCGCGGACGCCTACGCGGAACTGGTCGCCGAGGGGTGGTTGACGGCGCGTCAGGGTTCCGGCACCCGGGTCGCCGACCGGGCCGCACCGCTGCACGGCGTCGCACGCGTACCGAAGAAGGCGCCGCCGCACGCGCGTGGCCCACGGCACGACCTGCGGCAGGGCACCCCGGACGCGTCGGCGTTCCCCCGTGCGGCCTGGCTGGCGTCCTACCGCAGGGCTCTGCACCAGGCCTCCAACGACGTGTTCGGGCCCGGCGATCCGGCCGGCCGCCGGGAACTGCGCGAGGCCCTCGCCGAGTACCTCGCCCGCGCGCGGGGCGTCCGGACCGCGCCGGAGCGCATCGTCGTCTGCTCCGGTTTCGCGCACGCGCTGCGCCTGCTGTTCGGGCAGGGCGCCGGCGGGGTGCTGCGCGGTCCGCTCGCCGTGGAGGCGTACGGGCTGGACTTCCACCGGGAGTTGCTGACGACGGCCGGCGTGCGGACCGTGCCGCTCGCGCTCGACGGGGACGGGGCGCGCGTGGAACTGCTGGAGCTCGAGCGCGCGGTGCTGCTCACGCCCGCGCACCAGTTCCCGACCGGCGGCCCGCTGCACGCCACGCGCCGGGCCGCCGTGATCGACTGGGCCCGCGCACGCGGCGCGGTGGTGCTGGAGGACGACTACGACGGCGAGTTCCGCTACGACCGCAGACCCGTCGGCGCCGTCCAGGGCCTCGACCCCGAGCGGGTGATCCACATCGGCTCGGTGAGCAAGAGCCTCTCCCCCGCGCTGCGGCTGGGCTGGATCGTGCTGCCGGAGCGGTACGTGGACGGCGTCCTGGCCGCCAAGGGCGAGCGGGAGGCCTGGGCGAGCGTCCTGGACCAGCTGGCCCTCGCCGATTTCCTCACCAGCGGGTCCTACGACCGTCACGTGCGGCGTATGCGGCAGCGGTACCGCAGACGCCGGGACCGTCTGGTCGCGGCGCTCGCCGAGCACGCGCCGCACGTCGAGGTCACCGGGATCGCGGCCGGCCTGCACGCGGTGCTGCGCCTGCCACCGGGCACCGAGCGCTCCACGGTCAAGGCGGCCGCCTGGCAGGGCGTCGCCCTGGACGGCCTGTCCTCCTTCCGGCACCCGGAGGCGGGCCAGGGGGACCGGGCGCCGGAGGACGGCCTGGTCGTCGGGTACGCGACACCGTCGGAACACGCCTACGCGGCGGCCGTGGACGCCCTGTGCGGCGTCCTGCCACCGCACGCGTGACGGCACCCGCCCGCCTCGACCCGTGACGGGACGGGACGGCGGCCGGCGAGCGCTCCCCGGGCGAAGCAGCGCCCCCAGCCCTCGCTCCGCGCCACTCTCCACAATTCATCCGATCTCGGACGAAATGTGGCTTACGGGCTACATGGATGAGAAGTGCGGTGGGACCATCGGAGCAGGAGGTGCGCCGTGGTCGCGTCCGGACCATGCGTCCGGCCGGCGGCGGCCCGCCCCATCCTTCGTTCCGCCGTCAGGCGCAGGGCCATCCCAGCGCGTCCCTCCTGTTGGCGGCCGGTCCTGGAGGGTGTTGCATGACGACGCTCTACGAACGTCACGGAGAAGGAGCCCGCGACACAGAGAACCCGCAGGGCGCGCCGACCCCTGGTTCGGTGAAGGTCCGGGGCTCGGTCGAGGCCCACGGCCCCGGTGAGGCCCGCGGCCCGCGCGAGGGCCCCATCCCGGACGAGGCCCACGGCCCGAACGAGGCCCGCGGCCCGGTCACCGCCCACACCCCGAGCACGGATCACAGCCCGAGCGAGGCCGACGGTTCGAACGAGGCACTCGGCCCGAGCAAGGCCCACGGCCCGGACGAGGCCCACGGCCCGGGCCGGGCCCGAGGTGCGGCCGTCGTCACGCTGGAACAGCCCGGTGCCGTGCTCCCCCTGTCGGCCGGGTCCAAGGCCGCGAACCTCGCCCGCGCGGCCCGGGCCGGACTGCCGGTCCTCCCCGGTTTCGTGATCCCGCACGGCGGGGGTGGCGACACGGTCGCCCTGCGGCGCGCCTGGGACGAGCTCTCCGACGGCGGCACCCGCCCGCTCGTCGTGCGGTCCTCGTCGCCGCAGGAGGACACGGACGAGTCGTCGCAGGCGGGACGGTTCGTCTCGGTGCTGGACGTGCGCGGCTGGCGGGCCTTTCGTGTGGCCGTGCGGACCGTGCTGGACTCGGCGCGCCGGCCCGACGGGTCCACGGCGCCCATGGCGGTGCTGGTCCAGCCGCTGCTCACGGCCCGTGTCGGCGGGGTGCTGTTCGGGGCCGACCCCGTTGCGGGGCGGGCCGACCGGATGCTGGTGAGCGCGGTGCGCGGCGGGCCGGACAGCCTGGTCAGCGGGGAGCGGTCCGGGACCCACTACTGGCTGGGCGCCCACGGGCGACTGGTGCGGACGGAGCCCGGCGAGACACCGGCCCCCGGCAGTGCGTCGATGCCCGGCGACGGCGCCGAGACCGCGGACACCCCCGGATCCGCCGCCCCACGCGGGCCCACGGGACCCGTGCCCGACCGGCTGCTCACCCGCGGCGAGCTGGCGCGGCTGGCACGGCTCGCGCGGCGGGCGCGGAAGGTCTTCGGCGGGCCGCAGGACATCGAGTTCGGGTTCGACGCCGAGGGACGGCTGTGGCTGTTCCAGAGCCGGCCGATCACGGCGATGGCGACGCGTCCGGAGCACGGGGCGCGGCTGCTCGGGCCCGGTCCGGTCGCGGAGACGCTGCCGGAGCAGTTGGCGCCGCTGGAGGAGGACCTGTGGGTGGCGCCCATGACCCGGGGGCTGGCCGCCGCGCTCGACATCGGCGGGACCGCGCCGCGCCGGCTCCTGCGGACGGTGCCGGCGGTCACGACGGTCGACGGGCGCCCGGCCGCCGACCTGCGGCTGCTCGGCGCGGTCGCGCCGCGGCACCGGTGGCTCGCGCTGCTCAACCCCGCGCCGGGGGCACGCCGGCTCGCCGCGGCCTGGCGGGTGGGGCGACTGGGCCCGGCGTTGCCCGGCCTGGCGACGGACCTCGTCGCGGACGTCGACCGGCATCTCACCGAGGTGCCCCCGCCGTCCCGGCTGGCCGCCCCCGACCTGGCCGCCGAGTTGCGCTGGGCCCGGGAGGTGCTGGTGTCCCTGCACGCCCAGGAGGCCCTCGCGGGTGCCCTGCTGCCCGAGCCCGCGAAGAACCGCACGGCGGCCGGCACGGCCCTGGCCACACTCGCCCGGGCCCACCCCGGCGCCGGCCCGCCGACGCCCGAGGACACCCACACGTCGCCGTCCTACGACACTCCGACACACCACGACGCCCGGCTCCGCGACGGCACCCGGCTCCCCGGCGCCGGCCCGCCGACGCCCGACACCACCCACACGTCCCCGTCCTACAACACTCCGACCCCCGACGGCGCCCACGCGGACCCGGCCGTGTCCGCCGACCGTCTGGTCGCCGCGAACCCGGTGCTCCTGGCTCTGACCGCACCGAGCCTGCGGAGGCGAGGGCTCCTCCCCGGAACACTCCAGGCGAGCCGTGCCGACGCCCGGCGCCTCGACGGGACCGCCCGTGACCGTGGGCCGGCCGGCCCGGCGCCGCACACCGCTGCGGACCTCTCCGCGCCGGACGTGCCCACCGCGGACGTCCCCACCCCGGACGTCTCCACCCCGGGCGTCTCCCCCACGGACATCCCCACCTCGGACGTCTCCACCACGGACGTCTCCACGACGGACATCTCCACCCCGGACATCTCCGCCGCGGACGTCTCCGCCCTCGCTCCTCGCGAAGCTCTCCGCCTCCGTATCCGCTGGGTTCAGGAATTGCAGGTGCGGCTGGTGCGGGAGGCGGCTTGGCGGTGGGGGCTCGATGCGGACCGCGTCGGACTGTTGCGCTGGCGTGAGCTGGCCGCCGCCCTCGACGGCGGGACGCTGCCCGCCGATCTCCACGCGCGCGTGCCGCGGCCCGCCTCGGCCCCGCTGCCGGCCGCGTTCCGACTGGCGCGGGGCGGGGTCGTCGTCGCCGAGCGCGGCGACGACCGGGGCGACGGCGGGCGGGGCGTGTCCGGCGGGCGGGCGGTCGGGACCGTCTGGGACGGGACCGGGTCCCGTCCGAAGGACCCCGTGCTCGTCGTGCGCACCCTGAACCCGGCGCTCGCCCCGCTGCTGCCCGGTCTCGCCGCCCTGGTCGCGCAGACGGGCAGCCCGCTCTCCCATCTGGCGGTCCTGGCGCGCGAGTACCGGCTCCCAGCGGTCGTCGGCGCCACGGACGCCGTACGCCGCTACCCGCCCGGCTCTCGGCTCGCCGTCGACGGAACCAGCGGTGAGCTGCTTCCCGGGGGCGCGTGATGAGGAGGATCGCGTACGTCTTCGGTGGCCTGGCCGCCGCCGGGGCGGGCACGTATCTGATCGTCTACCTCTACCGGTGGCAGTGGCAGCGGGCGTTGCTGTGCGGCGTGCTTCTCCTGGTGGTCGAGGTGATGCTGTTCGCGGTGGTGACGCTGGGGCGGCTGTCCCGGATCGAAGAGCGGCTGCGCGACACCGACCGGCGGCAGCGGGAGAGCGAGGCGCGGCAGGCGGACGTCCTGGCACGGCTGCGACAGCCCGCGGCGGAACGCGAGGAGGCCCGCTTCCGATGGCTGGAGGAGCCGGCGGACCGCTCGTACGTGTTCGTACCGGTCCTCATGGTCACCGGCGTGCTGCTGTCGGGGCTGGCCTGGGTGGTGCAGCGGGTCGCGTCGACCACGGCGGCACCGGCCGAACGGAGGCTGGCCGGGCGGCTGGCGATCCTCGGTGCCCCCGGCCCCCACCGGCCCCACGGCCCGGACGGCCTCCACGGCCCCCACGACGGTGACGACGACCTGGACGACCGGCCGCTGCTGGGACCCCGCACCCGCCCCTCCCCGCGCCGCACCGCGCGCCTGGTCGCCGTCACCGTCGTCGCCGCCGCTCTGCTCGCCGCGCTGGTCGCGGGCCTCGCGGAGCTGACGCAGACCCGGGAGGAGCGGGCGAACCGGAACGCGGTGACCTCCGTGATCCTCCAGGTCGCCCTGCGGGGCACGGACATGACCGCCGAGCGCCGGTCGCTGGCCGCCCAGCAGGTCTGGGAGCGCTGCCGGGACTCCACGTCGATGCCCCTGCGACACGCGGCCCTCGGCGATCTGGGGGACGGCCTGTACGCCGGCGTCGTTCGGCCGGCGCTGACCGAGAACGACCGGTTGCGGCTGCGCGGTTGCCTGGAGGACGCGACCCTCGAACGCGCCCACCTCACGGTCGTCGGCATCGGCGACGCGGAAGCCGGCGCAGGCTGACGCCGACGCCCTACGGCCGACACCGGTCAGCAGTCAACCGGCATCCGTCAGCCCGACCGGCATCCGTCAGCCCGACCGGCATGCGTCAGCCCGACCGGCATGCGTCGGCCGACAACCGACCGTCGGCGTACGCCGCAGGTATCCCACCGTCGGCACCCGCCAGACGCTCAGAAACGACCAAAGGTTCGCATAAACGTGCGTACACGGACAAGACGGCAAGGGTAATCGCCAGTTACCATTCCAAAACGCCCTCGCCCACTAGTCCCCCGAGTCGCTCATGGCTGTCCTCGCCGCCCCTTTGCCCACCCCTGCCCCCATCACGCCCCGACGCACCCGCCCCCGGCAGGCGGTGCGCATCCTCGTCGCACTGGTCATCGGCTACCTCGTCCTGTGGGCGGTCGGAGCCGGCGGCATCCTCGCCACGTCGTACCTGGTCCGGGAGGAGACCGCGGCACCGGCGGGCACCCGGACGGTACAGGGCATCCACCACTTCCAGCCCGTGGACGCCGAGGGACGGCTGTGGCGCGGCGCCGCCCCCTCCCCGGCCGGGTACCGGGCCCTGGCGGGCATGGGCTTCACCACGGTCGTCGACCTGCGCGCCGAGAACCTGAGCGCGACCCAGATCGCCGGACCGACGAAGGCGGGGCTGGACCTCGTCCGGCTGCCCATCCGGGACGGGCAGACGCCGAAGCCGGAGCAGGTGCAGCGGCTCTTCGACGCCGTCGCGGCGGCGCCCGGGAAGGTGTTCGTGCACTGCGGAGCCGGAGTCGGACGTACCGGCACGATGGCGGCCGCCTACCTGGTGAAGACCGGGGAGCAGTCGTCGTCGGCGGCGGTCCGGCGCAACCTCGCGGTGGGACCGCCGTCGATCGAGCAGATCTACTACGGGCTGCACCTCAGCCGGACCGAGGCCGAGCAGCCGCCGCTGCCGGTGGTCGCCGTGAGCCGCCTCGTGGACGCCCCCCGGCGGATGTGGTCCTGGCTGTAGGACGCCCCCGACGGCCTCATACCGGCCGCCACCCGGACGACCCCGGAGCCGACCCGCACGACGACCTCACACCCCCCATCCCGGCCGCCCCTAGGCGACCCGCACGACAGCCTCACACCGGGCCGCCTCAGGACAGCCCCGGAGCCGACCCGCAGGCACGCGACCTCAGCGTTTCCGCCCCACCGCCCCGTACCCGGGAATGACACCGTCGTCCTGGCCGGGCACCGGGTCGCCGAGTTCGGGGTGCCACTCGGGCACCACCGCGACGCCGGGCTCGACCAGGTCGACGCCGTCGAAGAAGCGGGCGAACTCCCCGCGGGAGCGCAGGGCCAGGGTGACACCCGCCGCCCTGAGCTTCTCCGTGGCCGCCGCGGACTCCTCCGGGGTGAAGTCCGCGGTGGCGTGGGTCATCACCAGGTAGCTGCCCGAGGGAAGCTCCGCCAGCAGTCGGTCGACCAGTTCGTGCGCGCCGTCCTCGTCGGGGACGAAGTGCAGCAGCGCGATCAGCGACAGGGCCACCGGCCGGTCGAGGTCCAGGATCTTCCTGGCGCCCTCGATGATGCCGGCCGGATCGCGGACGTCCGCCTGGAGGTACTCCGTGACGCCCTCGGGCGTACTGCGCAGCAGGGCCGCCGCGTGGGCCAGCACGATCGGGTCGTTGTCGCAGTAGACCACCCGCGCGTCGGGCGCGATCCGCTGGGCGACCTGGTGCAGGTTCGGCTCGGTCGGGATGCCCGTGCCGATGTCGAGGAACTGCCGTACGCCGTTCTTGGCCAGCCAGCGGGTCGCCCGGTGCATGAAGGCGCGGTTGACCCGTGCCATCACCGGAACCCGCGGGTCCAGGGCGAGCATCTGCCGGCCCATCGCCTCGTCGACGGGGTAGTTGTCCTTGCCGCCGAGGTACCAGTCGTACATCCGCGCCGGGTGGGGTCTGCTGGTGTCGATCTCCACGGGAGGGGTCGGGTCCTGCCCGGTCATGAGGCACTCCGTAAGACGCAATGGGTAATCAAGTCATTACCAGTACAAGGAAGTCGAGAGGAAAGTCGCATTCGTCGAACGCAGAGAAAGCCAATTCACGTCACGACAGCAGGAAGTCCGCCTCCCCCGCCTTCGCGCCCTCGATGAAGGCCGTCATCTCGTCGGTGGTGTAGATGAGCGCAGGACCGTCCGGGTCGGTGGACTGGCGGACGGCGATCCGGCCGTCGGCGAGCTTCATCGCCTCCAGGCAGTTGCCTCCGTTGCCGCCGCTCCACGGCTTGTGCCAGCCTTCGCTGCCCAAGTCCCGCGCGGGCATGCCGTTGTAAACCCGTTTGCGCGGCTTGATGCGATCCATTCACAGCTCCTTGCGGAGATCCCGGAGGATCTCCTTCGTGCGATGTGCAGTAGCGGCCTGCGCCGCCATGCGGTCCATGACCTCGAGATGGGTCGCCACCTCGGTGCGGGCGTCGAGATAGACGGCGCCGGTCAGGTACTCGCTGTAGACCATGTCCGGAAGCTCCGGCATGGCGAATCGGAACAGCACGAAGGGCCCGTACGTGCCGGGGTGCGGCCCCGAGGAGAACGGGGCGACCTGCAGCGTCACGTTGGGCAGCTTCGTTGCCTCGAGCAGTTTGTCGATCTGTCCGCGCATCACCTCCGGGCCGCCCACCGGGCGGCGCAGCACCGTCTCGTCCATGACGACCCACAGCCGGGGCGCCTCCTGACGGGTCAGCAGTTCCTGGCGTTGCATGCGCAGGGCGACGAGGCGCTCGACGTCCTCCGGCCTGGTCTGGCCGATGGCGCCGGACCTCAGGACGCCGCGGGCGTAGTCCTCGGTCTGGAGCAGACCGGGGACGAAGTGGGGCTCGTACTGGCGGATCAGGGCGGCGGCGCCCTCGAGACTGACGTGCATCGAGAACCAGCCGGGCAGGACGTCGTGGAAACGCTGCCACCAGCCGGGCCGGTTGGCCTCCTCGGCCAGCTGGACGAAGCCCTCGGCCTCCTCGTCGCCCACCCCGTAGGCCTTCAGCAGCAGCTGGAGGTAGGGGATCTTGAGGGCGACCTCGGCCATCTCCATACGGCGCACCGTGGCGGGTGCGACGCGCAGGATGCGGGCAGCCTCCTCGCGCTTGAGCCCGGCGCGTTCCCGCAGGTCCAGCAGGCGCCGGCCGAGGACGACCTGCCCCACCGTCGGCGCGGACCGCGGTTCGCTCACGCTCCACCTCCACGAAGAGCCCACCCGGCGGGCCGGTCGGCCCGGCCCACCGGTTCACAAAGGAATCCGGTTGTCACGAAAGGAATCCCGACAGCCCTGCGGCGCCATTCGAAGATCCGTTGCGAAGGCCTGTACGAATGAGTACGGATCTCCGGTGATCCCAACTGGCGCCGCTCGACATGCTGTTGCGAGCAGTGTGCCACGCCCCTCCACCGCGTCACACAGCACTCTGCATTTTTCAGAGTGACACTTGCCAAGTGTTCCCGGCGGGGCGATAGTGGCAAGCGTGATTCCGTCCGCACCCTTAGGAACAGACGCCGCCGCAGGCCACCCCCAGGGTCTCGGTGCCGCCGCGGGAGCAGGCCCTGACCAGGCCGTTTCCGAGCGCCGGTTCCGATTCGAACTGGCCGCCCATCCGGGCTCCCCCGCGCAGGCTAGACGCCTGACACGGGCCCGGCTGTCCGGCTGGTCGGTGTGCGAGGACGCCTGCGACACGGCCGAGCTGGTCATATCCGAGCTGGTCACCAACGCCATCGTGCACACCGCGAGCGGCGTCGTCGTCTGCGAACTGGTGGACGGCGACGACCTGGTGCGCATAGCCGTGCGTGACGAGGGCTGCGCCCCCGGTGAGCCGCAGCCCTCGCCCCAGCGCCCCGAGGAGGAGCACGGGCGGGGGCTCTTCCTCGTCGACGCCCTCTGTCATTCCTGGGGCGCCCTGGAACAGGGCCCCGGGCTGCTGGTCTGGGCCGACCTGCCGCGCCACGGCGACACCGCGCCGACCGCGCCAGGCGGCATCACGAGCTCGGCCCCGCACCGCACCGCCTCCCCCGCGCTGCACGCCGTTCCGCGCGTCGAGCCCCACGACGCCCCGGCGGCCCCCCGCGACGACCTCGGCTGGGGCGCCCGCCCGAAGCCGGGGCCGGCCGACGGCGGTCCGGGCGAGGGCGACGGGAGCGGCGAGGACCACGCGGGCCTCGGACCGGCCGGACACAGCGCGGCCCGTCGGCCGCACCACCACCCGGCCTCGGTCCCCCTCCCCCGCGTGGCCCCGCAGTGGCACCGCAGGCCGGAGTTCGAGGGCCGTTCCCCCTCCGACCACCGTGCCGCCCCCCTGTCGGCCTCTCCGCACGAGCGGGACCGGGGCCGAGGTCCGGCGTGAGTGCCGTCTCCGGCCGGGGCACGGTACTGAGTCTCGAGACCCTGCTGCGGCTGCGGCGGGGGGCGGGCGGCGTCGACCGGCCGCCGCGCCGGCTCGCCGTGCCCGACGGGATGACCGCCCCGCTGGGCTGTGACGCCGTCGCCGTACCGGCGCGTCTGGGACCGCTGATCATGCCCCGGCTGCCCCGCGTGGGCTGTGTGTACGCCGACGAGACGCACTGGTGGTGGCTGGTGCCCGCCGACTCGGACTACGCACTGGAGTGGCCCGCGCCCGCGCACTACGCCGCGGGCGCGCTCGTCCCGGACGCCCCGCACACCCCCGACCTCGTCCACCGGCCGGACGGCACCGTTCCGTACACTCCGCCGATCCCCCTGTACCTCACGCTGTGCCGTCTCACGGGCACCCCGCCGACCTGGACCCGGCCGATCAGCGCGTAGGACGCCCGTCCGCCCACACTGCTCGGCGCCGCAAACGCCGTCCGTCCACGCCGTCCGTCCACACCGCACGGCGCGCGGAACGCCGTCGTCCACACTGCTCGGCGCGCGGAACGCCGTCCGTCCCCGCCGATCGCCAAGCGGATCCCCATCCGACACAGCTCACCGACCCGCCGGCCCCCGTCCGACACAGCTCACCGCCCCCGCCGGCCCCATCCACCACCGCTGATCGGCCGCGTCGACCCGCGCCCCCGACACCGCCGATCGGCCCCTCCCCCCGTCCGAGACGCCTGTCGGCACGCAGGACGCCGTCCGTACGCGCGGCGCGCACCCCCACGCGCGGCCGAACTCCCCGCGCACGCCCGCGCGCATCCCTCGCCCGGTGCTGCGCCCTGCCCTCCGGCAGCCCCTCCCGCGATAGTGGCCACTTGTCCACGATCGGGGGAGGTCACCGGTGGGAAAGGTGCCGACACCGCGGAAAGCGCCCAAGCGGCAACAGCGCGACGAGCGTGACGTCTCCGAGTCGGAGCGGCTGCTCTTCGGCGGGCCCCTCCGCTACGACATGGGCTGGAACCAGCACCGTGACGCCTTCCTGGAGCTGAACTTCCGGGCCATGGTGGCGCGGCTGCCCTCGCTGCTCTCCGCGAGCCTCCGGCTGGCCCGGCAGGCCGACCCGCGGGCCGCCCGGGTGGTGACGGCCGCGGAGGTGGGCCGGGGTGTGGCGCAGGCGATCAGCCTGCTCGCGGTCAACAGCGCGTTGACGCAACTGATCACCGGCGGCCGGATCGAGGACCGGTTGCGCGGTGCCGTGCCGGCGCTCGCCGTGATGGCCGCCGTCCTGCTGGTCGGAACACTGCTGCGAGCCGCGTCGACGTACGCCACCGGCCGTCTGGAGCCGAAGGTCGAGCGGGTCGCGACGGAGCTGTACCTGGAGCGGGCGGCGGCGGTCGAACTGGCCGCGATCGAGGACCACGCCTTCCACAAGCTGCTGGACACCGCGCAGTACGGCGCCCGCTCCGCCGGGCGGATGATCATGTACGGCACCCGGGTGGTGAACGCGCTGATCTCGCTCGTCGCGGCGGCCGGCGTGCTGACCGTGCTGCACCCCCTGCTGCTGCCGCTGCTGGTGACGATGACGCTGCCCAGCGCCTGGAGCGCCCTGACCAACGCCCGGCGCCGGTACGAGTCGTTCCACACCTGGGTGCAGCACGCGCGCGCGGGCCATCTCATCGGCAACCTCCTCACCGACCCGGGGGCGGCTCCGGAGATCCGGGTGCACGGCGTCGGGCCGTTCCTGCTGCGCCACTTCCGCGCGATGTCGGAGACGGCGGAGGCGGAGCAGGCCCGGCTGGCCCGGCTGGCGGCCCGCACCGGCCTGTTCGCCGCGGGCTGGACGGGCCTGGCGACGGTCGCGACGTACGCCACACTGGGCGGGCTGCTGCTCACGGAGACGATGGCCCTGGCGGTGGCGGGGACGGCCGTGATCGCGATCCGCAGCGGCTCGGCGAGTCTGAACACCCTCGTTCTGGAGATCAACCAGCTCCACGAGGAGGCCCTGTTCGTGGGCGATCTGCAACGCCTGTACGTCGAGGCCTCCGAGCGGGCGATCCCCGAGGGCGGAGCGGCCCTGCCGGAGGAGCCGCGGGAGATCCGCTTCGAGAACGTCACCTTCGGCTACCCGGGCGAGTCGGCCCGCCCCGCCCTCGACGACGTCACCCTCACCCTCCCCCTCGGCCGGATCATCGCGCTCGTCGGCGAGAACGGCTCCGGCAAGACCACCCTGGTGAAGCTGCTGGCGGGGCTGTACACACCGGACCGGGGGCGGATCCTGTGGGACGACGTGGACGCGGCGCAGGCGGACCGGCACCGGCTGGCCGAGCGCATCGCGATGGTGGCGCAGGACTTCAAACGGTGGCCGTTCACGGCCCGGGTCAACATCGCCGTCGGCCGTTCCTCCGCGCCGCTGACGGAGGAGCGGCTGGCCACGGCGATCGACGAGGCAGGCGCTCAGGAGGTGGTCGCGGACCTGCCGCGCGGTCTGGACACACTGCTGGCCCGTCAGTTCAGCGGCGGTCATGAGCTGTCCGGCGGCCAGTGGCAGCGGCTCGGCATCGCGCGGGCGGCCTACCGGCGCGGGCGCATCCTGATCGTGGACGAGCCGACGGCGGCCCTGGACGCCCGGGCCGAGCTGGAGGTCTTCGACAAGATCCGCGCGCTGGCGGACGGCGGACAGACGGTCGTCCTGATCACACACCGGCTGGCGTCGGTGCGCCACGCGGACCTGGTGCACGTCCTGGACCAGGGCCGGCTGGTGGAGTCCGGCACACCGCAGGAACTGCTGGCGGGCGGGGGCGTGTACGCGGAGCTGTACGCGCTCCAGGCGGAGCAGTTCACCGCGGGGGCGCCCACGCCGAGCGTCGGCTGACGGCTGACGGCTGACGGCTGACGGCTGACGGCTGACGGCTGACGGCTGACGGCTGACGGCTCAGTCCGTCACGGCGCCACCGCGGACGATCACCAGGAACGTGTCCGTCGCGAGGTCCATGACGACCTCGGCGGCCAGTCCCTCCATGCGTCGCGCGTGCGCGAACTCCTCCGCGGGCCACGACCCGCGCGGCCCGCCCGCGGAAAAGCGTTCGAGCACCGTTCGCCCGTTCATCATCTCGCACCTCCAGGAAGCATCGATTTGTAGGAGTTAACGCCTCCCGAGGGCCGATCGCCTCGCCCGGTTGCGGTACTGAGACATAGGTGACACACGACCGGCGCGGACGGTGACGGTCCGGTCACCGTGCGGACGGTTCCCACACGGTATGTGTCAGAAGTCGTACCCGGTGTGACAACGGACCGCCTCGTGGCGCTCTGCGCGAGAGGGCCGCCACCTCGAGGACGAGGTCGGCACGCCGACCGCCGATCCGCTCGCCCGGTCCGACGGCCCGGCCGCTCCGCAGGGTGGCGCGGGGCTACGGAGAGAACGGGAGGGCTACACCGCGACACGCGGTCCGGGTGCGTCGGCGCGTTCCTGGAGTGCGGCCAGCTCCGCCAGCAGTGCGGTGAGCTGCTCCCGGTGCCGGCGGCCCAGGCGGCCCGTGTCGTCGAGGTGGACGGCGCAGGCGGTGGTGGCGTCGACGAGGCGTTCGAGGAGGGCGGCGACCTCGTCGGTGCCCTCGGTGTGCCGGGCGAGGGCGGGCAGTTCGGCGGCGTTGACGGCGATGGTGGCGCGGGCCTCGGCGAGCGTGCGGTAGGCCTCGCGGCGCAGGGTCCAGCGGGCGGCGCGGTCGTCGGGGCCGTCGAGGACATGGGTGAGGTAGGCGTGCGCGGCGGCGGTGGCGGCGGCGAGCCGGGCGCGGACCTGACCGCCGTGCCGCCCCGGCATCGGCAGGTGTCCGACGACCAGGACGATCGCGCAGGCCAGCAGCGTCTCCGCGATCCGGCTGACGGAGGCCTGCGGCTCGCCGCCCACCATGACCAGGGCCAGCACGAGGACGGTGACGACGGCGGTCTGGGCGGCGAAGTGCCGTGTGGAGACGGGAATGAGCGCTCCGCACACGGCGACCAGCGCCACCAGCCCCTCCGGCCGGGGCAGGACGGCGGCGAACGCCACGAAGAGCAACGCCCCCAGGACGGTCCCGGCGGCCCGGCTCAGCACCCGCGACACCAGCGGCCCGAGGTCGGGCTTGACGAGGAAGACGGTGGTGGCGGGCAGCCAGTACCAGTGTGCGTGCTGTCCGTACCAGCGGGAGTGGTGCAGGGCCTGGGCGATGGCGACGCCGGCCCCGAAACAGAGCGCGACCCGTACGCCGTACTCGCGTCCGCCGGCCCCGAACGCGTGGCTCAGCAGGCGGCGGGCGCTGCGCGGGCGGGTGTGGAGGTCGCCTCCGTCGCCCTGGTCGAAGGCGTCGGCGGCGTGCAGCAAGGCGTCGTCGAGAGCCCGCAGCGCGGGCGCCGAGCGTGAGGGCGCGGGCAGCGGCCCGGTGGAGGCGTTGTCCCGCACGGCGGCGGCGAGGCGCCGGGGGCCCTCGGAGGCGCGGGCGGAGAGGGGTTCCCCGGCCCAGGCGAGCGCGGTCGCGGCTTCGGCGAGGGGCAGCGCGGCGGCGTACTGCGCGTGCAGCCGCCGTTCGGCCGAGGAACTGGCGTAGCGGCGCAGGCGGGGGCCGGTGAGGGCGTCCTGGGCGTGGTCGAGGGCGGCGGTGAGGGCGGCGCGCCGTGTGGTGGCCCGATCGGTGCCGACGGCGTCGAGGAGGCGGGCGACGGCGTCGTACACGCCGGCGACGGCGGCGCGCTCCCCGTCGAACCGGAAGTCGCCGGTCAGCGCGCCGGGCGTGGGCAGGGCGAGCCGCAGCAGGAGCAGCCAGCCGGCGCCGGCGAGGAAGGCGAGAGCGTGCAGCCACCCGCTGCCGGGCAGCGGCATCCCGGCGCCGACCGCCGCGGCGACGAGCAGTTGGGTCCCGGCCGCGGAGGCGACGGGCCCGATGGCACTCATCCCGCCGGCGAGGAGGCCGAGCCCGGTGAGGACGGCCGTCAGCGCGAGGGCGCCGATGTGGTCCCCGGCGTACGTCCCGACGAGCAGTCCGGTGGCCCCGGCGAGCGCGGGCGCCCCGAGCCGCTTGACGGAGGCGCGCCGGCTGCCGGGACGGTCGTTGGTCCCGGCGAGCATGGCGGCGATGGCGGCGACGACTCCGAGGGAGGTGCGCCCGGCGAGGACGGCGACCAGCAGGAGCGGCCCGGCCGCGAGCGCCCCGCGCACGACCGCGCTCCACGGGACCGGTCCGCGCTGGGCGCGCAGGGGGTGGGCGAGCCAGGGTGGCAGGGCGAGGGCGGCGCGGCGGGACACGGGGCTCCTGTCGTCTCGTCGAGGGCGGGGTGAGCCTTCGGGCGACGGCGGCCGGGGCTGGTGTCCTTCACGGTACGACGCGTTCGCGGAGGAGAAGGGGTCGGCTTGTTTCCGGGGTGTGACGATCCACGGCAGGGGCGTGTTCTTTATGAACGCAAAGCGGGGCCGAGGGCGTAGCCTGCCCCCGGCCCCAGTGATGCCGCCCATCTGGCACGCCGGCACGCTTGAGGACCCAGGTCAGCATGATGTCGTCGCGTCCTGCCTTTGGACCACCGCACATCGAGCTGTGCGGGCCGGACTTGAACCGGCATGTCGACGTCCGGGGGCCTGGGCCCGGTCGATCCGGCGATCGGCGGCGAATGCTGAGTCTGGAGCGAGAGTCTGAGATTGATCGCGGTCTGCCTCTGCCGGTTGGGCCACCGCGGCCGGTGTGCCGCGGGGAGGACTCGAACCTCCACCGGAACCGCTCAGTCACGACAAGCTTCAGCTTCAGCTTGCGCTCTTCGCGCACCCCGGTCGCTCAAACCGGGGAGTCTTCGAGGCTACCCGAACAGGTAGCCGAACACGGCGTCACCGACCCGCTGGTCGACGACGTCCACGCCGTTCGCCTCCTCCCGGGCGAACTTCACAGCCTGCTGCAGCTTCTCGACGCGGTCGAGGAGCTCGTTGACCCGCCGGGCCGGGAGGGCGCCGGAGAACTTCACGGTCGTCCAGTAGCCGACCGGAACGTCCTCGTAGTAGACCTCGACCTGGGCGGGGTGTTTGTCGGTGGCCTCCGCCTTGACGTGGTTGCGCGGCACCTTCTTGGTGCGCAGCGTGCGCACCGGCTCGGTCTTCCACGCGTCGGTGGAGGGGTCCTGTACCCAGGACTCGGAGGCGTCGAGCACGGGCAGCTTGCGCACGAAGGTGTTGAGGTCGACGAGCTGCTTCTCCAGGAACAGCAGGTAGGACACCGGGACGTCCGCGACGAGCACGCGTCCGTCCACCTTCACGTCGGCACACGCGCTGCGGTTGGCCCAGTCCTTGGTGGCGGTCACGTCGAACAGCCGGGTCAGGGTGGCGGCGGTCTCCCGCAGCACGTCCTCGGCCTTGACCTGGACCCGCGTCGACTCGGGCGGCAGCTGCTCGCCCTCCTCGTCCTTCGGCTGGTACGTCCGCGAGATGCCGGCCAGCAACGCGGGTTTCTGCAGCCCGTGATGAGCGGCCGTCAGGTCCTGGTGCGCCTTGGACTTGATGCCCTTCTCGACTGCGATGATCTGGTTGAGTTTCGCCACGGAAGGACCGTAGCAACGTCGACATCCGCCGTACCACGGATTATCGGCGGCCGGCGGATCCCCCGCCGGGGTCCGCGGCCGCTCGGACGGCGTCCGCGAAGAGCGCCCGGGCGCGGGCGAGGTGCTCGGCCACCGCACCGTGACCGCCGCTTCCGATGCCGGTGACGAACTCGTCGACGCCGCGCAGCCCGGCCCGCTCCAGCAGCCGTTTCTCGTTGGTGACCCACTCCCCGCGGGCCGCCAGCACCGCGTGCCCGGCCTGCGTTGCCGCGACGGCGAGGGCGCCGGCCGCCTCGGTACGCCGTCCGGCCGGTCCGTGGTGGGTCTCGGCGTAGGAGAGGGTGGCGCGGGCGGTGTCGTACCAGCGTGTGCGGGCAGCCTCGCGCAGCGCGCCCGGGTATGCGGCCGGCCGGGGCAGCTCGCCGTGCAGGACGCGGTTGACCGCCAGCTCGGCGACGACGAGGTAGCTCGGAATCCCCGCGAGGTGGAAGAGCAGCGGCTCCACGTGGAACCGCCCTTGCTCCGCCTCCGCCAGCTCGTGTTCGACGACGTCGAGGTCGCGGTAGTGCACGTCGACGCGCCGCCCGTCGATCGTCAGCCAGGCACCCCCGTTGAAGACGCCCCCGCCCCACCCGCCGATCTCGCAGACCTCGCCCTCCCAGCCCACGGCTCGCAGGTGGGCGGGGTCGAACGTACCCCGGTAGGAGACGGCGAGGTCCCAGTCGCTGTCGGGACGGTGCGTGCCCTCGGCGCGTGACCCGCCGAGGGCGACGGCACGGACGCCGGGCAGTGCGGCCAGGCGTGCGGTGACGCCGGGCAGGAAGTCGTCGTGCATGAGTCGGAGGGTGGTGGGAATCCACCGATCCGTCCAGCCGTTTTCCCTCCGCTGCGCCGCGTTGTCAGTGCCACGCGTTATCAATGAAATCGTCACTGAGTGTAATGACGACGGGGGAACGTGATGACGGCGCAGGAGTACGGCCATGACCAGGAGCACGGCGGGGAAGCGGCCCGCACCCACCTCTCGACCGCCGGTCTGCGTGCCCGGGGGTGGACCCCCGGGATGGTGCGCCGTCTGCTCGGGGAGGCCGATCTCCTGCGCCCCCATCCCGTCATCCGGTCGGCACCGCAGACCCGCCTCTACCGGATGGAGCGGGTCGAGGCCGCCGAGCGGAGCGAGGAGTTCCGGACAGCGTCGGCGGCTGCCGCCCGACGGTCCGCGGCGGCGCGGGCCGTCGCGCTGCGCAGGCGGCGGGAGATGCTGGCGCGGATCGCGGCGGAACCGCTCGACGTGCCCCGGCTCGCCCCGGACCGGCTGGCGGCGCTCGCCGTCGAGCACCGTCGACGCCAGGACGGGCGAGGGCGGCCGGGGCGGGCGCCGGAGCGGGAAACGGCTGGGGGCGCGGCCCTCGACACCGCCGGCTCCGCCGCCCTCGACCGTTGGATGGTCGACTACCTGTGCCACCGGCTGACCCGCCGCGCCGACGTCCTCGACGAGTTGCACGGCAGGGCGGGCCGGGCCGCGGCCGAGGAGTTGCTGCGGCGAAGGATCTACGCGGCCATCTCCGAGGCGTACCCCTCCCTTGCGCAGGAGTGCGAACGGCGGGTGCGCGAACGGCCGTGCGATCCACCAATCGGATGAACATCCGTCGGCCGCAGCGCGGTCGCCCTGCATCCGACCCTGCCCCCGCCCCGCCCCGCCCCGTCCAGGCGTTCAGGCCGTGGGTGGGCCCCACGTCCGCCGTTTGGGTACCGGTCGCGCGAAGCCGCCCGCCCTGCTCGTCCGCAGGCCCATGCCCACCAGGGCCTCGGCCAGCTTCACCGCCGCGCCGACGCCGTCGACGACGGGGACGCCCAGTTTCCCCTCCACCGCGCGTTGGAGCCCGGTCATTCCGGCGCAGCCCAGCACCAGCACCTCGGCGCCGGACTGCCGGGCCCGCTCGGCCGCGGCCAGGAAGGCCGCCTCCGTGCGGTCGGTGTCGCCGAGGTCCAGGACGCCGAGGCCGGTGCCGACGACGGCGGCGCAGTTGCGGCCGACGCCGGCCAGCTCCAGGCTGTCCTCGATCTGGCCGCAGGACCGCTCCAGGGTGGTGACGACGCCGTACCGCCGGCCGAGCAGACAGGCCAGGTGGGCCGCGGCCTCGGTGATGTCGACGACGGGTACGTCGACGAGTTCCCGTACGCCCTCGCGCCCGTGCTCCCCGAAGCCGGCCATGACGACGGCGTCGTAGGGCGGGCCGTCGTAGGTGCGCAGGGTGTCGAGGACGGCGGCCGCCGAGAGGTAGCTGTCGAGCCAGCCCTCGGCGGACTCGGGCCCCCAGGCGGGGGTCAGCCCGGTCACGGTGGTGCCCGGGCCGGCGGCGGCCCGGGCACCTCGCACGATCTCCGCGGTCATCTCCTGCGTGGTGTTGCAGTTGGTGACGACGATCCGCACGCTGCTCAGACCTCCAGGGGCTGCTCGGGGGCGGCCGCGGAGCCGGCCGTCCGCTCGTCGCGGTTCAGCAGGGCGTACAGGCCGGCGGCGAGCGCCGTCCCGATGAACCAGGAGTACGGGGCGACGTCGCTGAACGTGGTCACCAGCGCGAGGACCGCCGCGACGGCGGCCGAGGGCAGGAACGCCCACAGGGCCTTGGGGTTGACGCCGCTGCGGTAGTGGTAGCGGGAGCCGGGGCGGGCGTCGAAGAGCTCGTCGACGTCGACGCGACCGCGCTTGACCCAGTAGTAGTCGACCATGATCACGCCGAACAGCGGGCCGAGGAAGGCGCCGAGACCGCCGAGGAAGTAGTTGACGACCGTCGGGTTGGAGAACAGGTTCCAGGGGGTCACCACCAGCGCGGCGACCGTGCTGATCATGCCGCCGACCCTGAAGGTGATCTTCTGCGGCCAGACGTTGGCGAGGTCGTAGGCCGGGGAGACGAAGTTGGCGACGATGTTGACGCCCATGGTGGCGATGGCGAAGGTCAGGGCGGCCAGGACGAGCACCCAGGTGTTGCCGACCTTGGCGACGAGCTCCGCCGGGTCGGTGATGGCCTCGCCGAACACCTCCAGCGAACCGGCCGTGACGATCACCGAGACGACGACGAAGGCCGTGGAGTTGATCGGCAGGCCCCAGAAGTTGCCGCGCTTGACGGTGCGGTAGTCGGGAGCGAAGCGGGAGAAGTCGCAGAAGTTCAGCATCAGCGTGCCGTAGGTGGCGAGGATCAGTCCGATCGCGCCGAACCACTGCCGCCACTGCTCGCCCACCGAGACGGGGTGCGGGGTGGAGGTGAGGGAGATGGTCCAGCCGGCCTTGGCGAGGACCCAGACGGCCAGCGCGATCATCACGAGCCAGATCGCGGGGCCGCAGAAGTCCTGGAACTTGCGTACCGACTCCATGCCCTGGCTGATGATCAGCGCCTGGATCAGCCAGAGCGAGACGAAGGAGACCCAGCCGAGCGCGTCGAGCCCGAGGAAGGAGCTGTGCGTCCACGATTCCAGTCCCGGCCAGGCCGCGAGCAGCATCACGTTGACCGCGACCGAGGCGAGGTAGGTCTGGATGCCGTACCACATGATGGCGATCACGGCCCGGATCAAGGCGGGGATGTTGGCGCCCCAGACGCCGAAGCTGATGCGGCTGACGACGGGGAAGGGCACGCCGTGTCGCTGGCCTATCTTCCCCATCCAGTTCATGCCGATGTAGATGAGCACGAAGCCGACGAGGAGGGAGGTGAAGACCTGCCACACGTTCATGCCGAGGACCAGCAGGCCCGCCGCGAAGGTGTAGTTGCCGAGGTTGTGGACGTCGGACATCCACAGGGCGAACAGGTCGAACACCTTCCAGGTGCGCTTGCCCGCGGGCGCGAGGTCTTCGTTGGTGAGCCGGGGATCGGGGACGAAGGCGGGTGCGCCGGTGGCTTCGGCGCGGTCGGCGAGGGACACGGGGGCCTCCATGACGACGGGGAGAGGGGTGGAGGAGACAGGGAGAGGGGGAGAGCCGGGGGGGGGGGAGGGGCGGGGGCGCGAAGGCGAGGGGAGGGAGAGGGAGAGGGCGGAACGGGAGCGGTGGGGGGGGTGGGGCTGCGGTCTGCACGAACCGCTCGACGGCCTGTTTGGTATACCAAACTGCGGACATCGTGCCGTCGTCAAGCGTTCTGACCGATGTCCGTCCCGTTACGGCTGCGTAAAAGCCCCCTCGCGTCGGCGAAAATGGCTCCCATGAGCTCCCCGGCGAAGATCGAACCCCTCGGCGCGGTCCGCGAACGGGTCCTGGCGACCCTGCGGCAGGAGATCATCGCCGGCCGCCTTCGTCCCGGCGACCGGCTGGTGGAACGCGAGTTGGCGGAGCGGCTCGGTGTCTCCCGGGTTCCCGTCCGCGAAGCCATCCGCGCCCTGGTCGCCGAGGGGTTCGTCCTGTTCGAGACCCCGCGCAGGACGGTCGTACGGCGGCTCAGCCCGACCGACGTCAAGGAACTCTTCGAACTGCGCGAGGCGTTGGAGGTGTACGCGGCGGGACTGGCCGCGTCCCGGGCGACCCCCGAGGTGCTCGCCGAGCTGCGGGAGTTGCTGGACCAGGCGGCCGAGGCGACCCGGGCCGGGGACGCCGAGGCGATCACCGACGTCAACACCGGCTTCCACGACCTCATCCTCACCGCGGCAGGCAACAGCCTGCTGATCTCCGTCATGGAGCCGGTCGACGGCCGGCTGCGCTGGCTGACCCGGCAGAACGAGGAATGGCCCCAGCTCCTCACCGAGCACCGACAGTTGTACGAGGCGATCGCCTCCGGTGACCCCGACCGGGCCCGCGCCCAGGCACTGCGCCATGTGCAGGCCAACTACCGCTCCACGGTCCACCACCTGTTCGGGGACCTCTCCGACCCTCCTTCCGCGTAGACGCTGCCGCCCTTTCGCCCCAATAGCGGCTGCCGGCGGCCGGGTACCTCACCACCGGCCCGGCCGACCTCGCTCCAGGGCTCGGCATCGGCACCGGCCACGTGGTGTTCTGTGCGACGACACCACCGGTGAGTTCCGCCGGTACCGGTGGAGCGCCGACAGCACGCTCGTACGCCGCCGACCGGCGGCCGATGTCGGCGGCCCGCACTCCCCCACCGCCCGGGACCGGGCACCGGCCTCAGGGGGCTGACGGCGCTCAGCGCCGGGCGTACCGGTCCGTCGCCGCCACCAGCGCCTCCGCCACTCCCTCCGCGCCCACGTCGTGTCCCGCTCCGTCCACCAGGATCAACTCGCTGTCGGGCCAGGCGTGGTGGAGCCGCCAGACGGTGCCGAGGAGGTTGCCGAAGTCGAGGGCGCCCTGCACCATCGTGCCGGGGATCCCCTCCAGCAGGTGGGCGTCGCGCAGCACGACACCTTCCCCGCCCAGGAAGTGGCCGTTGCCGAAGTAGTGCGTGACGGTGCGGGCGAAGCCCATGCGGAACACCGGATCCTCGAACTCCGCCACGGACCGCGGCGGCGCGGGAATCGTCGCCGTCTCCCAGTCGGTCCACGCCCGCGCCGCCCGCTCCCGCACCGCGGGGTCGGGCGAGGCGAGCAGCCTCTGACAGGCAGCCGCGAGACTGCCGCCCCGCTCACCCTCCGGCACCTCGGCGAGGAACCGCTCGAACGCCTTCGGAAAGATCCGCCCCAGCCCCCTCGTCAAGAGCTCCACCTCGGCGTCGGACCCGGTCGCGACCCCGGTCAGCACCAGCTCGCTCACCACCCCGGATGCGTCTGCGCGTACCGCAGCCCCAGCACCGACCCCCACGACACCCCCCACACCAGCCACCGCCGGATCCTCAACCACCGGCGCAGCAGTTCCAGGTCGGCCAGGAGATGGGCCGTCGTGTTGACGCCCATGTCCGTGTCGTAGGCGCTCGCGTGCGGGGTGGAACGCCCGCAGCCGCGCTGGTCGAGCTGCACGATCCGGTACGCGGCGGGATCGAAGAGCCGCCGGAAGTACGGGGAGGACCCGGACCCCGGCCCGCCGTGCAGCACCAGCGCCGGCTTGCCGCGCGGGTTCCCGCAGGTCTCCCAGTACACCCGGTTGCCGTCACCTACCTCGAGCATCCCTCGGTCGTACGGCTCGCTCTGCGGATACAGGCCCATCACGGCACACTAGGCCCCTTCTGATGGATCTCCGTGGGAGAAGGAGCGGCGTCCGGTGCGTGCTCTCGGCGTGCGGCGCGGAAGTCCTCGTAGCGGCGCTACCTGGGCTTTCGCGCGGTGCGGCGAGAGTGCGTGCCGGGCGTCGCGACGCCGCGGAGATCCATCAGAAGGGCCTTAGCGCCCAGCCCCCTCCCGCTCGGCTCACTCGGCGGTCAGTCCCGCCACCTCCGCAGCCGTCCGCAGAACCTCCCGGAGCATCTCCGGGGTGAGCCGGCCGGTGAAGGTGTTGCGCTGGCTCACGTGGAAGCAGCCGAACAGGTCGACCCCCTCGAGCGACACCCGCGCTCCGTGCGCGAAGGCGGGCCGGGGGCGCGGCACAACCCATCCTGCCTCGGCGAACGCGGGCAGCGCCGCCTGCCACCCGAAGGCGCCGAGCACGACCACCGCGCGCAGGGTCGGCCGCAGCAGCCGCAGCTCCTGCACCAGCCAGGGCCGGCATGCGTCCCGCTCCTGCGGGGTGGGCTTGTTGGCGGGCGGCGCGCAGTGCACCGGTGCGGTGACCCGCACGCCGCGCAGGGCGAGACCGTCGTCACTGGAGACGGCGGTGGGCTGCGAGGCCAGCCCCACGTCGTACAGCGCCCGGTACAGCACGTCCCCGGAACGGTCACCGGTGAACATGCGGCCGGTACGGTTGCCGCCGTGCGCGGCCGGCGCCAGCCCCACGATCAGCAGCCGGGCGTCGGGCGGACCGAAGCCGGGCACCGGGCGCCCCCAGTACGTCCAGTCTGTGAACGCCGCCCGCTTGGTGCGGGCGACCTCCTCGCGCCAGGCCACCAGCCGGGGGCAGGCCCGGCAGCCGGCCACGCGCCGGTCGAGTTCGGCGAGGGCGTCCATGCCTCCACCGTAGGACGTCCGTCACGCGGAGCGCCGTACCAGCCTCAGCAGGTCCGTCGTGGACCCCCGCCGCGCCCACGCGATGAGCCCGAGCGGCACCAGCAGGATGAGCGGGGTCGCCGCGTTCTGCCCGTCGAAGACGACGACCTGGACGACGAACGCCCCCACCATCAGCGCGCCGAGTGCCACCGCCGCCACCGACTGCAGCACCGGCACCAACAGGGCGATCGCACCGGCCAGTTCGAGAACGCCGATGGTGTACATGCCCGCGCTGCCCCAGCCCATCTTCTCGAAGCCCTCGGACGCCGACGGGTGCGCGATCAGCTTGGGCAGCGCGCTCGCGATCCCGTAGAAGAGGGCGAGCAGCACCTGCACACAGCGCAGCGCGACCCGGGCCCGACGGCCTCGGACGGGCGCGGACGGGGGGGTCGGAGTCGGCACGGGAGCCGGAGTCGGCGGTGGCGGTGGAGAGGGCGGAAGCGGCGGTCTCGGACATGAGGGTCTCCCGGGAAATCGGTCCGTGGTGCTGTCGGAGAGGCAGACCGCCCCAGCCCCGCGAACTCATCGCCCACAACCGCCTCGCCACGAACCGTCCCGGCACGGACCGTCCGGCAGGAACCGCTCCGCCACGGGCCGTCTCAGCACGTGCCGCCCGGCCACGCAGCGCCTCGGCCCGGACCGCCGGCCCCCGGCGGCACTTCGGCACTGACCGCCCTCCGCGAACCGCCTCCGCCCGGACCGCCGGACCGCCTCGCCCCGACCCGCCTCGGCACGGACCGCCCGCCGCGAAACCGTTCCGACGCGGGCCGTCCCACTCCTCCCCGAGCCGTGACACCGCGTCGCCGGCCTACTCCCCCACGGCCACCGCCCGCACCCAGATCCGATCGGGCGTCAGGTACCGGTCCACTCTCAGCCCCGCTTCCGCCAACGCCTCCTCGAACTGTTCCGCGGTCAGCGGCCGGGCGCGGAACGTCTGCGTCCATATCGCGTCCGGGAACACGTACTCCGCGCGCACCGAGTGGACGCCGTCGCCCACCGGCTCCGACGACAGCATCCGCACGGTGAAGCCGCTGGGGTCGACGCGCTCGCGCGGCAGATCGGTGTGGTAGTCATCCCCCTCGCGCTGGAGCAACACGTACCCGCCCTCGGCGACATGCCGGGCGCAGGCGCGCAGCATGCCCCGCCGCACCTCGACGTCCCCGGTGTGCACGAGGAACGACGCGAGCATCACCACGTCGAACGTCTCGCCCCCCAGGTCGAGGTCCTCGATGCGGCTGAGTACCGTGCGCGCACCGCGGACGCGCTCCAGCATCTCGGCCGACTCGTCCACCGCCGTGACGGTGAAGCCCCGCTCCAGGAGGGCGTGGGTCATGCGGCCCACGCCGCTGCCCAGCTCCAGGATGTGCGCGCCGGCGGGCACCGCCGCCGAGATGACGTCCGGCTCGCCGTTCAACGGCAGGCGGCTGTAGAGCTCGACCGCGCAGCCGTCCGGGGTGATCGCACCGGGACCCGTTCCCTCGTATCCCTCTCGCATGTCAAGCCTCATGCCCGTCGAACGGACGCCGGCGACCGACCGTTCCGCACCCTCGACCGGTTCACCCGTTCGAGCGACAAAGTCATAAGGGAACGAGCGTTCGCTCAAACTTCGCCCCCCGGTCAGCCGAGGAGTACGTTGCAGAGGAGGAGTGGTGAGCCGGAATGCGTACGGGCAGTGAGCCGACGACGGCACGCAGCGCGCTGCGGGTCCGTCTCTGGCTGAGCGTCTGGGGAGGGGTCTGGGCGGTCTGCGGGACCGCCGCGTTCGCCGCCGCCGGCCGAACCGGCTGGGCCATCGCCTGCGGGGTGCTGTGGCTGGTCGTCACCGCCGACCTCGCCATGATCGTCCGGCACCTCCGGCAGGGCCCGCACTACCAACCGGGCCGCGACGTTCCGCCGTACGAGCCGCCGGAACGCCCCCACCGGTGACCACCACGCCCGGCGCGTCACCGATCAGGACGCGGCTGCGGACCGGAACCGCCTGGCGACTGGCCGCTCATGGCAGTGGCTGCTCGTGCCGACCGGATCGCCACCGGATCGAGGCGCTCAGGAGTCGAACCGCGCCGCCTTCAGGTACTGCGGGTTCGGGTCCAGTGCGGCGGCGAGACGGAAGTGACGCTTGGCCTGGTCGGCGCGCCCCTGCCGCTCGTAGGTGCGGGCGAGCGCGAAGTGCGCGAACGCGTTGTCCGGCTCGCGCTCCAGGACGATCGTGAACTCCAGCTCCGCGGGCCGCAGTTGCGCGGCGGCGAAGAAGGCACGCGCACGCAGCAGACGCGCCGCGGTGTTCTCGGGATGCGCGGCGATGACACCGTCGAGCAGCTTCACCGCGCCCCGCGGGTCCCGTGCGGCGAGCAGTTGCTCCGCGGCACGGAAGTCGATGACGTGCGTCTCGGGAGTACGTCCGGTCGAACCGCTGGTATCGGGCACGGAAAAATCCTTCCCTTGCTGGAAGCGTTCAACGCGCGCGGCCGCAGGCGCTATTCCCCCGAGGGCTCCCCCGCCCCACGGGCCCGTCGGGCCAGCTCCGCCCACACGTCCCGCACGCGTTGCTCCAGCTCCGCCAGCGGTACGTCGTTGTCGATCACGATGTCCGCGATCTCCCGGCGCTTCTCCCGGGTGGCCTGCGCCTCCATCCGCGCACGCGCGTCCTCCTCGGTCATGCCACGCAGCCGGACGAGCCGGTCCAGCTGGGTTTCGGGAGCGGCGTCGACGACCACGACGACGTCGTAGAGGGGTGCGAGGCCGTTCTCGGTGAGGAGGGGGACGTCGTGGACGACGACGGCGTCGTCGGGGGCGGCCGACTCCAGTTCCCGGGAGCGGGCGCCGACCAGCGGGTGCACGATGGCGTTGAGGACGGCGAGCTTGTCCGGGTCGGCGAAGACGATGGAGCCCAGACGCGGACGGTCCAGGCTGCCGTCCTCGGCGAGGACGCTGTCGCCGAAGGCCTCGACGACCGCCGTGAGGCCCGGCGTCCCGGGCGCCACGACCTCGCGGGCGATGCGGTCGGCGTCGATCAGGACGGCTCCGCACGCGACCAGCAGCCGCGACACCTCGCTCTTGCCGGCGCCGATCCCGCCGGTCAGGCCCACTGTCAGCATGAGCGGAAGCTTAGGCCCTGCCGGTGACGGCGCACCCGCCCGGGCGGGAAACCCGTCCCTCGCCGGGCTCGTCAGTCTCCCCCTCCCGCAGGGAGCGCGTCAGCCCTCCCCCTCCCGCTCCGCCAGGAACTTCTCGAACTCGCGCCCGATCTCGTCCGCCGACGGGATGTCCGCCGGCTCGGCGAGCATGTTGCCGCGGGTCTCGGCGCCCGCCGCGGCGTCGTACTGGTGCTCCAGGCCCTGGACCAGGGCGGTGAGCTCCTCGTCGCCCTCCTGGATCTGGCGGTCGATCTCGGTCTGGGTGCGGTGCGCCTCGGTGCGCAGGGAGTGCGCGATGCCGGGCAGGACCAGCCCGGTGGCGGCCGTGATGGCCTCCAGGACGGTCAGGGCAGCGTCCGGGTAGGCGGAGCGGGCGATGTAGTGGGGGACGTGCGCGGCGACACCCAGGACGTCGTGGCCGGCGTCCATGAGGCGGTACTCGACGAGGGCCTCGGCGCTGCCGGGGACCTGGGCCTCGTCGAAGGGGCTGCGGTGGACCGGGACGAGGTCCGTGCGGTTGCCGTGCGGGGTGATGCCCACCGGGCGGGTGTGCGGGACGCCCATGGGGATGCCGTGGAAGTTCACGGACAGGCGGACGCCGAGTCTCTCCACGATCTGTCGCACGGCGGCGGCGAAGCGCTCCCACTCCACGTCCGGCTCGGGGCCGGAGAGCAGCAGGAAGGGTGCGCCGGTGGCGTCCTGGACGAACCGCACCTCGATGGCCGGCTCCTCGTAGTCGGCCCACCGGTCGCGCTTGAAGGTCAGCAGCGGACGGCGGGCGCGGTAGTCCACCAGCCGGTCGTGGTCGAAGCGTGCCACGACCTGGTGGGGCAGCGCGTCGAGGAGCCTGTCGACGATCTGGTCGCCGGTTTCCCCCGCGTCGATGTATCCGTCGAAGTGGTAGAGCATGACAAGACCGGCCGACTCCTGGGCCAACGCCATGTCGACGACGGCCAGCCCCTTCGGCTCCCATGCGTACAAACCCTGCGGATCAAGCACTTGGACCGCTCCCCTCGTGTTCCCCCATCTCAACGAGCGTGGAGGCGCGGGCATTCCCACCCCCACGTCCTTGATCAGGTGACTTTCGAGGAAGCACGGCCCTGCACCCGGCGACAGCGACGGCCCGGGCGCGGTCCCGGTCAGCACCGAGGGGCACGGGCAGCACCGAGGGGCACGGGCAGCACAGAGGGGCACGGGCAGCACAGAGGGCCCGCACCTCGAAAGGTGCGGGCCCTCGGTGAAGCGGCTAAGCCTCAGCGGCTAGCTTCAGCTCTGGCCACCGGCCAGCTTCTCGCGCAGCGCGGCCAGCGCCTCGTCCGAGGCGAGCGCACCGGAGGTGTCCGCGCCCTCGGAGGAGTACGAGCCGCCACCGGACGCGGCCGGAGCCGCAGCCTCGCCACCCTCGGCCGCAGCAGCGGCGTCGGCCTCGCGGGACTTGATGACCTGCTGCTGGTGCTGCTCGAAGCGGTTCTGCGCCTCGGCGTACTGGCGCTCCCACTCCTCGCGCTGCTTCTCGTAGCCCTCGAGCCAGTCGTTGGTCTCGGGGTCGAAGCCCTCGGGGTAGATGTAGTTGCCCTGGTCGTCGTAGGACGCGGCCATGCCGTACAGGGTCGGGTCGAACTCGACCGAGGCCGGGTCGGTACCGAAGGACTCGTTGGCCTGCTTCAGCGAGAGGCTGATGCGACGACGCTCGAGGTCGATGTCGATGACCTTGACGAAGATCTCGTCGTTGACCTGGACGACCTGCTCCGGGATCTCCACGTGGCGCTCGGCCAGCTCGGAGATGTGGACCAGACCCTCGATGCCCTCGTCCACGCGGACGAACGCACCGAACGGAACCAGCTTCGTGACCTTGCCGGGCACGACCTGGCCGATCTGGTGGGTGCGGGCGAACTGCTGCCACGGGTCTTCCTGGGTCGCCTTCAGCGACAGGGAGACGCGCTCGCGGTCCATGTCGACGTCGAGGACCTCGACCGTGACCTCCTGGCCGACCTCGACGACCTCGGAGGGGTGGTCGATGTGCTTCCAGGACAGCTCGGAGACGTGGACCAGACCGTCGACGCCACCCAGGTCCACGAAGGCACCGAAGTTGACGATCGAGGAGACCACACCGGAGCGGACCTGACCCTTCTGCAGGGTCGTGAGGAACGTCTGGCGGACCTCGGACTGGGTCTGCTCCAGCCAGGCACGGCGGGACAGGACCACGTTGTTGCGGTTCTTGTCCAGCTCGATGATCTTGGCCTCGAGCTCCTTGCCCACGTAGGGCTGAAGGTCGCGGACGCGACGCATCTCGACCAGGGAGGCCGGGAGGAAGCCACGGAGGCCGATGTCGAGGATGAGACCACCCTTGACAACCTCGATGACGGTACCGGTGACGATCCCGTCCTCTTCCTTGATCTTCTCGATGGTGCCCCAGGCACGCTCGTACTGGGCGCGCTTCTTCGAGAGGATCAGGCGGCCTTCCTTGTCCTCCTTCTGGAGAACAAGGGCCTCGATCTCGTCACCGACGGCGACGACCTCGTTGGGGTCGACGTCGTGCTTGATCGAGAGCTCTCGGCTCGGGATGACGCCTTCGGTCTTGTAACCGATGTCGAGCAGGACCTCGTCCCGGTCGACCTTCACGATGACGCCGTCGACGATGTCGCCGTCGTTGAAGTACTTGATCGTCTCGTCGATCGCGGCGAGGAAAGCTTCCTCGTTACCGATGTCGTTGACCGCTACCTGCGGGGTGGTGGCGGTGGTCTCGGTGCTGCTCGTCATGTGGGAAAGGGCTCCGGTACGGACATTGAAGTCGTAGGTACTGCTTACGCCGGGAGCCCGTTTCGCTCTGCAGAAGCCGGACAGCCAAGGAAGCGCCCACCGAAACCGGTGATGGCGCCTCGACAACCGAGGGGACATACAACAGATGCGAGCGCAGCCTGCTACGTCTGAGGTGCGCAGGCCCGCAGCGCAACTTGTAGCATACGGGGGCAGCCGGGCAGGGTCAATGCGCGAAGGCGCACACCCGGGGCGGATCACCCCATTCCCGGCACACATCGTGTCCCTCGAGGCCCCACAGGCCGCGGGAAACCCCCCGGTGGACACCTGAGCGACACCGCCGGGGCGGGTTGGACGGAAGAGTACGACGAGGGAGCCGGTCATCCAAGAGCCCGTATCGCCCCGGCCGGACTTCGAGCCGGAGGCCACCCGCCGCGACGCCGGCGTCACGGAGAGCGCCCGCGCCAACCGTGGCTGGTGGGACCGCAACGCGGACGAGTACCAGATCGAGCACGGCACCTTCCTCGGCGACGACCGCTTCGTGTGGTGTCCCGAGGGTCTTGACGAGTTGGAGGCCGAGCTGCTCGGCCCGGCCGAGGACCTCAAGGGCAGGGACGTCCTGGAGATCGGCGCCGGGGCCGCCCAGTGCTCCCGCTGGCTGGCCGCCCAGGGGGCCCGTCCGGTCGCCCTGGACCTCTCCCACCGCCAGCTCCAGCACGCGCTGCGCATCGGCGGGTCGTTCCCCCTGGTGTGCGCCGACGCCGGCGCGCTGCCCTTCGCGGACGCCTCCTTCGACCTGGCGTGCTCGGCGTACGGGGCGCTGCCCTTCGTCGCCGACCCCGTACTGGTGCTGAAGGAGGTGCGCCGAGTGCTGCGCCCGGGCGGCCGCTTCGTGTTCTCGGTGACGCATCCGATCCGCTGGGCGTTCCCGGACGAGCCGGGACCCGAGGGCCTGTCGGTGGCGTCGTCCTACTTCGACCGCACGCCCTACGTCGAGCAGGACGAGGAGGGCCGCGCGGTGTACGTCGAGCACCATCGCACGCTCGGCGACCGCGTCCGCGACGTCGTGGCGGCGGACTTCCGGCTGGTGGACCTGGTCGAGCCGGAGTGGCCGTCCTGGAACACCTCGGAGTGGGGCGGCTGGTCGCCGCTGCGCGGCAACCTCGTCCCGGGCACGGCGATCTTCGTCTGCGAGCGGGACTAGCGGGCCCGGCAGGATCGCCGGCGGCCGTCCGCACCGCACGGGAGTGGGCGGCCACGTCCGCCGGCAGCGCGGTGCCGTCGGCACCCCCGCACTCCCTGCGCACGCGCGCGTGGCGGTGACCGGAGCCCACGCCGGCTTCGGCGCCGCAGCCGCACCTCTGCGCACGCACGCGTGGTGATGCCGGGACCGGGCAGCCCCGCTTCCTCACGCACGCGCACGATCGCGCACCCCTGCCGGCTCAGGCGGACGATCGCGCACCCCTGCTTCCTCAAGCACGCGGACGATCACGCACCCCGGTTTCCTCAGGCCTCCGCTCAAGCACCCCCTGCCGGCTCGTTCGCGCGATCACGCACCCCCTGCTTCTTCACGCGCGCGTGAAGCGTCTTCCCGGCGTACGACACTGGGGGCGTGATCCGTGACGACGCCCTGGACGCGCTGCCCGTGCGCACCGCCCTGCCCGCCCTGAACGACGCCCTGGACGGCCGCGGGACCGCCGTGCTGGCCGCGCCGCCCGGCACGGGCAAGACGACGCTGGTGCCGCTCGCGCTGGCGGGGCTGGTGGGCGGGGGACCGGCGCGCCGGGTGGTCGTGGCGGAGCCGCGGCGGATCGCGGCGCGGGCCGCGGCGCGGCGGATGGCGTGGCTGCTGGGCGAGAAGCCCGGGGCGAGCGTCGGGTACACCGTGCGCGGGGAGCGGGTCGTCGGGCGGCACGCGCGCGTGGAGGTCGTCACGACCGGTGTGCTGCTGCAACGGCTCCAGCGCGACCAGGAGCTGTCCGGCGTCGACGTGGTGGTGCTGGACGAGTGCCACGAACGGCATCTGGACGCGGACACGGCGGCCGCCTTCCTCTGGGACGTGCGCGAGACGCTGCGGCCGGAGCTGCGGCTGGTGGCCGCCTCGGCGACGACCGACACGCAGGGCTGGGCGCGGCTGCTGGGCGGGGCGCCCGTGGTGGAGGCGCGCGGCGCCTCGTACGGCGTCGACGTGGTCTGGGCGCCCCCGCCGCGTCCCGTACGGCCGCCGCACGGCATGTGGGTCGATCCGGCGCTGCTGGCGCACGTGGCGTCGGTGGTGCGGCGGGCGCTGGCCGAGCGGCCGGGGGACGTGCTGTGCTTCCTGCCCGGCGTCGGGGAGATCGCCCGGGTGGCGGGGCAGCTCGGCGACCTGGACGGCGTGGACGTGCTCCAGGTGCACGGGCGGGCGCCGGCGGCCGTGCAGGACGCGGTGCTGGCGCCCGCCGAGCGGCGCCGGGTGGTGCTGGCCACCTCGGTCGCGGAGTCGTCCCTGACGGTGCCCGGGGTGCGGGTGGTCGTCGACTCGGGGCTGGCGCGCGAGCCGCGGGTGGACCACGCGCGCGGGTTGAGCGCGCTGGCGACGGTGCGGGCCTCGCAGGCAGCCGGGCGGCAGCGGGCGGGGCGGGCCGGGCGTGAGGCGCCGGGCGTGGTGTACCGGTGCTGGACGGAGGCGGAGGACGCGCGTCTGCCGCGGTTCCCGGCCCCCGAGATCAAGGTGGCCGACCTGACCGCGTTCGCCCTGCAGGCGGCCTGCTGGGGCGACCCCGACGCCTCCGGGCTGGCGTTGCTGGACCCGCCGCCCGGCGGGGCGATGGCGGCGGCGCGGGCGCTGCTGACGGCGATCGGGGCGGTGGACGCCGACGGGCGGGCCACCGAGCGGGGTGCGCGGCTGGCCCGGCTGGGGCTGCACCCGCGGCTGGGGCGGGCGCTGCTGGACACCTCCGGCGAGGGGGCCGAGGTGGTGGCGCTGCTGAGCGAGGAGGCACCGCGCGGGTACGGGGACGACCTCGCCGCGGCGCTGCGGGCCGCGCGACGGGGCGGTGACGCCTATGCGGTGCGGTGGCGGGCGGAGGTGCGGCGGCTGCGGGCGCTCGTCGCGGCGGACGTCGCCGATCCGCCCGGTGACCGGGTCGTCGGGCTCGTCGCGGCTCTGGCGTTCCCCGAGCGGCTCGCCCGGGCCGACGGCGGCTCGTATCTCATGGCGTCCGGGACCCGCGCCGAACTCGGTGAGGGTTCCGCCCTGCGTGGCTCGCCCTGGCTCGCGGTCGCCGTCGCCGACCGGCCCGTGGGCAAGGGGCACGCGCGCGTGCAGCTCGCGGCGGTCGTGGACGAGGAGGTCGCCCGGCGTGCGGCGGCGCCGCTGCTCGACGCGCGCGAGGAGGTCCACTGGGCCGGCGGGGACGTCGTCGCGCGGCGGGTGGAGCGGCTGGGGGCGGTGGAGCTGGCGGCGCGTCCGTTGCGGGACGCCGACCCCGTGCGCGTACGGGAGGCGTTGCTCGAGGGGTTGCGGCAGGAGGGGCTCGGGGTGTTGCGCTGGTCGCCCGGCGCGGAGGTCCTGCGGCAGCGGCTGGCGTTCTTGCGTCTGCACCTCGGGGAGCCCTGGCCCGACGTGTCCGACGCGGGGCTGTACGCGCGCGTGGAGGACTGGTTGGAGCCGGAACTGGGCCGGGCGCGGCGGCGTGCCGATCTCGCGCGGATCGACGCCGGGCAGGCGCTCGGCCGGCTGCTGCCGTGGACCTCGGGCGAGGCGGCCCGGCTGGACGAGCTGGCGCCGGAGCGGATCACGGTGCCGAGCGGGTCCGGGATCCCGGTCGACTACGCCGACCCCGAGCGGCCGGTCCTCGCGGTGAAGCTCCAGGAGATGTTCGGGCTCCAGGAGTCGCCGCGCGTGGCGGGTGTGCCGTTGCTGGTGCACCTGCTGTCCCCGGCCGGGCGGCCGGCGGCGGTCACCGCCGATCTCGCCTCCTTCTGGAGGGACGGCTACCGGGGCGTGCGGGCGGAGCTGCGGGGCCGGTATCCGAAGCATCCGTGGCCGGAGGACCCGGCGGGCGCGGAGCCGACCCGGCACACCAACGCGCGGCTCAGGCGGTGACCGGTCGTGGTTCGGCCGGTTCGGTGGGCTCCGGGCCGGCCGGGCGGCGGCCGCGGGCCTCCAGCCACAGGGAGAGGGTCAGCAGCAGGGTGCCCAGGAGCAGGAAGCCCCACGGCAGCCAGGACGTCATCAGCAGGACCAGGGTGCGGTTCGACTTGACGAGGGCGACCGTGTGGTCGATGTAGTCCTCGCGCATCTTCACGTGTCCGGCGAAGGCCGTCACCTCGGCGCGGTCGCCGAGCAGGGTGCCGCCGCGCAGTTCCTCCCGGTGGATCTCCTCGCCGTAGACGGGGGCGCCGGTGAGCGGTTCGACCCAGAATCGGCGGACGGTGGTGTACCAGCGGGTGGTGCCGGTGGCGGCGACGGTCTCGGGGGTGATGCCCCGGACGGGCATGGTTCTGGGCATGGGGACCCGGGTCCAGGGGATGGTCTGCTCGAAGTAGTAGACCTCCACGCCCCGGAAGGTGCGGGTGCCGCGGTAGTGGATGGGGGCCGTGACGCGGGCCTGGGCGTCGAAGTACTCGTAGTCGCGTTTCTCGGTCAGGAAGGGCCACTTGAACTCCAGGCCGTCCCGGCGGACCGGGTCGCCGTCGACCGTCTCGCCGGTGGCGTGCACGGGTTCCTGGGTGTGGGCGTCGAAGATGTAGCGCTCGGGGACCTTGGAGACCATCTTCCCGTCGGGTCCCTGGACGTAGGACAGGCCGTCCCAGACGACGACGTCGCGTCCCGCCGTCTCCTCGATGCGCTCGGAGGCCTCCACGTTGCCCTTGAGGGTCTGCACGATGGTGACCTTGGGAACCTTGCGGGCGGTCATGGTGCCGTAGTCGAGGAGGGTGGCGTCGCGGGCCTCCAGGACCATGGTCTGGTAGGCGTCGGCCGGGACCTTCGCCAGGCGGGGGAAGGCGTACCAGCGCAGCAGCGGGGACAGCGCCGCGCAGAACACGGCGAGGGCGAGCAGGATCAGACTGGCCTTGCGGCGCATCTCGGCCTCCTGCCGGGGGTCACGGGTGTGCGGGCACCGTCGTCAGCAGCGGTTTCGGGGAGGTCCGGCCCGTGGGGGTGCCCAGGGCGGTGAGCGTGAGCACCAGGGCGAGCGCGACGGCGAGGCCGGTCGCGGCGGCGATCAGGGCGCGCATACGGGCCTCCCGGTGCGGTGCGGCGACCACGGTGAACTGATGATCCGTCAGGTCGGGCACCGTAGCAACGGGCGCGTGAGAAGGGAACACGTCGCACACGACGGCGGCGCCCCGCTCGGCCGGAGCGGGGCGCCGCCGTGGTGCGCGGGTGGGTTACGAGCCGGTCGTCGCCGACTCGGAGGGGCTCGTGGACGTGCTCGAGGGGCTCCCCGACGGGCTTTCGGAAGGGGTTCCGGAGGGGCTCTCCGACGGGTCCGGCGAGGAGGACGGGGCCTGAGTGACGGTCAGTTCGACGGTGAGCGTGGCTCCCCCCGCGGCGGTGATGCGCAGCAGGAACGTGCCGGCGGTGTCGTCGGCGTAGAGCTGGGGGAGCTTCAGCAGGCCGTTGCTGTCGGTCTCGAGGCCCGTCAGGGTGCGGACCGGGTTGCCGGCGGCGTCCTTGAAGTAGGGGCCCTTGTCGTTGGCGGTCGCGTCGCCGGCCGCCTTCACGAGGGTGGCGGTGGCCGCGACCCTGTCGGCGACGGCGCCCTTGTACGTCGCCCTGACCTCGACCGGGGCTGCGAACTGGCCGCCGGCGACGCAGGTCGGTGCGGTGGTGCCGGTGCGGGCGAGGGCGTCGGCGGCGCGTTCGGTGACGGTGGCCGTGTAGTCGAGGCCGCCGATCACGCGTCCGACGACGGTGGCGCGGACGGTGAAGGAGCCGGTCGCCTCGCCCGCCCGGAGAGCGGGGGCGACGGCGACGCCCTTGGCGTCGGTGACGACCGTGGCGACGTTCTCACCGCCGGCGAAGGCGGCGTCGGTGGAGCCGATGACGGTGAAGCGGATCCTGACCTTGGCGACGGCCTGTCCGGTGGCTGTCTCGGCGCGGGCGCTGACCCTCTCGGTGAACGCGTCGCCCGCCATGGCGGTGAGCTTCGTCGCGCCGGCGGCCTCGAGGTGGTCGACCGTCTCGGTCGGCGTCGGGGGCGGGGTGGTGGGCGTCGTCGGGCTGGTGGGCGTGGTCGGCTTCGACGGCGTGGTGGGCCCGGGCGGCGTCGACGGCTTGGACGGCGTGGTGGGCGTGGTGGGTGTCGTGGGTGTCGTCGGCGCGGTGGGCGTGGTGGGCCTCGACGAGGGGGAGGTGACGGTGCCGTCGTCGCTGCGGTCGGACGGCAGGGATCCGGTGCCGTCGGGGATCTCGTGCGTGCCCTTGCGGTAGTACTCCATCCACGACCGGACGGTGTTGTAGTACTCCGTGGAGTTGTTGTAGCTGAGGATCGCCCTGCGCAGCCCGGAGGAGGTCGCCATGTCCCAGCTGTTGCGGCACAGGTAGTGGGCGGCGGCGAGCGCGGCGTCGTAGATGTTGTTGGGGTTCTTCTTGCCGTCGCCGTTGCCGTCGCGGCCAGCCCAAGCCCAGGTGGAGGGGATGAACTGCATGGGGCCGACGGCGCGGTCGTACGTGGCGTCACCGTCGAAGGCGCCGTTGTCGGTGTCGCTGATGTGCGCGAAGCCGTTGCCGTTGAGGACCGGGCCGAGGATCGGCGAGAGGGTGGTGCCGTCGGCGGCGACGCGACCACCGCGGGCCTGGCCCGACTCGACCTTGCCGATCGCGGCGAGCAGCTGCCAGGGCAGGTGGCAGCCGGGCTTGGCGGAGGCGAGCGCGGCCTCGGCCTTCTTGTAGGCGTCCAGGACGGTGGCGGGGATGCCGGCCTCGGTGCTGCCGGTGCCGGTCGGCGTGGTGGCGGCGCTCTCGCTCGGCGCGGGGTGGGGGCTGTTGAGCGGCGGCAGGTCCGTGTAGTACGGCGAGTTGCCGGTGGCGCTGTCGCCGGTGCTGCCCGCGTCGGCGGACGGGGAGTCGGCGGAGGTCCGTCCGTCCTGGCTGCCTGCTGTGACGTCCGGGGCCTGGGAGGCGGCGAGGGCCGCCACGACCACCGCGGCCACGGTGGTGTTGACAGCTCCCTTGCGCAGCCTGGTGCCGAAATGCGCCGACATGAAGTGAACCCCTCCCGTGGACACTCGAGCGCCCGTTTTCGTCTTGTGTTGCCTGTGTTCTGTTCTGCTCGCCCTGTGGGGACGACCAACGCACCGCGAAGGTTGCACTCGTGGGCGGTTTGCGTCGTTCTGTTCGGTTGTTCGACCACTCCTTCGACACGGCGGCCTCAGCGACCCTACGACAACTTCTTTTGCACCGGCACCCGTTCGTACCCGCTATTCACCCGGTGGCCACGTACGGCCGGGCTCGGACTCCGTCCCGCATACTGGAGCCACCGTCGATCTTCGGGCCGCAGGCCCGGCAACGTCCGTCCCCGGGAGCCCGGTTGCCGTTCACCCTCAGCCATGCGGCAGCGGTGCTGCCCGCACTGCGCACCGACGGAACCGGCCGCGGACCGCTGGTGCCGGCCGCGCTCGTGGCCGGTTCCTTCGCTCCCGACATGACCTACTACGCGGCAAGTGTCCTGTCCGGGGCGATGGAGTTCGGTGACGTCACCCACTCCTTCGCGGGCGTGTTCACCGTCGACGTGCTCCTCGCCTGGGCGCTGGTGGGGCTGTGGCTGCTGGTGCGCGAGCCGCTCGTCGCACTGCTGCCCCGCGCCCGGCAGGGCCGCACGGCCGCCCTGACGCGCTGCGGGGCGCCCCGCGCGGCCGTCCGGCCGGCCGCGCTGCTGTGGTGGTACGTCTCCGCCGTGCTGGGCGCGCTGACCCATGTGGTGTGGGACGCGTTCACCCACCTCGACCGGTGGGGCATGCGGCTGTTCCCGGTGCTGGGCGAGGAGATCGCGGGCTCACCCCTGTACTGGTACCTCCAGTACGGAGGTTCCGCGGTGGCCGCGCTGGTGATCGTCGCGTTCCTCACGCGTGCGCTGCGTCGAGCGCCCGCCGGCGAGCCGGCCGGCGTGCCGGTGCTGTCCGCGCGGGACCGGTGCTGGGCCTCACTGCTGATCGGCGGCTGCGCCCTGGTCGCGGCCGTCCGGCGGGCGACGCGGTGGTGGGAGTACTGGGGCGCGCGGGCCGAGCCCTACGAGCTCATCCCGACCCTGTGCTTCGGCGCGGGCGCCGGCCTGGTCCTGGGGGTGCTGCTGTACGCCGTGGCGGTACGGGTGCGGCGCCCGGCGGCCCCGGCGGTCGGGCGGCGCGCGGACGAGGTGGGGGTGGGCGCGTCCTCGCGTGACGCCGGGTGAGGGAGAGTTCTCCCGCCCCCTCCACCGCCCGCTGATCGCCCCGCCCACCCGCTCCGCGCCCTGTCGGTCGACGAGCCGACGGGGCCCTGCTCCCCGGAGACCGGAGACGGGGCCCACCGCTCACGCCCGGCGGCCCGAGGCGGTCCGGTCCTCCCCCGGAGGGTCAGTGCGCCGCCGACTCCCAGTCCGCCCCCGCGCCCACCGAGACGTCCAGCGGGGCCCTGAGCCGGACGGCGGCGGTCATCTCGCGGCGGACCAGTTCCTCCGCGGCCGCACGCTCGCCCGGGGCGATCTCCAGGACGATCTCGTCGTGCACCTGGAGGAGCATGCGGGACCGCAGTCCTGCCGCCCGCAGGGCGTGGTCCACCTTGAGCATCGCGATCTTGACGATGTCGGCGGCGGTCCCCTGGATCGGCGCGTTCAGGGCCATCCGCTCGGCCGCCTCGCGACGCTGGCGGTTGTCGCTGTTGAGGTCGGGCAGGTAGCGGCGGCGACCGAAGAGGGTCGCCGTGTAGCCGGTCGCCCGGGCCTCGTCGACCGCGCGGCGCAGGTAGTCCCGGACACCGCCGAAGCGCTCGAAGTAGGCGTCCATCAGGGCACGCGCCTCGCCCGCCTCGATGTTCAGCTGCTGGGACAGCCCGAACGCCGACAGCCCGTAGGCCAGGCCGTACGACATCGCCTTGATCTTGCGGCGCATCTCGGCGTCCACCGCGGTGGGCTCGACGCCGAATACCTGGGAGGCCGCGGTGGTGTGCAGGTCCTCGCCGGAGGTGAACGCCCGGATCAGGCCCTCGTCCTCGGAGAGGTGGGCCATCACGCGCAGTTCGATCTGGCTGTAGTCGGCCGTCATCAGCGACTCGAAGCCCTCGCCGACGACGAAGCCGCGTCGGATGGCGCGGCCCTCGTCCGTGCGGACGGGGATGTTCTGCAGGTTCGGGTCCGTCGACGACAGACGGCCGGTCGCGGCGACCGTCTGGTTGAAGGTGGTGTGGATGCGGCCGTCGGCGGCGATCGTCTTGATCAGTCCCTCGACGGTGACGCGCAGCTTCGCCTGCTCGCGGTGGCGGAGCATGATGACCGGCAGTTCGTTGTCCGTCTGGGTGGCGAGCCAGGCCAGCGCGTCGGCGTCCGTGGTGTAGCCGGTCTTCGTCTTCTTGGTCCTGGGCAGTCCCAGCTCGCCGAAGAGGACCTCCTGGAGCTGCTTGGGCGAGCCCAGGTTGAACTCGTGCCCGGCGGCCTCGTGCGCCTCCTTCACCGCCTGCTGGACGGCTCCGGCGAACATCTGCTCCATGGCCTCCAGGTGGGGGCGGTCGGCCGCGATGCCGTGCCGCTCCATGCGGGCGAGGAGGGCGGAGGTGGGCAGCTCCATGTCCTGGAGGAGGTCCGCGGCGCCGACCTCCTCCAGCCGGCCCCGGAACGCCTCACCCAGGTCGAGGATCGCGCGGGCCTGCACCATCAGGGCCTCGGCCTCGGCTCCGTCGTCCGCGCCGAAGGCGAGCTGGCCGTCGGCCGCCGCGGCGGGGGCCAGCTCCCGGTGCAGGTACTCCAGGGACAGCGCGTCCAGATCGAAGGAGCGGCGGCCCGGCTTGACCAGGTAGGCGGCGAGCGCGGTGTCCATGGAGACACCGGCGACGCTCCAGCCGTGCTCGGCGAAGACGCGCATGGCGCCCTTGGCGTCGTGCAGCACCTTGGGGCGGTCCTCGGCGGCCAGCCAGTCCGCCCACGCGTTCTCGTCGCCCTCGTCCAGCTCCGACGGGTCGAACCAGGCCGCCGGCCCGCCGGCCGCGGCGAGGGCGACCTCGGCGACCGAGCCGGTGCCCAGCGCCCACGCGTCGACGGTGGCGACACCGAGCGGGCCCGTGCCGTGCTCGGCGAGCCAGCCGGTCAGCTCGCCCGCGCCGAGGACCGTGCCGTCCAGCTCCACGCCGGCCGCGACGACCGGTGCGGGGCCGGCCTCCTCGCCGCCGGGGTCGACGGCGAGCAGCCGCTCGCGCAGCGAGGGGTTCCTGATCTCCAAGGTGTCCAGGACCATCGCGACGGCCTTGCGGTCGTACGGCAGACGCTCCAGGTCGGTGACGGTCCTCGGCAGCTCGACGGTGCGGACCATCTCCGTCAGGCGGCGGTTGAGCTTGACGGACTCCAGGTGGTCGCGGAGGTTCTGCCCGGCCTTGCCCTTGACCTCCTCGACCCGCTCGACCAGCTCCGCGAACGAGCCGAACTGGTTGATCCACTTCGCGGCCGTCTTCTCGCCGACGCCGGGGATGCCGGGGAGGTTGTCGGAGGGGTCGCCGCGCAGCGCCGCGAAGTCGGGGTACTGGGCGGGCGTCAACCCGTACTTCTCGAACACCTTCTCCGGGGTGAAGCGGGTCAGCTCCGAGACGCCCTTGGTCGGGTAGAGCACGGTGGTGTGGTCGCTGACCAGCTGGAAGGAGTCGCGGTCGCCGGTGACGATCAGCACCTCGAAGCCCTCGGCCTCGGCCTGGGTGGCAAGCGTGGCGATGACGTCGTCGGCCTCGAAGCCGTCGACCGCGAACCGCTGGACGTGCATGGCGTCGAGCAGCTCGCCGATCAGCTCGACCTGGCCCTTGAACTCGTCGGGGGTCTTGGAGCGGTTCGCCTTGTACTCGGTGAACTCCTCGGAGCGCCAGGTCTTGCGGGAGACGTCGAAGGCCACCGCGAAGTGGGTGGGCGCCTCGTCACGCAGGGTGTTGGCGAGCATCGACGCGAAGCCGTAGATCGCGTTCGTCGGCTGGCCGGTCGCGGTCGTGAAGTTCTCCGCGGGCAGCGCGAAGAACGCGCGGTAGGCCAGCGAGTGCCCGTCCATGAGCATCAGGCGCGGGCGGTTGTCGCCGGGGGTCTGGTCGGTCGTCTTCGATGCTGTCTCTGCCACGTCCCCGATCCTGCCACGAGCCACTGACACTCGGATCCACGCGGCCACCGACCCGGCCCCGGCCCGCCCCCCGACCCCCCGCACCGCGCAGACCCGGCCCGGACCGGGGCCCTCACCCGGCAGGCACGGCTCGCTTACAGAGACCGGGGGCGAGCCTCCCGCACCTGCGGACACGGCGCGGACCGGCAACGCCCCGGCCGGGCGGACACGGCCCGGACCGGCCCCACGCCAGGCGGGCACAGCTCGCACCCGCCCCCCCGTCAGGCGGACACGGCCCGGACCCGGACCCGGTGCCGCCTCGCAAGCGCCGCCCGCGCAGCGGGCTCGTCGCGCGACGATGATCAGGGACTCCCACCGGGCGGACCCGGCCCGGAACCGACCCCCGCACCCGCAGGCGCGGCCCGGACCGGGGCCCCTCGTTCCGCGCGGACGAGGCCTCCGCACGACCGCCCGCCCCCGCTGTCGGTGTCGCGTGCGAGGATCGGAAGCAGAGGCACGCACAGACGTGTCACCCGCGTCAGCTAAGGAGAGCGCCGCGATGGCAACGAAGCCGCCCAAGGCCGACCCGGTCCAGGACGCGCCGCAGGTCGCCGAGCCGAAGCACGCGGCGGCCGGCCTGCCGGCCATCGGACACACGCTGCGGATCGCCCAGCAGCAGATGGGCGTGAAGCGCACCGCCCTGACCCTGCTGCGGGTGAACCAGAAGGACGGCTTCGACTGCCCGGGCTGCGCCTGGCCGGAGCCGGACCACCGGCACGCCGCGGAGTTCTGCGAGAACGGCGCGAAGGCGGTGGCGGAGGAGGCCACGCTGCGCCGGGTCACCCCGGAGTTCTTCGCCGCGCACCCGGTGGCGGACCTGGCGACCCGCAGCGGCTACTGGCTGGGACAGCAGGGCCGCCTGACGCACCCCATGTACCTCCCCGAGGGGGCGGACCGCTACGAGCCGGTCTCCTGGGAGCGCGCCTTCGACATCGTCGCCGAGGAGATGGCCGCCCTCGCCTCCCCCGACGAGGCGGTCTTCTACACCTCGGGCCGCACCAGCAACGAGGCCGCGTTCCTCTACCAGCTGTTCGCGCGCGAGCTCGGCACCAACAACCTGCCGGACTGCTCCAACATGTGCCACGAGTCCTCCGGCTCGGCCCTGTCGGAGACGATCGGCATCGGCAAGGGCAGCGTCCTGCTGGAGGACTTCTACAAGGCCGACCTGATCATCGTGGCCGGCCAGAACCCGGGCACCAACCATCCGCGCATGCTCTCGGCACTGGAGCGGGCGAAGGCGAACGGCGCGAAGGTCATCAGCGTCAACCCGCTGCCCGAGGCCGGCCTGGAGCGCTTCAAGAACCCCCAGACCGCCAAGGGGCTCGCCGCGGGCTCCGCGCTCACCGACCTGTTCCTGCAGATCCGCCTCGGCGGCGACCAGGCCCTCTTCCGGCTCCTCAACAAGCTGATCCTGCAGACGCGGGGCGCGGTCGACGAGGACTTCGTCCGCGACCACACCCACGGCTTCGAGGAGTTCGCCGAGACCGCGCGCGCCGCCGACTGGGACGAGACGCTCACCGCCACGGGCCTGTCCCGCACCGACATCGAGCGGGCCCTGGCCATGGTGCTGGCCTCCGAGCGCACCATCGTGTGCTGGGCGATGGGTCTGACCCAGCACAAGCACTCGGTGCCGACCATCCGCGAGGTGGTCAACTTCCTGCTGCTGCGCGGCAACATCGGCCGTCCGGGCGCGGGTGTGTGCCCGGTGCGCGGCCACTCCAACGTGCAGGGCGACCGCACCATGGGCATCTTCGAGCGCCCGGCCCCGGCCTTCCTGGACGCCCTGGAGAAGGAGTTCGGCTTCGCACCGCCGCGCGCGCACGGCTTCGACGTCGTACGGGCCATCCGCGCGCTGCGCGACGGCGAGGCGAAGGTGTTCTTCGCGATGGGCGGCAACTTCGTCTCCGCCTCCCCGGACACGGAGGTCACGGAGGCGGCCGTGCGGCGCGCCCGCCTGACGGTGCACGTGTCGACGAAGCTCAACCGCTCGCACGTCGTGACGGGCGCGCGTGCGCTGATCCTGCCGACGCTCGGCCGCACCGAGCGCGATCTGCAGGGCGCGGGCGAGCAGTTCGTGACCGTGGAGGACTCCATGGGCATGGTGCACGCCTCCCGGGGCCGTCTGGAGCCCGCGAGCGCGCACCTGCTGTCGGAGCCGGCGATCGTCTGCCGGCTGGCGCGCCGGGTGCTGGGCGAGGACAGCCGGGTGCCGTGGGAGGAGTTCGAGAAGGACTACGCCACGATCCGTGACCGCATCGCGCGCGTGATCCCCGGCTTCGAGGACTTCAACGCGCGCGTGGCCCGCCCGGGCGGCTTCACCCTCCCGCACGCACCGCGCGACGAGCGCCGCTTCCCCACCGCCACCGGCAAGGCCAACTTCACGGCGGCGCCGGTCGAGTACCCGCGGCTGCCCGCCGGGCGCCTGCTGCTGCAGACGCTGCGCTCGCACGACCAGTACAACACCACCGTCTACGGTCTGGACGACCGCTACCGGGGCATCAGGAACGGCCGCCGGGTGGTGCTGGTGAACGCCGAGGACGCGCGGGAGCTCGGCGTGGCCGACGGCTCGTACGTCGACCTCGTCGGCGAGTGGAGGGACGGCGTGGAGCGGCGGGCGCCCGGATTCCGGGTGGTGGTCTACCCGACGGCGCGGGGCTGCGCGGCCGCCTACTACCCGGAGACGAACGTTTTGGTGCCGCTGGACGCCACCGCGGACACCTCCAACACCCCGGCCAGCAAGTCCGTCGTGGTCCGTCTGGAACAATCGACGACCGACTGAGCGTTTGCTCAGCCGACGGACGTGGATCGACGAACGGAGCCGGGCCCCATGGGCGAGCAGCAGCACGTGAAGTTCCCGCAGGAGGTCATCGACGAGTACGCGGCGCTCGGCGTCGACCTCCCGGCCCTGTTCTCCGCCGGACACCTGGGCACCCGCATGGGTGTGCAGATCCTCGAGGCCTCCGTGGACCGGGTCGTGGGCACGATGCCGGTCGAGGGCAACACCCAGCCCTACGGCCTGCTGCACGGCGGGGCCTCGGCGGTGCTCGCGGAGACCCTCGGCTCGGTCGGGTCGATGCTGCACGGCGGCAGCTCCAAGATCGCCGTTGGCGTCGACCTCAACTGCACCCACCACCGCGGCGCCCGCTCCGGCCTGGTCACCGGCGTGGCCACGCCCGTGCACCGGGGCCGGTCGACGGCGACGTACGAGATCGTCATCAGCGACGAGGCGGGCCGCCGGGTGTGCACGGCGCGGCTGACGTGCCTGCTGCGGGACGTGCGGCCCGGCGACGAGGACCACGTGCCCACGACGGAGTGAGCCGCCCCTCGCGAGCGGGGACCCCGTTGCCCCGCGCCGCCGGGCGGCCTAGCGTCGGGGGATGGCAACGGGAGGAGCCCCTCGGCCGGGGGCGCGGCGGCTGCTCGGACTCGCGCTCGTGACCGCCGCGTTGACGACCGGCTGCGGCGGCGCCGACCCCGCGGAGGCACAGCGCACCACGGCGAGCGGCACCCCGTCGGCGAGCGCCACCCCGGCCGAGGTCCTGTGCGCCCGGATCGTCGCCCACTGGTCACGCGAGGTGCTCGACGGCACCACCTACGGGGACTACCAGTCGATGGGCCTGTCCAACGGGCAGTACGACATCCTGCGGTCGGTCGTGGACGCGGCGCGGGCTGCGAAGAGACGTCAGGGAGCCGAGGCGGCGGACCGGTTGATCGATCGTGAGGCACGCGAGGGCTGCGTCGACTGGTACCGCTCCGGCGGCCCGGGAAAGGGCCCGTGGCAGTGAGCGGCATCGGTCCCGTCGAGCCCGGCGAGGGCACGGGCACGTGGGGCCCCCCGGACGCGCCCGCCCCGGCCCCCGCCCGTGCGCGCAGCCGGCCCCTGCGCTTCTGCGACGCCCACCGCCGGGCCGTCCTCGCCCTCGTCGCAGCCACCGCCCTGCTGACGGCCGGGGGCGTCCTGTACGCCACCCGGCCCCGCGACCGCCAGGCCGACTCGCCCGAACCGCCGTTCCCCTCCCAGGTCGTGAACGTCGTCTACCTCGGCACCGCCGTCCCGCCGCCGGGTGCCCCGCCGCGGAGCTTCGCCTTCGAGGTGCTGCTCGGCGTCGACTCCGGTCCGCCGGTCACCGTGACACGGCTGACGCAGCCCTATGCCGGGCTTCACCTCACCTCGTCCCCCCGGCCCCCTTTCCGCACGAAGGCGGGTTCCGCCCGCAAGATCGCCGTAACGGCGCATGTGACCGAATGCGGAAAAGTGCCTGCGAACGCCGGACTCCCTTTCCTGGACGTAACTCTACGTAATAGCCACGCAATGGAAGAGCACAGCTACATCCTCGGTCCGCGGTACGCCGAGGACCTCTCCCACGCCCTACAAGTCGCCTGCAGCAACGAGTTCCGGTAATCACCAAAACACCTGAGACGCCTGAAACGACCCGGCCCCCTCCTGCGAATTCTCAGCATGCGGACAGGGCGAATCGGCTGGAATTCTGCCGTTCCACCCACTCAGTACCGCTCTGCATTACCTCGTGTCATAACAAGAGCGTCACAGCCTTGGTCAGACCCTCCTCCACGTTCCCTTCACCCGCTTAGAGTCACGGCCAGTCACCGCGCGGCCGGAAATCCTCTTCGGACCGGCGTTCGACTCGGCCTCTTCCACAGAGGGGAGGGCCGTGCCAGGGAAAGGACTGGATCGTGCGTCAACGTTCGTTCATCGCCATCACCGCCGCGCTGGCGGCAGGAGCACTCACCCTCACCGCCTGCGGCTCCCGCGGCGGCGACGGCGGCTCCGACTCCGAGGGCGGCGGCGGCACCACCGTGGTCATCGGCGTCGACGCCCCGCTCACCGGCGACCTGTCCGCGCTTGGCCTCGGCATCAAGAACTCGGCCGACCTCGCGGCCAAGACCGCCAACAAGCAGAAGCTCGTCGACGGCGTCACCTTCAAGGTCGAGGCGCTCGACGACCAGGCCCAGCCCTCCGCCGGCCAGCAGAACGCCACCAAGTTCGTCGCCAACAAGGACGTCCTCGGCGTCGTCGGCCCCCTCAACTCCTCCGTCGCCGAATCCATGCAGAAGGTCTTCGACGACGCCAAGCTGGTCCAGGTCTCCCCGGCCAACACCAACCCGGCGCTGACCCAGGGCACCGACTGGCAGAACAGCAAGAAGCGCACCTACAAGTCGTACTTCCGCACCGCGACCACCGACGCCGTCCAGGGCCCGTTCGCCGCGCAGTACGTCTTCAACGACGCCAAGAAGAAGAAGGTCTTCGTCATCGACGACAAGAAGACCTACGGCGCCGGCCTCGCCGCCACCTTCACCGCGGAGTTCAAGAAGCTCGGCGGCCAGGTCGTGGGCACCCAGCACATCGACCCCACCACCAAGGACTTCTCCGCGGTCGCCACCCAGGTCAAGAGCTCCGGCGCCGACGTCGTCTACTACGGCGGCGAATACCCCCAGGCCGGCCCGCTCAGCAAGCAGATCAAGGCCGCCGGCGCCAAGATCCCCGTCGTCGGCGGTGACGGCATCTTCGACCCGACCTACATCGAACTGGCCGGCACCGACGCCACCGGCGACCTCGCCACCTCCGTCGGCGCCCCCGTCGAGGAACTCGCCTCCGCCAAGGACTTCGTCGCCAACTACAAGGCCGGAGGCTACAAGGAGGCCTACGGCGCCTACGGCGGCTACTCCTACGACTCCGCCTGGGCGGTCATCGAAGCCGTCAAGAAGGTCGTCGACGCCAACGACGGCAAGCTCCCCGACGACGCCCGCGCCAAGGTCACCGAGGCCATGCAGGGTGTCTCCTTCGACGGTGTGACCGGCAAGGTCTCCTTCGACGAGTTCGGTGACGCCACCAACAAGCAGCTCACCGTCTACGCCGTCAAGAACGGTGCCTGGGCCGCCGTCAAGTCCGGCACCTACACCGGCTGACCCCCACACCCGCACCACACACGAGCCGCGCGGGGCGCTGTTCCACTGGCGCCCCGCGCGCACTCGCATCCGGCCACATCCGTCGAACTATCCGAACCGTCTCGGAGGACATGCGGTGAACGAACTGCCGCAGCAGCTGGTCAACGGCCTGCTACTGGGATCCATGTACGGGCTGGTCGCCATCGGCTACACAATGGTCTATGGCATCGTCCAGCTCATCAACTTCGCCCACGGCGAGATCTTCATGACCGGTGCCTTCGGCGCCATCACGGTCTACCTGTACATCCTGCCGGACGGCACCACCATGTGGATCGCCCTGCCCCTCATGCTCATAGGGGCCATGCTGGTCTCCGTCACGGTCGCCGTGGGAGCGGAACGGTTCGCCTACCGGCCACTGCGCAACGCCCCCCGCCTCGCTCCCCTCATCACCGCCATCGGCCTCTCCCTCGCCCTCCAGCAGGCCGTATGGGCCTGGTACCCCGACGCCACCGAAGCCATCCGGTTCCCCCACCTCCCCGGCGGCCCCTACGAAATCGGCAGCGTCACCATCCAGACCGGCGACATCTTCCTCTTCATCGCCGCCCCCCTCAGCATGGCCATCCTCGGCTACTTCGTCATGAAGACCCGCACCGGACGCGGCATGCAGGCCACCGCCCAGGACCCCGACACCGCCAAGCTCATGGGCGTCAACACCGACCGCATCATCGTCATCGCCTTCGCCCTCGGCGCCGTCTTCGCCGCCGTCGGAGCCGTCGCCTACGGACTGCGCTACGGCCAGATCGACTTCACCATGGGCTTCATCCTCGGCCTCAAAGCCTTCACCGCCGCCGTCCTCGGCGGCATCGGCAACATCTACGGAGCCATGATCGGCGGCGTCGTCCTCGGCATCGCCGAAACCCTCGCCACCGCCTACATCGACGAGATCCCCGGCATGCAGCAGCTCGGCGGCCAGTCCTGGGCCAACGTCTGGGCCTTCGTACTCCTCATCCTCGTGCTCCTGTTCAGGCCCCAGGGCCTCCTCGGCGAGCGCGTCGCAGACAGGGCGTGAGAACCACGATGACCACACAGATCACCTCCACCGACGCGCCCAGTACGCCCCCCACGCCGAGCGTCACCAAGGGCATCGTCCCCCTCCCGGAGAACATCGCCCGCGCCACCGCCACCGCCGGCGGCGCGCTCACCGTCGTCTCCGCCTTCCTCGCCTGGACCTGGACCTCCGCCTTCCCCGGCGACCTCACCGTCTACGGCTACCCCGGCGGCCTCCAGTGGCTCGTCCTCATAGGCGGCGCCCTCACCACCCTCCTCGGCCTCGCCTCCTACGGCACCAAAGGCCTGAGCTGGCTCGTCCCCGCCGGCGCCGACGCCGCACTCAAACTCGCCGCCCTCGCCGCGTTCACCACCGCCTGGTACACCGTCATCGCCATCAGCGTCGACCTCGGCGGCCTCGTCAACCTCGAACCCGGCGGCTACATCGTCGCCCTGGCCACCCTCGCCGCCCTCCTCGGCGCACTCGCACTGCCCTTCGAGTGGCCCGAACCCGACCCCATCGACCCCGACGACACCGGCTGGGAACACTTCAAGCACAACGCCGCCCACCGCTGGACCACCCTCAAGGCGGCCGTCGCCTCCGGAACCCCCCGCGCCGTACCCCCGCTCCCCGCCTACGCCGAGATCCTGATCATCACCGCGATCCTCGCCCTCGGCCTCACCGTCTTCACCTACGGCATCGGCACCGAGTACGACGAACTGTTCATCGGCTTCCTCATCACCGCCGGGTTCGGCTTCGCCGCCCTCAACAAGACCGGCCTCATCAACCAGGCCAGCCAGATCACCGCCCGCCACCAGAACATCACCATCTGCGGCGCCTTCGTCGCCGCCGCCCTCTTCCCCTTCACCCAGACCGACGACCAGTACGCGACCCTCGGCGTCTACATCCTCATCTTCGCCACCGTCGCCCTCGGACTGAACATCGTCGTCGGCCTCGCCGGCCTCCTCGACCTCGGCTACGTCGCCTTCCTCGGCGTCGGCGCCTACGCCGCCGCCCTCGTCTCCGGCTCCCCCAGCTCCCCCTTCGACGTCAAATTCCCCTTCTGGGCCGCCGTCCTCGTCGGAGCACTCGCCTCCCTCGTCTTCGGCGTCCTCATCGGCGCCCCCACCCTGCGCCTGCGCGGCGACTACCTCGCCATCGTCACCCTCGGCTTCGGCGAGATCTTCCGCATCGGCGTCAACAACCTCGACGGCACCTCCGGACCCGACGTCACCAACGGCTCCAACGGCATCTCCTCGATCCCGAACCTCGACATCCTCGGCTTCGACTTCGGCCTCGAACACACCATCGCCGGCTTCACCATCGGACGCTTCGCCAACTACTTCTTCCTGATGCTGCTCATCACGGCGATCGTCGTCCTCGTCTTCCGACGCAGCGGCGACTCCCGCATCGGCCGCGCCTGGGTCGCCATCCGCGAGGACGAGACCGCCGCACTCGCCATGGGCATCAACGGCTTCCGCGTCAAACTCATCGCCTTCGCCGTCGGCGCCTCCCTCGCCGGCCTCGCCGGAACCGTCCAGGCCCACGTCACGTACACCGTGACACCCGAGCAGTACCTCTTCGCCGGACCCATCCCGCCCAACTCCGCCTTCCTCCTCGCCGCGGTCGTCCTCGGCGGCATGGGCACCATCAGCGGACCCCTCATCGGCGCGGCCCTGCTCTTCCTCATCCCCAACAAGCTCCAGTTCATGGGCGAATACCAGCTCTTCGCCTTCGGACTCGCACTCATCCTCCTCATGCGCTTCCGCCCCGAAGGCCTCATCCCGAACCGGCGCCGCCAACTCGAATTCCACGAAGAGGCCGAAGCGCCCACAGTCCTGAGCAAGACGGGGGCCTGACCCACATGACCACCGACACCACCACCAAGGACACCGCCGTCGGCCAGACGGTCCTCGACGCCCGCGGCGTCACCATGCGCTTCGGCGGCCTCACCGCCGTACGCGACGTCAACCTCACCGTCAACAGCGGCGAGATCGTCGGCCTCATCGGCCCCAACGGCGCCGGCAAGACCACCTTCTTCAACTGCCTCACCGGCCTCTACATCCCCACCGAGGGCGAAGTCCGCTACAAGGGCACCGTCCTGCCGCCCAAATCCTTCAAGGTCACCGCCGCAGGCATCGCCCGCACCTTCCAGAACATCCGCCTGTTCGCCAACATGTCGGTCCTCGAGAACGTCCTCGTCGGCCGCCACACCCGCACCAAAGAAGGCTTCTGGTCCGCCGTCCTGCGCGGCCCCGGCTTCCACAAAGCCGAAGCCGCCTCCCGCGAACGCGCCATGGAACTCCTCGAGTTCGTCGGACTCGAGAAGAAGGCCGAACACCTCGCCCGCAACCTCCCCTACGGCGAACAGCGCAAACTGGAAATCGCCCGCGCACTCGCCAGCGAACCCGGCCTGCTCCTCCTCGACGAGCCCACCGCCGGCATGAACCCCCAGGAAACACGCACCACCGAGGAACTCGTCTTCGCCATCCGCGACAAGGGCATCGCCGTCCTCGTCATCGAGCACGACATGCGCTTCATCTTCAACCTCTGCGACCGCGTCGCCGTCCTCGTCCAGGGCCAGAAGCTCATCGAAGGCGACAGCGCCACCGTCCAGGGCGACGAACGCGTCATCGCCGCCTACCTCGGCGAACCCTTCGAAAACGCCCCCGGCGCAGAAGAAATCGCCGAAGTCGAGGCCGCCGAAGCGAACGCCGACACCACGACGGACGCCGCGCCCGGCAAGGAGAACGACCGATGACCGCACTGCTCGAAGTCGAAGACCTCAGGGTCGCCTACGGCAAGATCGAAGCCGTCAAAGGCATCTCCTTCAAGGTCGACGCCGGCGAAGTCGTCACCCTCATCGGCACCAACGGCGCCGGCAAGACCACCACCCTGCGCACCCTCTCCGGGCTGCTCAAGCCGGTCGGCGGCCAGATCAGGTTCAACGGCAAATCGCTGAAGAAGATCCCCGCCCACAACATCGTCTCGCTGGGACTGGCCCACTCCCCCGAAGGCCGCCACATCTTCCCCCGCATGACGATCGAGGACAACCTCCGCCTCGGCGCCTTCCTCCGCAGCGACAAGCCAGGCATCGACAAGGACATCCAGCGCGCCTACGACCTCTTCCCGATCCTCGGCGAACGCAGGAAGCAGGCCGCGGGAACACTGTCCGGCGGCGAACAGCAGATGCTCGCCATGGGCCGCGCCCTCATGTCCCAGCCCAAGCTGCTCATGCTCGACGAACCCTCCATGGGCCTCTCACCGATCATGATGCAGAAGATCATGGCCACGATCGCCGAACTGAAGTCCCAGGGCACGACGATCCTCCTCGTCGAACAGAACGCCCAGGCCGCCCTCTCCCTGGCCGACCACGGCCACGTCATGGAGATCGGCAAGATCGTCCTCTCCGGCACCGGCCAGCACCTGCTGCACGACGAGTCGGTCCGCAAGGCCTACCTCGGCGAGGACTGACCCCACCCCCGCCAACACAGAGGCCCGCACCCCCTCCCGGGGTGCGGGCCTCACCGCATACGCCGTCGGACCACTCAGCCCTTGGACGCCTTCTTCTCCTCCGCGTCCTGAATGACGGCCTCCGCCACCTGCTGCATCGACATCCGCCGGTCCATCGACGTCTTCTGGATCCAACGGAACGCCGCCGGCTCCGTCAGCCCGTACTCCGTCTGGAGGATCGACTTCGCCCGGTCCACCAGCTTCCGCGTCTCCAGACGCAGCGTAAGGTCCGCGACCTCCTTCTCCAGCTCCTTCAACTCCGTGAACCGCGAGACGGCCATCTCGATCGCCGGAACGACATCACTCTTGCTGAACGGCTTCACCAGGTACGCCATCGCCCCCGCGTCCCGCGCCCGCTCCACCAGATCACGCTGCGAGAACGCCGTCAGCATCAGCACCGGGGCGATCCGCTCCTCCGCGATCTTCTCGGCCGCGGAGATGCCGTCCAGCTTCGGCATCTTCACATCCAGGATGACGAGGTCCGGCTGGTGCTCGCGGGCCAGCTCGACCGCCTGCTCGCCGTCACCGGCCTCACCGACGACGGTGTAGCCCTCCTCCTCCAGCATCTCTTTGAGGTCGAGCCGGATCAGGGCCTCGTCCTCGGCGATGACGACACGGGTCGTCAGCGGAGGCACGTGCGACTTGTCGTCGTCGGGCGCGTCTACGGGCTGGGGCGACTCGGGGGCGGTCACGGGGAGCTCCTCGTTCAGGGCAGGGGTGCTGCTGACAAGAGCGTACCTAGCTGCGGTAAGGTGGGGGCACGGCGGGTGGCCGTCGACCTTTCTTTCAAAGGGAGCCCCGGTAGCCCAGCGGCAGAGGCAATGGTCTCAAACACCATCCAGCGTCGGTTCGAATCCGACTCGGGGCACTTTTCCTTGGTTTTCAAAGATCGCCGATAGAAGTGGATGCCCACGTTCTCGTGAACATCCACTTTTTTGCTGCGTGTCGCGGCGATCACTCTCGCATCGTGCTCGCATGTACGACATCAGCACACGTAAGCGAGCACTCGCCCTCGTGGCGCAGGGCCGGAGCCTGAACTCGGTGAGCCGCGAGACGGGCATCTCCCGTGCCGCCGTCCGCTCCTGGCAGCACCGGTTGGAGCCCTTGCCCCGCATCGCACCCGCGGCTCCAGGGCCACCCGCTGACGAGCGCGCGTACGCCTACCTTCTCGGGCTCTATCTGGGCGACGGCTGCATCAGTCCGCACCGTCGGAACGGTTACTACCTGAGGATCGCCTGCGCGGATGCGTGGCCCGGGCTCATCCGGCAGTGCCGCGAGGCCATCACCGGGGTGCGCCCGGGCATCGGCGTATACACCGTGCAGAAGCAGGGGTGTGTCATGGCGACCTCCTACTCCCGGCACTGGCCGACCCTCTTTCCCCAACACGGCCCCGGCAGGAAACACGAGCGCCGTATCGCGCTCGAATGCTGGCAGCAGGCCATCGTCGACGCCCACCCGTGGGAGTTCGTCCGGGGGCTCATCCATTCCGACGGATGCCGCATCACCAACTGGACGACGCGCACGGCCGGGGGCGAGCGCAAACGCTACGAATACCCGCGGTACTTCTTCACCAACACATCCGAGGACATCCGCCGCCTTTACACCGACACCCTCGACAAGCTGGGCGTCGAGTGGACGTACTGCACCCGCAACGGGATCCCGTTCAACATCTCCGTGGCCCGCAGAGCCTCCGTCGCCCTTCTCGACACCCATGTGGGCCCCAAGTGCTGACCCCTACGCGTCGTCCTCCCCGATGTGGTGCACCCGCACCATGTTCGTCGACCCCGACACGCCGGGCGGGGAGCCGGCCGTGATGACCACGACGTCTCCTTTGCGGCAACGGCCGTACCTCAGCAGGAGTTCGTCCACCTGGGCGACCATCGCGTCCGTGGAGCCGGCCTGCGGGCCGAGGAAGGTTTCGACGCCCCAGGTCGCGCTCAGCCGGGAGCGGGTCGCCGGCTCCGGGGTGAAGGCCAGCAGGGGAATGGGCGAGCGGTAGCGGGAGAGGCGGCGGGCGGTGTCGCCCGACTGGGTGAAGGCGACGAGGAACCGGGCGCCGAGGAAGTCGCCGATCTCGGCCGCCGCCCGGGCGACCGCGCCGCCCTGGGTGCGGGGCTTGTTGTTCTCCGTGAGGGGTGGGAGGCCCTTGGCGAGGATGTCCTCCTCCGCCGCTGCCACGATCTTGGACATGGTGCGGACGGCCTGGCCGGGGTACTTGCCGACGCTGGTCTCGCCCGACAGCATCACCGCGTCCGTGCCGTCGATGACGGCGTTGGCCACGTCGGAGGCCTCGGCCCGGGTGGGGCGGGAGTTCTCGATCATGGAGTCGAGCATCTGGGTGGCGACGATGACGGGCTTGGCGTTGCGTTTGGCGAGCTTGATCGCGCGTTTCTGGACGATGGGGACCTGTTCGAGGGGCATCTCCACGCCGAGGTCGCCGCGGGCGACCATGATGCCGTCGAAGGCGGCGACGATGTCGTCGATCGCCTCGACCGCCTGCGGTTTCTCGACCTTGGCGATGACGGGGAGGCGTCGTCCCTCCTCGTCCATGATGCGGTGGACGTCCACGATGTCGCGGCCGCTGCGGACGAAGGAGAGGGCGACGACGTCGAAGCCGGTGCGCAGCGCCCAGCGCAGGTCGTCCTCGTCCTTCTTGGAGAGAGCGGGGACGGAGACGGCCACGCCGGGGAGGTTCAGTCCCTTGTGGTCGGAGATGACGCCGCCTTCCACCACTCGGGTGTGGACGCGGGGGCCGTCGACGGAGGTGACCTGGAGGCAGACCTTGCCGTCGTCGACGAGGATGCGTTCGCCGTCGGTGACGTCGTCGGCGAGGCCGGCGTAGGTGGTGCCGCAGGTGTGGCGGTCGCCTTCGACTCCTTCTTCGACGGTGATGGTGAAGGTGTCTCCGCGTTCGAGGAGTACGGGGCCTTCGGAGAAATGGCCGAGCCGGATCTTCGGTCCTTGAAGGTCGGCGAGGATTCCGACGCTGCGGCCGGTTTCGTCGGATGCCTTTCGGACGCGGTGGTAGCGCTCCTCGTGCTCGGCGTGGGTGCCGTGACTGAGGTTGAATCGGGCGACGTCCATTCCGGCGTCGACCAGGGCTTTGATCTGGTCGTACGCGTCGGTGGCGGGGCCCAGTGTGCAGACGATCTTGGCTCGGCGCATGGTTCGAGCCTAGGGCTTACCGGCGGGTAGGGAATTGGTGGGGCGTGTCCGCTCAACGACCTTTGCGTGAAGCCTGGTTGACAAGTGTTGAATTGTACGGCGGGGTGCTCTGATGGGCATGCGTGGCTTCTTTTCAGATTGCCCGATCGGGTGAATTCACGGATGTGGGGGGGCATGGCGAGGTGCACGGGCGGTCTCGATGGGGGACGGCGGCGCCGGGGTGCGCGCCGGGGGTGGGGTCACCGCTGTCGGCGGGGCGGGGGTGCCGGGGTGAGGTGGCGCGGGGCGGGGTGTCGGTGGGGTCGTACGCCCTGGTCTGGTGGGTCTTACCCGGTTATGGGGATGGGGTTGCTTCGGTGAGGTCACCAGATCGAAACCTCCGGGGCCTGTTGTGTTCCGTCATGCCCGGGTCAGAATCTACGCGCGTTATCTACGCGCGTCGTTATCGGGTGGCCGAGGAGAGCAAGACATGCCGTTGAATCGCCGGAAGTTCCTGAAGAAGTCCGCTGCGACCGGGGCGGGGGTGGCGATCGCGGGGGCGGCTGCGGCTCCGGCGGCGCAGGCCGCGGAGGCGGCGAAGCCCGCGAAGCCGGCGAAGCGGTACGCGTTCACCGTGATGGGCACGACGGACCTGCACGGCAACGTCTTCAACTGGGACTACTTCACGGACAAGGAGTTCGACGACAAGGCGCACAACGACGTCGGCCTCGCGAAGATCTCCACGCTGGTGGACCGGATCCGCGGGGAGAAGGGCCGTCGGAACACGCTGCTCATCGACGCGGGTGACACGATCCAGGGCACGCAGCTGTCGTACTACTACGCGAAGGTGGACCCGATCACCGCCCAGGGTGGTCCGGTGCATCCGATGGCGCAGGCGATGAACGCGATCGGGTACGACGCGGCGGCGCTGGGCAATCACGAGTTCAACTACGGCATTCCGGTGCTGCGGAAGTTCGAGGAGCAGTGTCGTTTCCCGCTGCTGGGTGCCAACGCGCTGGACGCGAAGACGCTGCGGCCGGCGTTCGCGCCGTACAGCATGCACCGGCTGTGCACGCCGTTCGGCCGGGACGTGAAGGTGGCGGTGCTGGGTCTGACGAACCCGGGGATCGCGATCTGGGACAAGGCGAACGTGCAGGGGAAGATGACGTTCCCGGGTCTGGAGGAGCAGGCGGCGAAGTGGGTGCCGAAGCTGCGGGCGATGGGTGCGGACGTCGTCATCGTGTCGGCGCACAGCGGTTCGTCGGGGACGTCGTCGTACGGTGACCAGCTGCCGTACATCGAGAACGCGGCGGGGCTCGTGGCCGAGCAGGTGCCGGGGATCGACGCGATCCTCGTGGGGCACGCGCACACGGAGATCCCCGAGTACTTCGTCGCCAACAAGGAGACGGGCAAGCGGGTCGTGCTGTCGGAGCCGCTGAAGTGGGGGCAGCGGCTGACGCTGTTCGACTTCGAGCTGGTGTGGGAGAGGGGCCGTTGGACGGTCGAGAAGGTGGGGGCGAAGGTCCTGAACTCCAACACGGTGGAGGAGGACCCGAAGATCGTGAAGCTGCTGGGTGACGAGCACGAGAAGGTCGTGGCGTACGTCAACCAGGTCATCGGTACGAACACGGTGGAGATGACGTCGGTTGAGGCACCGTACAAGGATGTGCCGATCATCGATCTGATCAACCACATCCAGGCCGACACGGTGAGGCAGGCGCTGGCTGGGACGGAGTACGCGGCGCTGCCGGTGCTGTCGCAGGCGGCGGCGTTCTCGCGCAGTGCGGTGATCCCGGCGGGTGAGGTGACGATCCGGGACGTGGCGGGTCTGTACGTGTTCGAGAACACGCTGGAGGCCCGTCTGATGACGGGTGCGCAGATGAAGGCGTATCTGGAGTTCTCGGCGAACTACTTCGTGCAGACGGCGCCGGACGCGGTGGTGGATCCGGCGAAGCTGACGAACGCGAACGGTACGCCGGACTACAACTACGACGCGGTGGGTGGTCTGACGTACGAGATCGACATCGCCAGGGCGCCCGGGTCGCGGGTGACGAACGTGCGGTTCGAGGGGGCGCCGCTCGCGGACGACAAGCAGTTCGTGTTCGCGGTGAACAACTACCGGGCGAACGGTGGGGGCAACTTCCCGCATGTCGCGGCGGCGAAGCTGCTGTGGTCGAACTCGGACGAGATCCGCAACACGATGATCTCGTGGGTGAAGGCGAAGGGTGCGATCGACCCGGCTGAGTTCGCTTCGGTGGACTGGAAGCTGACGCGGAACGGTGTGCCGGTGTTCTAGTTCCGGGTGGGTGGGGACGGTGGGAGGTTTCTCCCGCCGTCCCTTCGTCGTGTCAGCGGTGTTCGGTGAGGGGGGTGAGGGTGTGCCCGGGGCGGCGGGCCGTGGGCAGGTGGGGAGGCTGGGGGTCGAGGCCGAAGGTGGTGAAGGCGGTGCGGGTGGGCAGGGGGTAGGTCTCCTTGCCCGTGACGGTGTTGAGGATGGTGGCGCTGCGCCAGGCGGCGAGGCCGAGGTCGGGGGCTCCGACGCCGTGGGTGTGGCGTTCGGCGTTCTGGACGTAGAGGTGGCAGCCGGTGGCGGTGATGGAGGGGTCGAGGACGAGCCGGAAGTGTTCGTCGACGCGGGGGCGTTCGCGGTTGTCGCGTCGCAGATAGGGGTCGAGTCCGGCGAGGAGTCGGTCGAGGGGGCGTTCGCGGTGGCCGGTGGCGAGGACGACGGCGTCGGTGATGAGGCGGCTGCGGGTGTTCTGCCGGGTGTGTTCGAGATGGAGTTCGATCTTGGTGGTGGCGATGCGGCCGGCGGTGCGGACGCGGACGCCGGGGGTGAGGACGGCGTCGGGCCAGCCGCCGTGCAGGGTGCGGCGGTAGAGCTCGTCGTGGATGGCGGCGAGGGTGCCGGCGTCGACGGCCTTGTGGAGTTGCCATTGGGCGGCGACGAGGTGGTCGCGGGTGGGTTCGGGCAGGCCGTGGAAGTAGCGGGTGTAGTCGGGGGTGAAGTGTTCGAGGCCGAGTTTGCTGTACTCCATGGGGGCGAAGGCCTCGGTGCGGCCGATCCAGTGGAGGCGTTCGCGGCCGGCGGGGCGGTGGCGGAGGAGGTCGAGGAAGACTTCGGCGCCGGACTGTCCGGAGCCGACGACGGTGACGTGGTCGGCGGTGAGGAGGTCGGGGCGGTGGTCGAGGTAGTCGCAGGCGTGGACGACGGGGACACCGGGTGCGTCGACGAGGGGGCGCAGGGGATCGGGGACGTACGGTTCGGTGCCGATGCCGAGGACGATGTTGCGGGTGTGGGTGCGGCCGAGGGTCTGGGTTTCGCCGTTGTCGTCGAGTCGGGTGAAGTCCACTTCGAAGACGTCGCGTTCGTGGTTCCAGCGGACGGCGTCGACCTGGTGGTGGAAGTGGAGTCCGGGGAGGTTGTCGGCGACCCAGCGGCAGTAGGCGTCGTATTCGGTGCGGTGGATGTGGAAGCGTTCGGCGACGTAGAAGGGGAAGAGGCGGTCGCGGGTCCTGAGGTGGTTGAGGAAGGACCAGGGGCTGGTGGGGTCGGCGAGGGTGACGAGGTCGGCGAGGTAGGGGACCTGGATACGGGCGTCGTCGAGGAGGAGGCCGGGGTGCCAGTGGAAGGCGGGGCGTTGCTCGTAGAAGACGGCGTCGAGTTCGGTGAGGGGTTGGGCGAGGGCGGCGAGGGAGAGGTTGCTGGGGCCGATGCCGATGCCGACGAGGTCGCGGGGGGTGTCGGGGTCGGGGGGTGTGTTCATGCGGGGGTGTTTCCTTCTACCAGGGCGAGGAGGGCGGCCAGGTCGTGGGGCTGGGTGTGGGGGTTGAGCAGGGTGGTCTTGAGCCAGAGCCGGCCGTCGAGGCGGGCGCGGCCGAGGACGGCGCGGCCGTCGGTGAGGAGTCGGCGGCGCAGGGCGGCGACGGTGTCGTCGGTGGCGTCCGTGGGGCGGAAGAGGACGGTGGTGAGGGTGGGGCGGTCGTAGAGCTCGAGGCGGGGGTGCTGGTCGACGAGGTCGGCGAGGTGGTGGGCGTGGGCGCAGACCTGGTCGACGAGGGTGGCGAGGCCGGTGCGGCCGAGGGTTTTGAGGGTGACGGCGATCTTGAGGATGTCGGGGCGTCGGGTGGTGCGCAGGGAGCGGCCGAGGAGGTCGGGCAGTCCGGCGTCGGTGTCGTCGTCGGCGTTGAGGTAGTCGGTGTGGGGGGTGAGGGCGTGGAGGTCGTGGGGGTCGCGGACGGCGAGGAGCCCGGCGGCGACGGGTTGCCAGCCGAGTTTGTGCAGGTCGAGGGTGACGGTGTGGGCGGCGTCGAGGCCGGTGAGGCGGGCGCGGTGCGGGGTGCTGAAGAGGAGGGGGCCCGCGTAGGCGGCGTCGATGTGGAGGCGTGCGTGGTGGGCGGTGCAGCGGGCGGCGATGTCGGGGAGGGGGTCGATGAGTCCGGCGTCGGTGGTGCCGGCGGTGGCGGCGACGACGAAGGGGCCGGTCAGGCGGGTGAGGGCGTCGTCGAGGGCGACGGGGTCGAGGGTGCCGGCGGGGGTGGGGACGACGACGGGGTCGGGCAGTCCGAGGAGCCAGGCGGCGCGGGGCAGGGAATGGTGGGCGTTGGCGCCGTGGAGGAGGCGGATGCCGGGACCGTGGCGTTCGCGGGCGAGGAGGAGGGCGAGGTGGTTGGAGTCGGTGCCTCCGGTGGTGACGAGGGCGTCGGTCATGCCGGCTTCGCGGGCGAGGGCGTGGGTGACGAGGGCTTCCAGTGCGGAGGCGGCGGGGGCTTGGTCCCAGGAGTCGAGGGAGGGGTTGAGGGCGGACACGGCGAGGTCGGCGGCGGTGGCGACGGCGAGGGGCGGGCAGTGCAGGTGGGCGGCGCACAGGGGGTGTGCGGGGTCGGCGGCGCCTTCGGCGAGGGCGTGGACGAGGGTGTGCAGGGCGTCGGGGTCGCCGTGGTCGGGGAGGACGTCGCCGACGGCGTGGCGTACGCGTGCGGCGACGGCGTCGGGGCCGCCGGGGGGCAGTGGTCCGCCGCGGGCGCGTCGGCCGCTGTCGAGGGCGGCGAGCACGGTGTCGAGCAACGGCCGCAGGGCGTCGGGGCCGTCGGGGCCCGAGGCGAGGGGCGGGGTGCTCATGGGGCTCCTCCGGGGCACGGGGCGAAGGAGTCCAGCTTGTAGCGGCGGGGTGCGGGCGGGTGCGGAAAGCGCCCGGATGGAACTCGAAAGTGGGAGGTGGGGAGGGAGGTTCGGGGGTGTGGTGTCCGGGGGGCCGCGGGCGTGGGGGCGGGCTCGGGGACGCCGGGTGAGCGCATCACGGCACAGCCGACTCGGGGCGGCGGCGCCGGGCCGGCATCGGGCGTGGGGGCGGGCTCGGGGACGCGGGCTGGGAGGCGGCCGGGAGAAGGTACGGCCTCCGGGGCGGCCCGGAGAGGGTGCTGGGCTGACAGCGGGCGTGGGGGCGGGCTTCAGGGCGGCCGGGTGAGCGCATCACGGCACAGCCGACTCCGGGCGGCGGTGCCGGGCCGGCATCGGGCGTGGGGGCGGGCTCGGGGACGCCGGCTGGGAGGCGGCCGGGCGGGCCCCGGGGCGGCCGGTCGGAGGGTGCGGGCCCCGGGGCGGCCGGTCGGAGGGTGCGGGCCGCGGGGGCCGCGCCCTCCGGTCGGGGGCCGGGTCCTTACTCGCCCCGTACCTTCAACGCCCGGGCCAGGTCGTCGAGTTGGTCGGCGAGTTTGCGGCGCAGGGCCGGGGTGGGGTCGCTGTCACGCAGGCAGGTCTCGCCGAGGGTGAGGTTCTCCGTGTCGACGGCGTGGGCGGGGAAGGCCCAGCGGCCGGCGGCCTCAGCGATGGCGGGGCCGCGGCGGGCGGCGAGGGCGACGACGTCCTCGTAGAAGCGGGGGACGTAGGGGCGTACCAGGTCGGCCTGTTCGGGCTGCCAGAAGCCCTGGGCGGTGGCGGTGAAGAGGTAGTTGGAGAGGTCGTCGCCGTCGAACAGGGCGGCCCAGGCGGTGCGTTTGGCCTCGGGGTCGGGCAGGGCGGCGCGGCAGCGGGCGGCGCCTTCCTGGCCGGTGGCGGAGGGGTCGCGGTCGAGTTCGGCGGCGATGGCGGCTTCGTCGACGGCGCCGAGGACGGCGAGCCGGCCGAGGACGCGCCAGCGCAGGTCGGGGTCGAGTTCGGGGCCGCCGGGCACGGTGCCGTCGGCGAGCCAGGCAGCGATGGTCTCGGGGTGGGCGGCGACGTCGATGAAGTGACGTACGGCGATGAGGCGCAGGTCGGGGTGGTCGCCGTCCTCGGTGCGGCGGATGAGGTCGCGGCACAGGGAGGTCAGGGTGGCCAGGGCGGCGGGGCGTTCGTCGGGGGTGACGTAGCGGTCGGCGATCTGGCCGGAGGCGAAGCCGAGGACGCCTTGGACGAGGGCGAGGTCGGTCTCGTGGGGGAGGTGGGTGCGGGCGGTCTCCAGGTAGGCGGAGGCGGGCAGTTCGCCGTCGCGGACGGCGTCGCGCAGGGCGTTCCAGACGACCGCGCGGGTGAGGGGTTCGGGCAGGCCGGACAGGCCGGTGCGGACGGTGGCGAAGGAGGCGGCGTCGAAGCGGACCTTGGCGTAGGTGAGGTCGCCGTCGTTGACGAGGAGCAGGGCGGGGCGCTTGCCGATGGGGCGCGGGGTGCTCTGCGGAACGTCGAGTTCGAGGTGTTCGCGCAGGGTGAGGCGGCCCTCGTCGGGGAGGTCCTGGTCGTACAGGCCGACGGTGACGCGGTGCGGGCGGCTGCCGGCGCGGTCGACGGTGAGGGCGCAGGTGCCGGCGTCGGTGGTGAGGGTGGGGGTGAGGGTGTCGACGCCGGTGGTGCGCAGCCAGGCGTCGGCCCAGGCGTGGACGTCGCGCTCGGTGCAGGAGGCGAGGGAGTCGATGAAGTCGGCGAGGGTGGCGTTGGCGAACTTGTGGCGGGCGAAGTGGGTGTTGATGCCGGCCAGGAAGTCCTTCTCACCGAGCCAGGCGACCAGCTGGCGCAGGGCGGAGGCGCCCTTGGCGTAGGAGATGCCGTCGAAGTTCAGGAGGGCGGAGGCGGTGTCCTCGACGTTCTCGGGGGCGACGGGGTGGGTGGAGGGCCGTTGGTCGGCGTCGTAGCCCCAGGCCTTGCGGACGACGCCGAACTCGGTCCAGGGGTCGGTGAAGCGGGTGGCCTCGGCGGTGGTGCGGTAGCCCATGTACTCGGCGAAGGACTCGTTCAGCCAGATGTCGTCCCACCAGCGCAGGGTGACGAGGTCGCCGAACCACATGTGGGCCATCTCGTGGGCGATGACCATGGCGCGGATCTGGCGTTCGGTGTCGGTGACGGCGGAGCGGTAGACGAAGTCGTCGCGGAAGGTGACCAGTCCGGGGTTCTCCATGGCGCCGGCGTTGAACTCGGGGACGAACGCCTGGTCGTAGGAGTCGAAGGGGTAGGGCTCCTCGAACTTCTCGTGGTAGCGGTCGAAGCACGCGCGGGTGATGTCGAGGATCTCCTCGGCGTCCGTGTCCAGGTGGGCGGCGAGGGAGCGGCGGCAGTGGATGCCGAAGGGCAGGCCGCGGTGCTCGGTGTGCACGGAGTACCAGGGGCCGGCGGCGACGGCGACGAGGTAGGTGGGGATCAGGGGGGTGGGGGCGGCTTTCCAGCGGCCGGCGCCGAGGTGTTCGGTGATGCCGTTGGCGAGGACGGTCCAGCCTTCGGGGGCGGTGACGGTGACGTCGAAGACGGCCTTGAGGTCGGGCTGGTCGAAGGCGGCGAAGACGCGCTGGACGTCGTCCATGAACATCTGGGTGTAGACGTAGGTCTCGCCGTCGGAGGGGTCGGTGAAGCGGTGCATGCCCTCGCCGGTGCGGGAGTAGCGCATGCTCGCGCTGATGCGCAGTTCGTGGGCGCCGGCGGTGAGGTTCTTCAGGGGCAGGCGGTTGTCGTCCAGGAGTTGCGGGTCGAGGGGCTCGCCGTCGAGGGTGACGGAGCGCAATTCGGCCGGCTTGAGCTCGACGAAGGTGTCCGCGCCCGTGCGCGCGGCGAATCGGATGACGGTCAGGGACTCGAAGGACTCGTCACCGGTGGTCAGGTCGAGCTCGATGGTGTAGCGGTGGACGTCGAGGAGCTGGGCACGGGTCTGCGCTTCGTCGCGCGTCAGTACGGACATGCAGGACATGCTGCCTGATGGCGCAGGCCGGGCACAGGGGCGGATCGGTACGCGCCGTTTGTCCCCGCTCACGCCGGAGGCTCCGCGGTTGTCGGCGGTGGGGTGTCCCGCGCGGGTCGGGGGCGGTGGCGGTCGGGGGCGGTGGCGGTCGGCGTCGCCCGGGTCGCGTTGCCGGCCGGTCTTCGCCGGGCCGAACGGCGGGGGCTGGGGCGCGCTCTGCGGAGTCCTTTGCGCTGTGAGTGCCTGATCAGGCCGCGTGGTCTGGCGCCTTACGATGCACAGCACCAGGCCGCGCGGCCCAGGCGGGCATGGTGCAAGGACCCCCTACGGGGATGTGGGTGCGGTGGCGTCGCGCTGGAGGGGGAGACGGGCGGGGGTGGCGGGGTCGTCGTCGGGTTTGTCGCGGTTGCCCGTGTGGTCCTTCAGTCGTGCCCGCAGGGCCCGTACCTCCTGTTCGAGGGCGAGGTGGCGTCGGTGGGCGTCGTGGAGGTAGCGGACCTTGGCGCGCAGGGCGATGGGGTCGACGGGTTTGGTGACGAGGTCGGCGACGCCCAGGCCGAAGGCGGCCGAGGTCAGTTCCTGGTCGGGGCCGAAGCCGGTGAGCAGCAGGACGGGGATGTGCTGGGTCTGTTCGAGGCGGCGCATGTAGCGCACGACGTCCAGCCGGTCGGTGCCGGGGGTGCGCACGTCGAGCAGGAGCAGGCCTACCTGGCCCCGCAGCACGTGCTTGAGCGCCTCGTCGTCGCTGGTGGCGCGGGCGAGGCGGTAGCCCAGCGGGGCCAGCGTGTTCTCCAGCGCGTACAGCGTGTCCTGGTGGTCGTCGACGATGAGGATCTTGGTTTCCGGCGGCATGACCCGACGTCCCTCCCGCGGTCGGAGCAACCAGCTTACGGCCGGACGTTGACGCGCCGTGCCCGGAAGCTGACGCGCGGTGCCCGCCGGCGTGCGCCCGGGTGTGACGCACGGGGCTGTCCGACGGTCGGCGGCGGTGCGCCCGCGGTGTCGTCGGCCGAGGTCAGCCGGGGGTGGGGGCCGAACCGTCGAGGGCGTCCTCGGCGATGCGCTCGTGGTGGCGGATCACCTCGGCGATGATGAAGTTGAGGAACTTCTCGGCGAACGCGGGGTCCAGCTTGGCGCTCTCGGCGAGGGTGCGCAGCCGGGCGATCTGCCGGGCCTCGCGGGCCTGGTCGGCGGCGGGCAGTCGGTGGCGGGCCTTGAGGTGGCCGACCTGCTGCGTGGCCTTGAAGCGTTCGGCGAGCATGTGGACGACGGCCGCGTCGATGTTGTCGATGCTGTCGCGCAGTCGGGCGAGTTCCGCGTGGACGGCGGGGTCGACTTCACCGGTTCCGGTGGTGCTGGTGGTCATGGGCGTTCACCCTAGTCGCCGTGTCCGTTCCGCTCGCGTCGGATCCTCGTACAGTGGAGACGGGTGCACGGCGTCTTGGGGGTACGGGCGTGGCGAACGGCGGACCGGTCGAGCACGGCTTCCCGCATCTGGAGACGGTGCGGGACGCCGTCACCGCGTTGTACAAGCGGTTGTCGTACGGCACGGTGCAGCAGTTCGCGACCAGTGTCGCCCCGGTCGACGTGGCGTTCTGCGACACCGACGACCTGCATCTGGGGGCGCAGCGGGTGGCGCGGGAGCTGGTGCGGCACTACCGGCTGCCGGATGCGCGGGTGATCATCGGTTTCCGTGAGATGGAGCAGGCGGCGAACGTCGAACTCGCGGCCGGTCCGGAGTACTTCATCGAGCTGAACGACCGGTTCCGCAGGCATCGGCGGGACATCGGCGCGGCGCTGGCGCACGAGATCATGCATGTCTTCCTGCACCGGTTGGACCTGTCGTTCCCGGGGACGCGCGCCAACGAGATCCTCACGGACACGGCGACGACGTATCTCGGGGCGGGCTGGCTGTTGCTCGACGCCTACCGGGAGGACGCGGCGTCCTCGCAGAAGCTGGGGTACCTGACGCCGGAGGAGTTCGGGTACGTGCTGGCCAAGCGGGCGCTGGTGTTCGGTGAGGATCCGTCGACGTGGTTCACCAGTGCGCAGGCGTACACGGCGTACGGGGTGGGCAGGGAGCGGGCGCTGCTCGACGAGCGGCAGCCGCCGCTGACGGCGGCGGGGTGGGCGGGGCGGCGCCGGTACGCCCGGGACCGGCGGCACGCCCAGGACCGGCAGGCGGTGTCCGCGCTGCGGGACGCGCCGTACGCGTTCGTGCCGGACGCGCGGGGTCCGCTGCGGGTGACGTTCGCGTGTCCGACGTGTCATCAGCGGATCGGGGTGCCGGTGCGGGGGCGGGTCCGCGTGCGGTGTGCGCTCTGCAGGAACGTGCTGGAGTGCGACACGTAGCGGGATGCGCGGTGTGCGGTGTGCGGTGTCCAGGAGCGTGCTGGGGTAGGCACGGAGCGGGGTGTGCGGTGTGCGGGGCCGTGCCGGTGCGTCACGGAGCGGGATGTGCGCCTGTGCGCTGTGCGGGGAGGTGCTGGAGGGCGTCACGTGGTGGGCCGTGCGGTGTCACGTTCCGTGGACGGCCCGCGGCGGCTCGGCCCGGGTCAGCAGTTCCCGTGCGGTCTCCCCCGCCTCCTGCGGGGTGCGGCGCGCCCCCGTGTCGGCGGTGGGGCCCGCGCGCCAGCCCTCCATGACGGTGATGCGGCCGCCCTCCGCCTCGAAGACGCGGCCGGTGACGCCCTGGCAGGCGCCGGAGCCGAGCCAGACGACGAGGGGGGAGACGTTCTCGGGGGCCATGGCGTCGAAGCCGGCGGCGGGGGCGGCCATGGCGTCGGCGAAGGTCCGTTCGGTCATGCGGGTGCGGGCGGCGGGGGCGACGGCGTTGACCTGGACGCCGTAGCGGGCGAGTTCGGCGGCGGCGACGAGGGTGAGGGCGACGATGCCGGCCTTGGCGGCGCTGTAGTTGACCTGTCCGACGGAGCCCAGCAGGCCCGCGCCGCTGCTGGTGTTGACGACGCGGGCCACGGGGGTGCGGCCCGCCTTGGCCTCGGCGCGCCAGTGCGCGGCGGCGTGCCGCAGCGGCAGGAAGTGGCCTTTGAGGTGGACGCGCACGACGGCGTCCCAGTCGTCCTCGTCGAGGTTGACGAGCATCCGGTCGCGCAGGAAGCCGGCGTTGTTGACGAGGGTGTCGAGGCGGCCGTACGTGTCCAGGGCGGCGGTCACGAGGGAGGCGGCGCCTTCGCCGGTGGCGATGTCGCCGGCGTGGGCGACGGCCTCGCCGCCGGCCGCGCGGATCTCGGCGGCGACCCGGGCGGCGGGGCTGTCGGGCCCGGGGCGGCCGTCGAGGCCGACGCCGAGGTCGTTGACGACGACGCGGGCGCCCTCGGCGGCGAACGCGAGGGCGTGGGCGCGGCCGAGGCCCCGGCCGGCGCCGGTGACGGCGACGACGCGCCGGGCACAGATTCCGCTCATCTCACTTCTCCCTGTCGGCGTTCTTCTTGTCGGCGTTCTCCCTGTCGACGTTCTCCTTCTCGACGTTCTCCTTCTCGACGTTCTCCTTGTCGGCGTTCTCCTTGTTGACGGTGGCCGCGTCCAGGAACGCGGGCCGTTCCCCTCCCCCGTGCACGAGCAGGCTCGCCCCGGTGATGTAGGCGGCGGCGTCCGAGGCGAGGAAGACGGCGGCGGCGCCGACGTCGGAGGGCTCGGCCAGCCGGCCGAGGGGGACGGTGCGGGAGACGGCGGCGACACCGTCGTCGTCGCCGTAGTGGAGGGCGGACCGCTCGGTGCGGACCATGCCGACGACCAGGGTGTTGACGCGGACGTCCGGGGCCCATTCGACGGCCATCGAGCGGGCGAGGTTCTCCAGGCCCGCCTTTGCCGCCCCGTAGGCGGCCGCGCCGGGCGAGGGGCGGCCTCCGCTGACGCTGCCGACCATCACGATCGAGCCCCGGGCGCGCCGCAGGTGCTCGTACGCGGCGAGGGACAGGGTCAGCGGTGCCAGGAGGTTCAGTTCGAGGACGCGCAGGTGCCGTTCGGCGTCCGCGTCGGCCAGTCTGCGGTACGGGGCGCCGCCCGCGTTGTTGACGAGGACGTCGAGGCGGGGCAGGCCGGTGAGGAAGTGCCGTACGGCGTCGGCGTCCCGTACGTCGAGCGGTGCGAAGCGGGTGCCGGGCAGGGGGGTCGGCGGAGGTCTGCGGGCGCAGACGACGACCTCGGCACCCGTCTCGGCGAAGGACCGGGCGATCCCGGCTCCGACACCACGGGTTCCTCCGGTGACGACCACGACCCTCCCGTTGGGCTCCATTCACCGCTACCCTTCACCTAACAAACGTTTGGTGGAAAGGTAGCTGATGCTTCCATGGGTGTCTCCACCTCGTCCCCGGAAAAGGGGATGTCCGTCGTCACCGTCGACGTTCCGCCGGTGAACGCGCTGCCGGTGGACGGCTGGTTCGCGCTGGCGGACGCCGTGCGCGCGGCGGGCCGGGATCCCGGGGTGCGGTGCGTGGTGCTGACCGCCGAGGGGCGGGGGTTCAACGCCGGCGTGGACATCAAGGAGCTCCAACGGCGCGGGGAGAGCGCGCTGGTCGGCGTCAACCGCGGGTGTGCGGAGGCCTTCTCGGCGGTGTACGACTGCGAGGTGCCCGTGGTCGCGGCGGTGCAGGGCTTCTGCCTGGGCGGCGGCGTCGGCCTGGTGGGCAACGCGGACGCGATCGTGGCCAGCGAAGACGCCGTGTTCGGTCTGCCCGAGCTGGACCGGGGCGCCCTGGGCGCGGCCACGCACCTGGCCCGGCTGGTCCCGCAGCACCTGATGCGCGCCCTGTACTACACCTCGCGCACGGTCACGGCTGCCGAGTTGCACGCGCACGGCTCGGTGTGGCGGGTGGTGCCGCGCCCCGCGCTGCGGGCGGCGGCGCTGGAGCTGGCCCGCGAGATCGCCGCCAAGGACGGGGAGTTGCTGCGCCTGGCCAAGGCCGCGCTGAACGGGATCGACCCGGTGGACGTCCGGCGCAGCTACCGCTTCGAGCAGGGCTTCACCTTCGAGGCGAGCGTCGGCGGGGTCGCCGGCCGCGTCCGCGACACCTTCGGCAGGGACGACGAGGAGGGCGGGTAGGTGAGGGACAAGACGATGTCCGCCGACGAGGTGGTGGCCCGGCTCAGGAGCGGGATGACCCTCGGCATCGGCGGCTGGGGTTCGCGCCGCAAGCCGATGGCCCTGGTGCGCGCGCTGCTGCGCTCGGACGTCACGGACCTGACGGTCGTCTCGTACGGCGGCCCGGACGTGGGCATGCTCGCCGCCGCCGGCCGGATCCGCAGGCTGGTCGCGGCCTTCGTCACGCTCGACTCGATCCCGCTCGAGCCGCACTACCGGGCGGCGCGCGAGCGCGGCGCGTTCGAACTGACGGAGATCGACGAGGCGATGTTCCTGTGCGGGCTGCGCGCGGCTGCCGACCGGCTGCCGTTCCTGCCGGTGCGCGCCGGGCTCGGCTCTGACGTGATGCGGGTCAACCCCCGCCTGCGCACGGTCCGTTCGCCCTACGACGACGGGGAGACGTTCGTCGCGATGCCCGCCCTGCGGCTGGACGCGGCCCTGGTGCACGTGAACCGCGCGGACCGGCGGGGCAACGGGCAGTACCTGGGCCCGGACCCCTACTTCGACGACCTGTTCTGCGCGGCGGCGGACGAGGCGTACGTGTCGTGCGAGCGGATCGTGGACACGGCCGAGCTGACGAAGGAGGCCGGCCCTCAGACGCTGCTGGTCAAGCGGCACACGGTGACCGGCGTGGTGGAGGCGCCGAGCGGCGCTCACTTCACCTCCTGCGCACCCGACTACGGCCGGGACGAGGCCTTCCAGAAGACCTACGCGGCCACTCCCTGGCCCGAGTTCGCGGCGCGGTACCTCGGTGGGGACGAGCAGGCCTACCGGTCGGCGGTCAGGGGGCGGGTGTGAGCGGGACGACCCGGGCGGAGTACTGCGTGATCGCCTGTGCCGAGGCCTGGCGGGGTGGGGGCGAGATCCTGGCCGCACCGATGGGTCTGGTCCCCTCGCTCGGCGCGCGGCTCGCCCGGCTCACCTTCGCACCGGAGCTGCTGCTCACCGACGGCGAGGCGCTGCTGGTCGGTCCGGACGGCACCGTCGAGGGCTGGCTGCCCTACCGGCAGCACCTGTCGCTGGTCGCCGGCGGGCGGCGCCACGTGATGATGGGCGCGAGCCAGCTCGACCGGTACGGCAACCAGAACATCTCCTGCGTCGGCGACTGGGCCAGGCCGACGCGGCAGCTGCTCGGGGTGCGCGGCGCTCCGGTCAACACCCTCAACAACCCGACGAGTTACTGGGTGCCCAAGCACTCGCGGCGGGTCTTCGTCGAGCAGGTCGACATGGTGTGCGGGGTGGGCTACGACCGGGCCGGTGACGCCCCCTTCCACCGGCTGGTGCGGGTGGTCACGAACCTCGGCGTCCTCGACTTCGCCACCCCGGACCGCTCGATGCGGCTGGCCGCTCTGCATCCGGGGGTCTCGGTGGCGGAGGTGAGGGAGGCCACCGGCTTCGGTCTGGCCGTCCCCGACGAGGTGCCGTACACCCGGGAACCGACGCGGGAGGAGCTGAGGCTGGTGCGCGAGGTGCTCGATCCACGGGGGGCCCGCGGCCGTGAGGTGCCGGCCTGATGGAGACCGCGCTCACCCGGCTGGTCGGGGTCCGCCACCCGATCGTGCAGACCGGGATGGGATGGGTGGCGGGGCCGCGCCTGGTGTCGGCGACGGCGAACGCGGGCGCGCTGGGCATCCTGGCCTCGGCGACGATGACCGTGGACGGGCTGCGCGAGGCGGTGCGGGAGGTCCGGTCCCGTACGTCGGCGCCCTTCGGAGTCAATCTGCGGGCCGACGCGGGCGACGCCGGGGACAGGGTCCGGGTGATCGTCGAGGAGGGTGTGCGGGTGGCGTCGTTCGCGCTGGCCCCCTCCCGGGAGCTGATCGCCGAACTGAAGGCGGCCGGGGTCGTCGTGATCCCCTCCGTGGGCGCCCGCCGGCACGCCGAGAAGGTCACCGCGTGGGGGGCGGACGCGGTGCTCGTGCAGGGCGGGGAGGGCGGCGGGCACACCGGCGAGGTGGCCACGAGCGTGCTGCTGCCGCAGGTGGTGGACGCCGTGGACGTCCCGGTCGTCGCGGCGGGCGGCTTCTTCGACGGGCGGGGCCTGGTCGCGGCCCTGGCCTACGGCGCGGCCGGCGTCGCCATGGGCACCCGGTTCCTGCTGACGTCGGACTCGACCGTGCCGGACGCGGTCAAGGCACGGTACCTGGCCGCGACGGTCCGGGACGTCGCGGTCACCCGGGCGGTGGACGGGCTGCCGCACCGCATGCTGCGCACGGAGCTGGTCGCCTCGCTGGAGCACGCCGGCCGCGTCCGGGCCCTGCTCCGGGCGGTCCGCGGGGCTGCGGGCCTGCGCCGGGTGTCCGGGCTGACCTGGCGTCGGATGGTCCGGGACGGCCTCGCCCTGAAACACGGCAAGGACCTCACCTGGAGCCAGACGCTCCTCGCCGCCAACACCCCGATGCTGCTGAGGTCCGCGATGGTGGACGGCCGCCCCGACCTCGGGGTGATGGCCTCCGGGCAGGTCGCCGGGGTGATCGACGACCTGCCGACCTGCGCCGAGCTGGTGGAGCGCATCATGCAGGAGGCCGAGGAGACCCGGACCCGACTGAGCGCCCTTCGATGACCACCTCCACCAGCTGAGCGCCCTGCGATGACCACCTCCCACCGGCCCGGCGGCAGCCGTTCGCCGACCACTCCCCGACACCACGGCTCAGAGCCGTTCGATCGCCACCTCCCACCGGCCCGGCGGCAGCCGTTCGCCGACCACCTCCCACCCGCCCGGCTGAGCGCTCTTCGGCGACCGCCCCGTCACAGCCGCTCGATGATCGTGACGTTCGCCTGGCCGCCGCCCTCGCACATGGTTTGCAGGCCGAACCGGCCTGCTGTGCGTTCCAGTTCGTGCAGCAGGGTCGTCATCAGTCGGGCGCCGGTCGCGCCGAGGGGGTGGCCGAGGGAGATGGCACCGCCGTTGACGTTGACCCGGGCGGGGTCGGCGCCGGTCTCCTTCAGCCAGGCCAGGACGACCGGCGCGAACGCCTCGTTGATCTCGACGAGGTCCATGTCGTCGATGGTCAGGCCGGTCTTCTTCAGGGCGTGGGCGGTCGCCGGGATGGGCGCGGTGAGCATCCGGACGGGGTCCTCGCCGCGGACGGAGAGGTGGTGGACGCGGGCCCGGGGCCGCAGCCCGTGCTCGCGCACCGCGTGCTCCGAGGCCAGCAGCAGCGCGGCGGCGCCGTCGGAGACCTGGGAGGAGACGGCCGCGGTGATGGTCCCGCCGTCGACGACGGGCCGCAGGGCGGCCATCTTCTCCAGGGTGGTGTCGCGGCGCGGCCCCTCGTCGACGGTGACCCGGCCGTGGGCCACGGTCTCCCGCTCGAAGCGCCCCTCGTCGATCGCCCGCAGCGCCCGCCGGTGCGAGCGCAGCGCGAACTCCTCCTGCTCGCGCCTGCTGATGCCCCACCGGGCGGCGATCATCTCGGCCCCGGCGAACTGGTTGACGGGCCGGTCCCCGTAGCGGGCCCGCCAGCCCTCGCTGCCCGCGAACGGGCCCTCGGTGAGGCCGAGCGGCTCGGCGGCCTGCCGGGTGGCGAAGGCGATCGGGATCTGCGACATGTTCTGCACCCCGCCCGCGACGACCAGGTCCTGGGTGCCGGACAGCACGGCCTGTGCGGCGAAGTGCACGGCCTGCTGCGAGGACCCGCACTGCCGGTCCACGGTCACCCCGGGCACCTCCTCGGGCAGGCCGGCCGCCAGCCAGCAGGTGCGGGCGATGTCCCCGGCCTGCGGTCCGACGGCGTCCAGGCAGCCGAAGACGACGTCCTCGACGGCGGCCGGGTCCACGCCGGCCCGCGCGAGAAGCTCCCTGAGCACGTGCGCGCCGAGGTCGGCCGGGTGCACCCCGGCGAGACCTCCCCCGCGTCGCCCCACGGGCGTGCGGACCGCTTCGACGATGTAGGCCTCGGCCATGGCGACTCCCCAGTGCGTCACATGCGTACGGCGATCCCGTCCAGCACCATCGACAGGTACTGCCGGGCGATCTCCTCCGGACTGTGCTGTCCGCCGGGCCGGTACCAGGAGGCGGCGACCCAGACGGTGTCGCGCACGAACCGGTAGGTCAGGCGGACGTCGAGGTCGGCCCGGAAGACCCGGTCGGCGACCCCGCGTTCCAGCGTGGACAGCCACGCCTTCTCGAACTTGCGCTGCGACTCGGCGAGGAACGCGAACCGTTCCTGCGCGACGAGCTGCCTGCTCTCCTTCTGGTAGATCGCGACGGCGGCCCGGTGCCGGTCGATCTCCCGGAACGACTCGGTGACCAGGGCCTGAAGCGTCTCGCGCGGTCCCAGACCGGCGCTCAGGACGGCGTCGTAGCCGTCCCAGAGCTCGTCGAGGAAGGTGCGCAGGATCTCCTCCAGCATCGACTCCTTGGAGTCGAAGTGGTAGTAGAGGCTGCCCGCGAGGATGCCCGCGTGGTCGGCGATCTTGCGGACGGTGGTGGCGTTGTAGCCCTGTTCGGCGAAGACCTCGGCCGCGGTGCTGAGGAGTTCGCCGCGGCGGGCGGGGGCCGCGGTCACCTGGGGCTTCTTCTTGGTCGGCACGGGCACATTGTCGCTCGTGGCCTCAGGCGCGCTGACTGCTGACCGGCACGACCTCGCCCGTCATGTACGACGCGTAGCCGGACGCCAGGAACACGATGACGTTGGCCACCTCCCAGGGCTCGGCATACCGTCCGAAGGCCTCCCGCTCGGTGAGTTCGCGCAGCAGCTCCGGGGTGGTCACCTTCACCAGGTGGGGGTGGAGGGCGAGGCTCGGCGCGACGGCGTTGACGCGGACGCCGTATCCCGCCGCCTCCACGGCCGCGCAGCGGGTCAGCGCCATCACGCCGGCCTTGGCGGCGGCGTAGTGGGCCTGTCCCGCCTGGGCGCGCCAGCCGACCACGGAGGCGTTGTTGACGATGACACCGCCCTCGGGCTGGTCACGGAAGCCGCGCAGGGCGGCCCGCGTGCAGCGGAAGGTGCCGTTCAGCGTCACGTCGAGCACGCGCGACCACTGTGCGTCGGTCATGTCGACGAGCGCGGACGTGCCGCCGAGTCCGGCGTTGTTGACGACGACGTCCAGTCGCCCGTGCGTCCGAACGGCCGCGTCGAACAGGGCCCGCACCTGCGTCTCGTCGGTGACGTCGCAGACGGCGGTGCCGACCGCGTCCCCGAAGTCCGCGGCGAGCGCGGCACCGTGCTCCTTCAGCCGCCGGGGGTGCGCGTCGCTGATCAGCACGCGCGCGCCCTCCTCCAGGAGGCGCCGTGCGGTCGCTCCGCCGATGCCGGCGCCCGCCGCCGCGGTGACGACGGCGGTGCGCCCGCTGAGCAGCCCGTGCCCGGACACGTAGGCCGGACTCTCGACGTCTGTCATGGCAGCAAGCTAACCTACCAAACACTTGTTAGGGAAGGAGGGGTGGCATTGGATCTCGCCTTCACGCCCGAGGACGAGGCCTTCCGCGCCGAGGCGCGCGAGTGGCTGCGGACGCATGTGCCGCGCGAGCCGCTCCCCTCGCTGGAGACCGGGGCGGGCTTCGCCGCCCATCGCGCCTGGGAGGCCGAGCTGGCCGCGGACCGCTGGTCGGCGGTCGACTGGCCGGCCGAGTACGGCGGCCGGGACGCGGGGCTGATCCGCTGGCTGGTCTTCGAGGAGGAGTACCACGCGGCCGGCGCCCCCGGGCGCGTCAACCAGAACGGCATCGCCCTGCTCGCCCCGACCCTGTTCCACCACGGCACCGCGGAGCAGCGGGCCCGCGTCCTGCCGCCGACGGCGCGCGGGGAGGTGGTGTGGGCGCAGGCCTGGTCGGAGCCCGAGGCCGGCTCCGACCTGGCGTCCCTGCGCTCGCGGGCCGTGCGCACGGACGGCGGCTGGCTGCTGTCGGGCCAGAAGACCTGGTCGTCCCGGGCGGCGTTCGCCGACCGCGCCTTCGGCCTGTTCCGCAGCGACCCCGACGCGCCGAAGCCCCACCAGGGCCTCACCTACCTCATGTTCGACCTGCGCGCGCCCGGCGTGACCGTCCGCCCGATCGCCCGTCTCGACGGCAGGCCCGCCTTCGCCGAGCTGTTCCTGGACGAGGTGTTCGTGCCGGACGAGGACGTGATCGGCGAGCCCGGCCGGGGCTGGCGGATCGCGATGGCGGCGACCGCCGACGAGCGCGGACTCACCCTGCGCTCCCCCGGCCGCTTCCTCGCGGGCGCCGAGCGGTTGCGGCAGCTGTGGCGGGACCGGGGCAGCCCGCGCTGGGCGCGGGACCGGGTCGCCGACGCGGTGGTCGGCGCCCGCGCCTACCAGCTGTTCACCTACGCGGCCGCCTGCCGGGTCCTCGACGGCGGGTCGCTCGGCGCGGAGTCCAGCCTGAACAAGGTGTTCTGGTCCGAGTACGACATCGCGCTGCACGAGACGGCCCTGGACCTGCTGGGCGCCGACGGCGAGGCGGCGGACACCGAGTGGTCGGAGCGGTACGTGTTCGCCCTGGCCGGCCCGATCTACGCCGGGACCAACGAGATCCAGCGCGACATCGTCGCCGAGCGCCTGCTCGGCCTGCCGAAGGGACGCCGCTGATGCGTTTCCTCCTCGACCCCGAACAGCGCGCGTTCGCCCGGTCGTTGGACGCGCTCCTGACGGCGGCCGACACCCCCGCGGTGATACGGCACTGGAGTCGCGGCGAGCACACCCGTGGCCGTGCGCTGTGGTCCCGGCTCGCGGACGCCGGTGTCTTCGCGCTGGCGGTGCCCGAGGAGTACGAGGGGCTGGGCGTGCGGCCCGTCGAGCTGGCCGTCGCCTTCGTCGTGCTGGGCCGCCACGCGGTGCCGGGGCCGCTGGTGGAGACGGTCGCGGCGGCCGCGCTGCTCGACGGCACCCCCCATGCCAAGGGGTTCCTGCCGGGGCTGGCGGCCGGCGAGGCGATGGCGACGGTGGCCCCGCCGGGCGGGTACGCCCTGGACGGCGACGCGGCGACCCACCGCTTCGCCCTGACCGCCGACGGTCTGCGCCGGTGCCCGGGCCACGACCCCGTCCGGCGCTCCCTCGACCCGGCGCGCCGCCTCACCCGTCTGCCCCCGGACGGCGAACTCCTCACCACGGCCCCTGTCCCGCCGCGCGCCCTCGCCCTCGTCCGGCTCGTCACCGCCGCCCAGGCCCTCGGTGTCGGTCTCGCCCTTCTCGACCGGACGGTCGCGTACGTGGGGCGGCGCACCCAGTTCGGCGTCCCCGTGGGCTCCTTCCAGGCGGTCGGGCACCGGCTGGCGGACGCGAAGACCGCTCTGGAGTTCGCCCGCCCGCTGGTCCTCGGTGCCGCCGTGACGCTGGCTCCCGCGGACGTCGCCGCCGCCAAGCTGTGCGCCGGCGAGGCGGCGTACACCACCGCCCGCGCCGCCCTCCAACTGCACGGCGCGATCGGCTACACGGCGGAGAACGACCTGTCCCTCTGGCTCACGAGGGCCCGCGCCCTGCGCACGGCGTGGGGCACCCCGGACGAGTGCCGCGCCGAGGTCCTCGCCCGGTCCGACGGCGGCGACGGGTGAGAGGACCGGCGGCGCGCCTCAGGCGCCGGGCCGTACGATCCCCTGGGCCCGCGCGGCCACCAGCCACTTGGGGAACTCGCCCACCAGCCGGTCGTACAGCTCCGCGTCGGACATCCGGCGCGGATCGGCACCGGCGTGGAAGAAGCCCGCGTTGTCGACGATCCGCCTGGCCGGCACGGCCAGGTCGTCGAGCTTGCGCAGGAAGTCGAACTGCTTGCTCCTCGCGTCGCCGAACCCGACGAACTGCCAGAACAGCGGCAGCTTGGCCGCCTTGCACAGGTACCGTTCCGCGGCGAGCTTGTTGATCGGGCCGCCGTCGGTCTGGAAGACGACCAGGGCCGGTTCGCGGGAGCCGCTGTCGAGGTAGTGGTCGATGACGGCGTCCATCGCCAGGTGGTAACTGGTCTTGCCCATGTGTCCCAGCCCGTCCACGATCCGCCGCACGCGGCCCTGGTGGTCGGCGAGGGCGATGTCGGTGACGGCGTCGACGTCGGTGGAGAAGAACACCACCGGCACCCGTCCGTCGTCGTCGAGGTGCGCCGACAGCCCCAGCACCCGGTCGGCGAGCGCCTGCACGCTGCCGTCCTGGTAGTACGGCTTCATCGATCCCGAGTAGTCGACCACCAGGTAGACGGCGGCCCGCAGCCCGTCCAGGCCGTGCTTCGTGAGCGAGACACCCGCGGTCTTGTACAGGTTGACCAGGGCGGGGGCGGTCTCCTGGACCTTGCTGAGACTGATCGCGACCATGCGCCCCACCTTCCCACACCAGGAAGGGGCGACGGCGCCTGCCCGGTCGTCCGGTCGGGGACAGTGGGGCAGGCGCCGTCAGTGTTCCGTACGCCGTTGTACGGGACGTTCTCGGTGGGCCGTCAGACCGTCAGCGCGCGGTCGGTCGGGCGGATCGGGGCCGGCAGTTCGCTGGTACCCGTCAGGAACCGGTCCACGCCGCGGGCGGCCGAGCGGCCCTCCGCGATCGCCCAGACGATGAGCGACTGGCCGCGGCCGGCGTCACCGGCGACGTACACACCGGGGACGTTGGTCTGGAAGTCGGCGTCGCGGGCGATGTTGCCGCGCTCGTCGAGCTCCAGGCCGAACTGCTCGACCAGACCGTTGTCCCGGTCGGTGCCGGTGAAGCCCATCGCGAGGGTGACCAGCTGGGCGGGGATCTTGCGCTCGGTGCCCGGCTTCGGGGTCAGCCTGCCGTCGACGAACTCCACCTCGGTGAGGTGCAGCCACTGGACGTTGCCGTCCTCGTCGCCCTCGAAGTGGGTGGTGGAGACGGAGTAGACCCGCTCGCCGCCCTCCTCGTGCGCGCTGGTGACCTTGTAGAGCATGGGGAAGGTCGGCCAGGGCTGGGCGACCGCGTTCCGCTCGTCGCCCGGGCGGGGCATGATCTCCAGCTGGGTGACGGAGGCCGCGCCCTGGCGGTGGGCGGTGCCCACGCAGTCCGCGCCGGTGTCGCCGCCGCCGATGACGACCACGTGCTTGCCCTCGGCGGTGACGGGGGGCGCCACGAAGTCGCCCTCCTGCACCTTGTTGGCCAGGGGCAGGTACTCCATCGCCTGGTAGACGCCCTTGAGCTCGCGGCCGGGGACCGGGAGGTCACGGGCGGTCGTCGCGCCGGCGGCGATGACGATCGCGTCGTAGCGCTTCTTCAGGTCGGTCGCCTTGAGGTCGCGGCCGATCTCGATGCCCGTGCGGAAGCGGGTGCCCTCCGCGCGCATCTGCTCGATACGGCGGTTGATGTGCCGCTTCTCCATCTTGAACTCGGGGATGCCGTAGCGGAGGAGGCCTCCGATGCGGTCCGCGCGCTCGTAGACGGCGACGGTGTGGCCCGCCCGCGTGAGCTGCTGGGCGGCGGCCAGGCCCGCCGGGCCCGAGCCGATGACCGCGACGGTCTTGCCGGACAGGCGTTCGGGCGCCTGCGGGGCGACGTCCCCGGTCTCCCACGCCTTGTCGATGATCGAGACCTCGACGTTCTTGATGGTGACCGGCGGCTGGTTGATGCCCAGCACGCACGCCGCCTCGCACGGGGCCGGGCACAGACGGCCCGTGAACTCCGGGAAGTTGTTCGTCGCGTGCAGACGCTCGGAGGCGGCCGCCCAGTCCTCGCGGTAGGCGTAGTCGTTCCACTCGGGGATCAGGTTCCCCAGCGGACAGCCGTTGTGGCAGAACGGGATGCCGCAGTCCATGCACCGGCTGGCCTGCTTGCTGATGATGGGCAGCAGCGAGCCGGGGACGTAGACCTCGTTCCAGTCCTTCAGACGCACCTCGACCGGACGGGACTTGGCGACCTCGCGGCCGTGGTTGAGAAAGCCCTTGGGATCAGCCATTGGTCGCCGCCTCCATCATCTTCTCGGTGATCTCGGTCTCGGAGAGACCGGCTCGCTCGGCGGCTTCCTTGGCGGCGAGCACTGCCTTGTACGTGCGGGGGATGATCTTGCTGAAGCGCTCCACGGACGCGTCCCAGTCGGCGAGCAGCTTCTCGGCGACGGTCGAGCCGGTCTCCTCGGCGTGGCGGCGCACCACGTCGTGCAGCCACTGCTTGTCCGCCTCGTCCAGCGCCTCGACCGCGTCGAGGTTGCCGACGTTGACGTTGTCGTGGTTCAGGTCGATCACGTAGGCGACGCCGCCGGACATGCCGGCCGCGAAGTTGCGGCCCGTCTCGCCGAGGACGACGGCGTGACCGCCGGTCATGTACTCGCAGCCGTGGTCGCCCACGCCCTCGGAGACGACCAGCGCGCCGGAGTTGCGGACGCAGAACCGCTCGCCCGTGCGGCCGCGCAGGAACAGCTCGCCGCCGGTCGCGCCGTAGGCGATGGTGTTGCCCGCGATCGTGGAGAACTCGGCGAGGTGGTCGGCGCCCCGGTCGGGACGGACGACCACCCGGCCGCCGGACAGGCCCTTGCCGACGTAGTCGTTGGCGTCGCCCTCCAGGCGCAGCGTGACACCGCGCGGCAGGAAGGCGCCGAAGGACTGGCCCGCGCTGCCGGTGAAGGTGACGTCGATGGTGTCGTCGGGCAGACCGGCCCCGCCGAACTTCTTCGTCACCTCGTGGCCGAGCATGGTGCCGACCGTGCGGTTGATGTTGCGGATGGAGACCTGGGCGCGCACCGGCTGGGCGTCGGTCGCCGTGTCGGCGGCCAGGGCGTCGGCGGCGAGCTTGATCAGCTCGTTGTCGAGCGCCTTCTCCAGGCCGTGGTCCTGCTCGATCAGCTGGTGGCGCACCGCGCCCTCGGGCAGCTCGGGCACGTGGAACAGCGGTGCCAGGTCCAGGCCCTGCGCCTTCCAGTGGTCGACGGCGCGCTCGACGTCGAGGACCTCGGCGTGGCCGACGGCCTCCTCGATCGAGCGGAAGCCGAGCTCGGCCAGCAGCTCGCGGACCTCCTGCGCGATGAACCGGAAGAAGTTCACCACGTATTCGGCCTTGCCGGAGAACCGGTCGCGCAGCGTCGGGTTCTGGGTGGCGATGCCGACCGGGCAGGTGTCCAGGTGGCAGACGCGCATCATGACGCAGCCGGAGACGACGAGCGGCGCGGTCGCGAAACCGAACTCCTCGGCGCCGAGCAGCGCGGCGATGACCACGTCACGGCCGGTCTTGAGCTGGCCGTCGGTCTGCACGACGATGCGGTCGCGCAGGCCGTTGAGCAGCAGCGTCTGCTGGGTCTCGGCGAGACCGAGCTCCCAGGGGCCGCCCGCGTGCTTGAGCGAGGTGAGCGGGGAGGCACCCGTGCCGCCGTCGTGGCCGGAGATGAGCACGACGTCCGCGTGCGCCTTCGACACACCCGCCGCGACGGTGCCGACGCCGACCTCGGAGACCAGCTTGACGTGGATGCGCGCCTGCGGGTTGGCGTTCTTCAGGTCGTGGATCAGCTGGGCCAGGTCCTCGATGGAGTAGATGTCGTGGTGCGGCGGCGGGGAGATGAGTCCCACGCCCGGCGTCGAGTGCCGGGTCTTGGCCACCCACGGGTACACCTTGTGGCCGGGCAGCTGGCCGCCCTCGCCGGGCTTGGCACCCTGGGCCATCTTGATCTGGATGTCGTCCGCGTTGACCAGGTACTCCGAGGTCACGCCGAAGCGGCCGGAGGCGACCTGCTTGATGGCGGACCGGCGCACCGGGTCGTACAGGCGCTCCGGGTCCTCGCCGCCCTCACCGGTGTTGGACTTGCCGCCCAGCTGGTTCATGGCGATGGCGAGGGTCTCGTGCGCCTCCTTGGAGATGGAGCCGTACGACATGGCGCCGGTGGAGAAGCGCTTGACGATCTCGCTGACCGGCTCGACCTCGTCGACGGGGATCGGCTGGCGGTCCCCGCTCTTGAAGCCGAACAGGCCGCGCAGCGTCATCAGGCGCTCGGACTGCTCGTTCACCCGGTCCGTGTACTTCTTGAAGATGTCGAAGCGGCCGGTGCGGGTGGAGTGCTGGAGGCGGAAGACCGTCTCCGGGTCGAACAGGTGCGGCTCGCCCTCGCGGCGCCACTGGTACTCGCCGCCTATGTCGAGGGCGCGGTGGGCGGGCGCGATGCCGGAGGCCGGGTACGCCTTGGCGTGGCGGGCGGCGACCTCCTGGGCGATGACGTCGATGCCGACGCCGCCGATCTTGGTGGCCGTGCCGTTGAAGTACTTCTCGACGAAGGCCTCGTCGAGGCCGACGGCCTCGAAGACCTGGGCGCCGCGGTAGGAGGCGACGGTCGAGATGCCCATCTTGGACATGACCTTCAGGACGCCCTTGCCGAGGGCGTAGATCAGGTTGCGGATGGCCTGCTCGGCCTCGATGTCCGACAGGAAGGTGCCCGCGCGCACCAGGTCCTCGACGGTCTCCATCGCCAGGTACGGGTTGACGGCGGCGGCGCCGAAGCCGATCAGCAGGGCGACGTGGTGGACCTCGCGGACGTCGCCGGCCTCGACGAGCAGACCCACCTGGGTGCGCTGCTTGGTGCGGATGAGGTGGTGGTGGACGGCCGCGGTGAGCAGCAGTGAGGGGATCGGCGCGTGCTCGGCGTCGGAGTGACGGTCCGACAGGACGATGAGGCGGGCGCCGTTGTCGATGGCCGCGTCGGCCTCGGCGCAGATCTCCTCGATGCGCGCGGCGAGGGCGTCGCCGCCGCCGTGCACCCGGTACAGGCCGGAGAGGGTCGCGGCCTTGAAGCCGGGCATGTCGCCGTCGGCGTTGATGTGGATGAGCTTGGCCAGCTCGTCGTTGTCGATCACCGGGAAGGGCAGGGTGACCGAACGGCAGGAGGCGGCGGTGGGCTCCAGCAGGTTGCCCTCGGGGCCCAGCGAGGAGCGCAGGGAGGTGACCAGTTCCTCGCGGATCGCGTCCAGCGGCGGGTTGGTGACCTGGGCGAACAGCTGGGTGAAGTAGTCGAAGAGCAGCCGCGGGCGCGAGGACAGCGCGGCGATCGGCGAGTCGGTGCCCATGGAGCCGATCGGCTCGGCGCCGGCCTTGGCCATCGGCGCCAGGATGACGCGCAGCTCCTCCTCGGTGTAGCCGAAGGTCTGCTGGCGGCGGGTGACCGAGGCGTGGGTGTGCACGATGTGCTCGCGCTCGGGCAGGTCGCCCAGTTCGATCTCACCGGCCTCGAGCCACTCGGCGTACGGCTTCTCGGCGGCGAGCTGCGCCTTGATCTCGTCGTCCTCGATGATGCGGTGCTCGGCGGTGTCGACGAGGAACATGCGGCCCGGCTGGAGGCGGCCCTTGCGGACGACCTTGGCGGGGTCGATGTCGAGGACGCCGACCTCGGAGCCGAGGACGACGAGGCCGTCGTCGGTGACCCAGTAGCGGCCGGGGCGCAGGCCGTTGCGGTCGAGCACGGCGCCGACCTGGGTGCCGTCGGTGAAGGTGACGCAGGCGGGGCCGTCCCAGGGCTCCATCATCGTGGAGTGGAACTGGTAGAAGGCGCGTCGGGCCGGGTCCATGGAGTCGTGGTTCTCCCACGCCTCCGGGATCATCATCAGCACGGCGTGCGGGAGCGAGCGTCCGCCGAGGTGCAGCAGTTCGAGCACCTCGTCGAAGGACGCCGAGTCGGAGGCGTCCGGCGTGCAGACGGGGAAGACGCGCTCCAGCTTGTCCTGCGGGCCGAACAGGTCGGAGACCAGCTGCGACTCACGGGCGCGCATCCAGTTGCGGTTGCCCTTGACGGTGTTGATCTCACCGTTGTGCGCGACGAACCGGTAGGGGTGCGCGAGCGGCCAGCTGGGGAAGGTGTTCGTGGAGAAGCGCGAGTGGACCAGGGCGACGGCCGAGGCGAAGCGGCGGTCGGACAGGTCGGGGAAGAACGGCTCGAGCTGGCCGGTGGTCAGCATGCCCTTGTGGACGATCGTCCGCGCCGACAGCGAGGGGAAGTAGACGCCGGCCTCGCGCTCGGCGCGCTTGCGCAGCACGAACGCGCGGCGGTCGAGGTCGATGCCCCGGCTCGCGCCGTCCCCGGACTCCGTCCGGGAGGGGCCCCCGGCGACGAAGATCTCCCGGAACACCGGCATCGTCGAGCGCGCGGTGGCGCCGAGGAGTCCGGGGGCGACGGGGACCTCGCGCCAGCCGAGGACGGTGAGGCCTTCCTCAGCGGCGATCGCCTCGATCTGTGAGACGGCCTCGTCGGCGGAGTCCTCCGGCAGGAAGGCGATGCCGACGGCGTAGGCACCGGCCTCGGGCAGGTCGAAGCCGGCCACCTCGCGGAAGAAGGCGTCGGGGACCTGGGTCAGGATGCCCGCGCCGTCGCCGGAGTCCGGCTCGGAGCCGGTGGCGCCGCGGTGCTCGAGGTTGCGCAGTACGGTCAGCGCCTGCTCGACCAGCGTGTGGCTCGCCTCGCCGGTGAGGTTGGCCACGAATCCCACGCCGCACGCGTCGTGTTCGTTGCGGGGGTCGTACATACCCTGCGCAGCAGGGCGAGCATCCATGAAAGACCAGTTCCGGCCATTCATGGAGTGCTGGGACGGCTGGCGCGGCGTACGCATCGGCTCTCCCGTCGTCGTCAAGTGGCATATGCAGATTGCCGAGGGACGACGTTGGCCCTCTGCGTGAGTGCAAAATTTCGTGCAGGTTACATGATGGAGCGGTTCTCGGGAACCGGATACTCCGTTCCAACATGCGGACGCCGTGCGGTCGCGGCGGGGGTACCGCGCACATGGCCGGAAAGTATGGGGGAGCCGAGCCGGACACCCTCGATCAGATCGGTGTCCGTCGGTCCGAGGCGGCGGAGCGGGCGTCTTCACCCACCCCGCGAGTGCGCCGCAGGCGTCATTGCCCACAGCGCTTACGGCTCATGCCCGTTGGTCATGCGGTCGAAACCAGTGAGTAACGGCTACTTATGCGGCCCCTCGCATAAGTAGCGGCCGAGTCATCCTACGGCGGTTCCGAACCAACTGCCCAGGGCGTACGTCACACCGGCCGCCGCACCTCCCAGGGCGAGCTGCCGCAGCCCGCTGTACCACCAGGTCCGCGCCGTCACCCGCGCCACGACCGCGCCGCACAGGAAGAGACCGAACAGCGCGAGCAGCACGGCGGGCCACAGGGAGGTCGCCCCGAGCAGGTACGGCAGGACGGGCAGCAGCGCACCCAGCGCGAAGGAGCCGAAGCTGGACACGGCGGCGACCAGCGGCGAGGGCAGGTCCCCGGGGTCGATGCCCAGTTCCTCGCGGGCGTGGATCTCCAGGGCCTGCTCGGGATCCGTGGACAGCTGCCGCGCCACCTCACGGGCCAGGTGCGGCTCGACCCCGCGCGCCTCGTAGAGCGCGGCGAGTTCGGCCTCCTCGTCCTTGGGGTGTCTGCGCAGCTCCCGGCGCTCGACGTCCAGCTCGGCCTCGACCAGCTCGCGCTGCGAGGCGACGGAGGTGTACTCGCCGGCGGCCATCGAGAAGGCCCCCGCGGCGAGACCCGCGAGGCCGGTGATGACGACGGTCTGCTGGCCGACGGAACCGCCCGCGACACCGGTCATCAGCGCGAGGTTGGAGACCAGGCCGTCCATCGCCCCGAACACGGCCGGGCGCAGCCAGCCGCCGTTGACGTCCCGGTGGGTGTGGTTGTCGCGGTGCGCCTCGTGCAGCGCCGCCTCGGTCTCGATGATGGCCATCGGGCTCCCCCAGAAAGCTTAGGCAAAGCTAAATCTTGGACTTGTTCCACTTTTCGACAACGCTCACCGTACGCCTCCTCATTCCGGGCCGCCAGCAAGGAAAGGCTCGGCTAACCTGCGGTTTTACCTCTCTTCGCTCATTCGTGTGCAGGGCCGCACAGATGTCGACCGGGTGACATGAGGGGCCGGGAGGCTCAGGTCAACCGCCGACGGTGGGACACATCCGCAGAGGGCTCCGCGCCCGTGCGGAACCCCCGGAGGAGAGGTGGGGTATGGCATCGATCGCCCGCATTCCCTCGGTCCCGGCGCCGGGGGACGCCGCCCTACTGCGCGAACGGGCCCGCGGCGCCCTGCTCGGTCTCGCCGTCGGAGACGCCCTCGGAGCACCGGCCGAGAACATGCGGCCCTCGGAGATCCGCGCCCGCTGGGGCCGGATCACCGGGTACGTCGCCGAGAAGCCGGCGGGCACGGACGACACGGAGTACGCGATCTTCTCCGGCCTGCTGCTCGCCCGGCACGGCTCCGCGCTCACCCCGGCGCACGTGGAGGCGGCCTGGCACCGGTGGATCGCCGACCGCGACGAGGGCCCCTTCCGCGGGGCCGGCTTCAGTGAGCGCGGCACGCTGGAGAACCTCCGCCGGGGCCTGGCCGCCCCCATCTCGGCCCAGCACCGGCACGCCTGGAGCGACGGTCTCGCGATGCGCGCGGCGCCCTTCGGCGTCTTCGCCGCGGGCCGCCCGGCCGAGGCGGCCCGTCTGGTGGCCGTCGACGGCTCGGTCAGCCACGACGGCGAGGGCATCTACGGCGGCCAGGCGGTCGCGGCGGGCGTGGCCGCGGCGATGGCCGGCGCCCCGACGATCGCCGTCGTCGCCTCCGCCCTGGCCGTCGTCCCCGAGGACTCCTGGACGGCCCGCTCCCTGCGCCGGGCCGTGGCCGTGGCCCACCGCGGCGAACGCGCGGTCCGCTCGGCCGTCGTCGTCGGCGGCTACCCGTGGACCGACCTGGCCCCCGAGGCGGTGGCCCTCGCCTTCGGCGCGTACGCGGCGGCCGACGGCGACTTCGCACAGGCGGTCCTCACGGCGGTGAACATGGGCCGCGACGCCGACACCACGGCGGCGGTGGCGGGCGCGCTGGCCGGCGCGACCCAGGGCGAGTCGGCCATCCCGGCGGAGTGGGCGGCGGCCATCGGCCCGGCGCGCGGCAGCTGCCTGCCGTCGATGGCGGGCCACCACGTCCTCGACGTGGCGGAGCTGCTGACACCGGGAGACGACGAGCACGACGGCCGCACCGCGCACGCCGCGCGCGACGAGACGGAGGTGCGCGGATGACCCCGCCGGCACCGTGGGACGGGCAAACCCCCGCACACCCGATCGAACCGCCCGCGACCGCCGACGGCGGGGAGACGGGCGGGGAGACGGGGGACGGCGCGGCCGTGAGCCTTGTGACCGAAGGCGGAACCGCGCCCGAGGGCCACACCGAAGCCGAGGACCGAACCCGAGCCGAAGAGCGAACCACGGCAGAAGGCCGTGCCCGATCCGCAGCCGAGGCGCGAATCGAGACCGAAGGCCGAGTCAAGGCCGAAGACCGCCACACGACCGCAGACCGCCTCACGACGACAGCCCGCCTCACGACCGCAGACCGCCTCACGACGACAGCCCGCCACACGACCGCAGACCGCACCCTGGCCGAGGCCGCCGAAGGTCGTACCGAGGCCGCACGGCCGGCCCCCCACCGGACGGCCCGCCGCATCGAGGGCCTCCTGCTGGGCCTGGCCGCGGGCGACGCCGCCGGCTGGCCCGCCGCCCGCCACCGCGCCGCCCGCATGCCGCAGTGGACCCGCCGCCTCACCCGCGAACTGGACACCTTCGCCGAGCACAACGCGACGACCACCCTGCCCGTCCCCATCGCCCTCAACCAGCCGCCCGAACCCCTCCGTCTCGGCCCCTCCGACGACGCCGAGTGGGCGGCGTTCGCCGCGGAGGCCGTCCTGCGGGCCGGCGATGACGGCGCCCTCGGCGACCTCAGCCGGGAACGCCGCACCCGCGCCGCCATCGACCTCACCTGGAACGCGCTGGCGAGCGAGGTCGCGGCGGCGGCCGACCGCGCCCCCGAGGTCGAGTCGGCCGTCCTGCCCCTGCGCGCCCGCATCTCCGTGCGGGCCGGCCTCGGCAACCTCGCCGCCGGCCTGCGCCCGCCCGCCACCGGCCACGACAACCCGCACTACTTCGACGACGCCGCCTGCGTCCGCGCCTGCGTGCTCGCCGTGGCCCACCCCGGCGACCCCCGACTCGCCGCCGAACTGGCCGAGTTCGACGCCCGCTACACCCAGGACGGCGACGGCGTCCACGGCGCCCGCGCGATGGCGGCGGCACTCGCCCTCGCCCTCGCCGGCGCGTCGACCGGGGCCTGCGTGACGGCGGCCCTCGCCGAACTCCCCGAGGCGACGGAGATCGGCCGCAACACCCGCCACGCGCTCACCCTCGCCCACCGGGCGGAGAGCGCCTTCGCACTGGTCCCGCTGCTGGAACACCAGATCGTCGACCACGTCTACAGCTACGGCATCGCCGCCGCCGAGACCGTGCCGGTCGCCCTGGCCCTGGCACTGGCCTCCGACGGCGCCATCGCCGAAGCCGTACCGGCGGCCGCCTGTCTGTCCCGGGTGGCCGACTCCGCCCCCGCGCTCGTGGGCGCCCTGACCGGCGCGCTGGGCGGCGGCGCCGCGATCCCGGCCGCCTGGCGCGACACCTGCCGCACCCTCTCCGGCTGCGCCCTGCCCCGCCTCACCGACACCGACCTGGTGGAACTCGCCGAACTCCTGGAAGCGGCACAACCGGCCCCACCAGGAGGATGATTCAGGGCATGACACCCAAATCGGATGCAGGCCGTGTCGGAACCCTGGAGGAACGCATCACCGGCGCCCTCGTCGGCGCGGCCGTCGGCGACGCCCTCGGCGGCCCCGTCGAGGGCTACTCCCCCGACCAGATCCTCCAGCGGCACGGCGGGCGCGTCACCGGCGTCGTCGGCCCCTGGAACGGCGACGACTGGCGCACCGCCCGCCCGATCGCCCCCTACCACAAGGGCGACGGACACGTCACCGACGACACGTTGATGACCCACGCCCTGGTCAGGGTCTACGCCACGGTCCGCGACCACCTGGACGCCCATGCGCTCGCCGAGCACCTGGTCCCCGACCTGATGACGACCCCGCGCTGGATCCCGGAGCTGGAGGCCGAGGCGCTCCCCCTCCAGCGCGTCTTCCTCGCCGAGAAGTGGCTGGTGGCCCGGCTCCACTACGGCCATGTCGACCCCCGCGAGGCGGGCGTCGGAAACATCGTCAACTGCGGCGCTGCGATGTACATGGCCCCGGCCGGCCTGGTCAACGCGGCCGATCCGGCGGCCGCGTACGCCGAGGCGGTCGACATCGCCGGCGCCCACCAGTCGTCCTACGGCCGGGAGGCGGCGGGCGTCCTCGCGGCGGCGGTGGCGGCCGCCTGCACCCCGGGGGCGACGCCGGACTCGGTGGTGACGGCGTGCCTGTCGCTGGCCAAGGACGGCACCCGGACGGCGATCGAGAAGGTCTGCGAAGAGGCCTCCCGTCACAGCGACTTCGAGTCGGCGCTGGTCCCGCTGCGGGAGGCGGTGGCCCCGTACGACACGGTGGGCCCCGACTACCGTCGGCCCTCGCTGGCCGCCCGCCGCCCCTCCCGCGTGCACGCCATCGAGGAACTGCCGGTGGCGCTCGGAATGCTGCTGGTCGCGGGCGGCGACTACCGGCACTGCGTCCTCGGCGCGGTGAACTACGGCCGCGACTGCGACTCGATCGCGACGATGGCGGGCGCGATCGCCGGCGCCCTGGGCTCCCCCGTCCCCGACGCGTGGTCGAAGCAGGTGGCGGAGGCCAGCCGCCTGGACCTGTGGGCACCGGCGACGGTCCTCGCCGCGGTGGCCCGGGAGGTCTTCGCGCGCGACGTCCGCCGCCGCAGGGCCCACGAGCAGGCGTTCAACGCGTTGGGAGGCAGGTGATGCTCCGCCTGACCTGGGTCCAGCCGGAGGACCTCGTCGGCCACGAGCTGCGCCAGGCGGCCCAGGACGGCCGGGAGCCCCGGGCGGTCGCCGCCCGCTGGCGAGCGGCGGGGGGCGCCGAGGCCCCGCAGCGCACCGGCGCCTCCGCGCACCGCGCCGGTCGTTATCTCCGCCGGCTCGCGGAGGACCTCCTGGACGAACTGGCCGACCTGCCCAGCACCTTGACGGAGGACGAGCCGACAGACCTGGACCTCATCCGTCGCCGCTGCGGACAGGCGTGGCCACACCGGGACGCCACCCCGTCGGCGGCGGCCCGCTCGCCCCGCCCCCCGGCCCCCGCCGCCCTGGAAGCAGCCTGGCTGGGCCGGGCCGTCGGCTGCCTCCTCGGCAAACCCGTGGAGAAGCTCCCCCTCACCGCCATCCGCCGGCTCGCCCGCTCCACCGGCAACTGGCCCCTCACCACCTGGTTCACCGCGAAGGGTGTCCCCGCGGCCCTCCTCGAAGCCCACCCGTGGAACCGCCGCTCGGCCTCCACCTCCCTCGCCGAGAACATCGACGGCATGCCCGAGGACGACGACCTCAACTACCCCCTGCTCAATCTGATCCTGCTGCGACGTCACGGCAGGTCCTTCACCACCACCGACGTGGCGACGACCTGGCTGGACGAACTCCCCGCGGGCCGCACCTTCACCGCCGAACGCCTCGCCTACCGCAATCTGCTCTGCGGCATCGAGCCCCCGCACACGGCCCGGCACCGCAACCCCTTCCGCGAATGGATCGGCGCCCTCATCCGCGCCGACGTCCACGGCTGGACCAACGCCGGCGACCCGGCCGCCGCGGCCGAGCAGGCCCACCGCGACGCCGCCCTCACCCACACCGCCAACGGCGTCTACGCGGCGATGTTCGCGGCGGCCACCATCGCCGCCGCGGCGACCGGCGAGCACGACGTCCACACCTGCCTCGCCGCCGGTCTCGCCGTCGTACCGCCCCGCTCCCGCCTCGCCCACGCCGTCCGCCACGCCCTCCGCCTGGCCCGCACCCACCAGGACTTCGACACGGTCGTGGACGAACTCCACGCCACCCACGACGCCACCTACCACTGGGTCCACGCGATCCCCAACACGGCCCTGATCGCCGCCGCCCTCACACACGCCGACGGCGACTTCACCGGCTCCGTCTGCCGTGCCGTGTCGGGCGGTTGGGACACCGACTCCAACGGCGCCACCGCCGGCAGCGTCGCCGGACTCCTTGCCGGCGACCCGGCCGCCCTCCCCGAGCGGTGGACGGCCCCCCTGAAGAACCGCCTCGCCGCCTCCGTCGCCGACTTCGACGGCACCGGCTTCGACACCCTCGCCCACCTCACCCACCGGGAGGCTGCACGCCCATGACCGACATCGTCGTGCTCGGCAGCACGAACATGGACCTCGTCGCCTACGTCGAGAAACCACCGCAGCGCGGGGAGACGGTTACAGGACGGGAGTTCCGCACGGTCCCCGGCGGCAAGGGCGCCAACCAGGCGATCGCGGCCGCCCACGCGGGTGCCGGCGTCTCGATGATCGGGGCCGTCGGCAACGACGCCTTCGGCTCCCGGCTGCGCTCCACCCTGGAGCACTCCGGTGTCGACACCGACCACCTGCGCACGGTCGAGGGCCCCTCCGGCACCGCCCACATCGTCGTCGACGACGAAGGCGGCAACGCGATCGTCGTCGTCCCCGGCGCGAACGGCACCGTCGACCACCTCGTCCCCGGCGACGAGGTCCTCATCGCCTCCGCCGACGCCCTGCTGCTCCAACTGGAGATCCCCCTCGCGGCGGTCGTCGCCGGCGCGCGCGCCGCCCGCTCCCACGGTGTCCGCACGATCCTCACCCCGGCCCCCGCCCAGCCCCTGCCGCCCCAACTGCTCGACGCCACCGACCTGTTGGTGCCCAACGAGCACGAGGCCGCAGCGCTCACCGGCCGCACCGACCCGCGCGAGGCCGCCCTCGCCCTCCTCGACAGCGTCCCCGAGGTCGTCGTCACGCTCGGCGCAGCCGGCAGTTTGTACGCGGCCCGCGGCGCCGAACCCCTCACCGTCCCCGCCCCGCACGTCACCGCCGTGGACTCCACCGGCGCGGGCGACACCTTCGTCGGCGCCCTCGCCGTGGCGCTCGGCGAGGAACGCACCGTGCGGGAGGCGCTGGCGTGGGCGGCCGCGGCCGCCGCGCTGTCCGTCCAGCGGCCCGGCGCGTCCGCGTCGATGCCGTACCGCTCCGAGATCGAGAAGCAGTACGCCTCATGAACGAGACGAACACCAGCCCGCTGACCGGCCTGCGCGTCCTCGACCTGGCCACCCTGTTCGCCGGCCCGCTCGCCGCCACCCTGCTGGGCGACTTCGGCGCGGAGGTCGTCAAGGTGGAGCACCCGGCGAAGCCCGACCCCTCCCGGGGCCACGGCCCGTCCAAGGACGGCGTCGGCCTGTGGTGGAAGCTCCTCGGCCGCAACAAGCGCACCATCACCCTCGACCTCTCCCGGCCCGGCGGCCGCGCCACCCTGCTGCGGCTCGCCGCCACCGCCGACGTGATCATCGAGAACTTCCGCCCCGGAACCCTGGAGAAGTGGGACCTCGGCTGGGAGGAACTGTCGGCGGCCAACCCGCGCCTGGTCCTCACCCGCGTCACCGCCTTCGGCCAGTTCGGCCCCTACGCCCACCGCCCCGGCTTCGGCACCCTCGCCGAGGCGATGAGCGGCTTCGCCGCGATCACCGGCGAACCGGACGCACCCCCGACCCTCCCGCCGTTCGGCCTCGCCGACTCCATCGCCGGCCTGGCCACGGCATACGCGGTGATGACGGCGCTCGCGGCCCGCGAACGCACCGGCGAGGGCCAGGTGGTCGACATGGCGATCATCGAGCCGATCCTGACGGTCCTCGGCCCGCAGCCCCTCTGGTACGACCAGCTCGGCCACGTCCAGCCCCGCACCGGCAACCGCTCCCAGAACAACGCGCCGCGCAACACCTACCGCACGGCCGACGGCGACTGGGTCGCCGTGTCGACCTCTGCCCAGTCGGTGGCGGAACGCCTGATGGACCTGGTGGGCCGGCCCGACCTGATCGACGAGCCGTGGTTCGCGACCGGCGCCGGCCGGGCCGCCCACGCCGACGTCCTCGACGAGGCGGTCGGCCGCTGGATCGCCGCCCGCACCCGCACCGACGTCCTCGCGGCGTTCGAGAAGGCGGAGGCGGCCGTCGCCCCCGTCCAGGACGTCCGGGACGTCATGGCGGACCCCCAGTACCAGGCCCTCGACACGGTCACCACCGTCGACGACCCGGAACTCGGCCCGATCCGCATGCAGAACGTCCTCTTCCGCCTCTCCTCCACCCCCGGCGCGATCCGCTGGGCCGGCCGCCCGCACGGCGCCGACACCGAGGCGGTCCTCACCGAACTGGGCCTGACCGCCGCCGACCTGGCCGCCCTGCGCACGGAGGGCGCCCTGTGACCTTCCCGCTCACCTGGCTGTACGCCCCCGGGGACCGCCCGCACGTCGTCACCAAGGCGCTCGCCTGCGGAGCCGACGTCGTCGTGATCGACCTGGAGGACGCGGTCGCCCCCGAGCGCAAGGAGTACGCCCGCGCCGCGACCGCGGAACGCCTCACCGAGATCCAGCCGGTCCCCGTCCACGTGCGGATCAACGCCCTGGACGGCCCGCTCGCCGCCGCGGACCTGGCCGCGCTGGCGTCCCTGCCCGGACTCGCCGGGCTGCGCCTGCCGAAGGTGACGTCGCCCGCCCAGATCACCCGGATCGCGGAGCACATCGGGGTCCCGCTGCACGCCCTGCTGGAAACGGCCCTGGGCATCGAGCACGCGCACGCCGTCGCCGCCGCCCACCCGGCCCTGCGCGGTATCGCCCTCGGCGAGGCGGACCTCCGGGCCGACCTGGGCATCCGTGAGGACGCGGGCCTCGACTGGTGCCGTTCCCGGGTGGTCGTCGCCGCCCGGGCGGCCGGTCTTGCCCCACCGCCCCAGTCGGTCCACCCCGACACCCGGGACCTCCAGGGGCTGGCCTCGTCCTGCGCCCACGGCCGCGGCCTCGGCTTCCTGGGCCGCTCCGCGATCCACCCCCGTCAGCTGCCGATCATCGAACGCGCCTACCTACCCACGGAACAGGAGCTGGAGGAGGCCGAGACCGTCGTCAAGGCGGCCGCCACGGACCGGGGCGCCCAAGCCCTGCCGGACGGCCGTTTCGTCGACGCGGCCGTGGTGGCGGCGGCCCACCGCACGCTCTCCCTGGCCCGTCGGGACTGAGGTGTCCTTGCACTGCGCCCGCCCGGGCCGCGCGGCCTGATCAGGCGCTCATAGTGCAAGGCCCCCTGACAGACGGCGAGGGCGCCCGAGTCGGACCCGGGCGCCCTCGCCGTCGTGGAACCAGCGGTCGTCAGCTCTTCTGGCCCGCCGACCCGGCCGCGTCCGTGGTCTCCTTCGCCGCGTCGCCCGACGGCCCGTCGGTCTTCGCGTCCGAAACCTCGTCCTTCGCCCCGGGCTTCCCGTCGGTCTCGGCCCCGGACTTCACCTCGGGCTTCCCGTCGGCCTTCGCCTCGGACTTCTCCCCGGCGGCGCCTTCGCCCTTCGGCGCGTCCTCGGACCCGCCCTCGCCGTCGGCCTCCGTGTCCACGGCACCGTCACCGTCGGACGCGCCCGGCTCGACGACGCTCTCCCGACCCGGCCGCTTCTTCGCCGACACCACGAGGTAGACCACCGCGAGCAGGAAGACGACCAGCGCGGTCCAGTTGTTCAACCGCAGGCCCAGGATGTGGTGGGCGTCGTCCACCCGCATGTACTCGATCCAGAAGCGCCCGGCGCAGTACGCGGCGACGTACAGCGCGAACGCCCGGCCGTGTCCCAGCTTGAAGCGGCGGTCGGCCCAGATGACGAGCAGCGCCACGCCGAGGCACCACAGCGACTCGTACAGGAACGTCGGGTGGTAGTAGCCCGGCACCCGGCCGTCCGCGGAGGACGTGATGTGCAGGGCCCAGGGAAGGTCGGTCTCGCGCCCGTACAGCTCCTGGTTGAACCAGTTGCCCCAGCGGCCGATCGCCTGCGCGAGGGCGATGCCGGGCGCGACGGCGTCGGCGTAGGCGGGCATCGGGATACCGCGACGGCGACAGCCGATCCAGGCGCCCAGCGCGCCCAGGGCGATCGCGCCCCAGATCCCGAGGCCGCCCTCCCAGATCTTGAAGGCGTCCACCCAGTCGCGGCCCTCGCTGAAGTACAGCTCGTAGTCCGTGATCACGTGGTAGAGACGGCCGCCGACCAGACCGAAGGGGACGGCCCAGACGGCGATGTCGGCCACCGTGCCGGCCCGCCCGCCCCGGGCGACCCAGCGCCTGTTGCCGAGCCAGACCGCGACGAAGACGCCGATGATGATGCAGAACGCGTAGCCGCGCAGCGGAATGGGGCCGAGGTACAGCACCCCGCGTGACGGGCTCGGAATGTAGGCAAGTTCCATGGCAAGGTCGACGCTACCCTGCCGCACCGGGCCCACGGCAGGCAGCCCGGCTACGGCTCCATAACGGGCCGGTGAGACACGCTCACCCCCGGTCGGCCTCCTCCACCGTCTCCTTGAGCTTCGCCGGCGTCATGGTCTGGTCCTGGTAGATGTTCTTGCCGTTGAGCAGGACGGTCGGGGTGCCGGTGAAGCCGCCCTTCTGGAAGGCCTCGTTGGACTTCACGACCCAGCTGTTGTGCGTGCCCTCCTCGACACAGGCGCGGAAGGCGGGCGTGTCGAGACCGTCGACCTTGGCGGCCAGCTCCAGGAGCCTGCCGTTCTCCGCGTAGGCGTCGTCGGTCTCGGCGGGCTGGTTCTGGAACAGCACGTCGTGGTAAGCGGGGAACTTGCCGACGTCCTGGGCGCAGGCCGCGGCGTTCGCCGCGTTGCGGGAGCCGGTGCCGCCCATGTTGCCGTCGATGAGGGTGGCCAGGTGGTACTCCACCTTCAGCTTCCCGGCGGCGGTCAGCTCGTGGACCGTCGAGCGGTAGGCGTCCTCGAAGCCCTTGCAGGCCGGGCAGCGGAAGTCCTCCCACACGGTGAGCGTCGACTTGGCGCCGTCCTCGCCGACCGGGATGGCCAGGGCGTCCTTGCCCTGCGCGCCGGAGGGGGCCACGACCGGGCCGGCGCTGTCGTCGCCGTCGTCCTTGCCGGCGTTCGCCGCGACGACGCCGATGACCGCCGCCAAACCCAGCACGCACACGACGCTCGCGGCGACGATCAGCGTCCGGCGGCGGCGCTCCGTGGCCCTCTGCTTCTCGCGCTCGACCGCCAGCCGCTCCCGGGCGGTGCGCTTCCCTTCACGATTCTTCTCGCTCACACCCCGGAAACGAACCGGGGAGGCGCCCAGCGCCTCCCCGGTCCCAGGATCACCCGTTCGAGTGAGTCATACGACTCGCACGGATATGTCCGTCATGCCTGTCCGCGGACGCCCTTCGCCAGCTCGCCCGCGAGCGCGCGGACGGCCTCGACGCCGGCCGCGTGGTCCGGGGCGTCCAGCATCCGCTTGACGAAGGCCGAGCCGACGATCACACCGTCGGCGAAGCCGGCCACCTCGGCGGCCTGCCGGGCGTCGGAGACGCCGAGGCCGACGCAGACGGGCAGGCCGGTGCCGGTGGCGCGGGTGCGCCGGACCAGGTCCTGGGCCTGCGCGCCCACCGACTCACGGGTGCCGGTGACGCCCATGAGGGAGGCGGCGTAGACGAAACCGCTGCCCGCGCCGGTGATGGTGGCGAGCCGCTCGTCCTTGCTGCTGGGCGCCACGACGAAGACCGTCGCGAGGCCGTGCTTCTCGGCGTGCTCCCTCCACAGCGCCGACTCCTGCACGGGCAGGTCGGGCAGGATCGCCCCGGCGCCGCCCGCCTCGGCGAGCTCGGCGGCGAACCGCTCGACGCCGTAGCGGTCGATGGGGTTCCAGTACGTCATGACGAGCACCGGCTTCCCGGTGGCCTCGTGGGCCTGTCGGACCGTGCGCATCACGTCGGCGATCCTGACGCCGCCGCGCAGGGCGATGTCGTCGGCGGTCTGGATGACCGGGCCGTCCAGGACGGGGTCGCTGTGCGGCAGACCCACCTCGACGACGTCGGCGCCGCCGTCGAACACCGCCTTGATCGCGTCGATGCCGCCGTCCACGGTCGGGAAGCCGGCCGGGAGGTAGGCGATGAGGGCGGAGCGGCCCTCCGCCCGGGCGGCGGCGAGGGTGTCCGACAGCAGCTGAATGTTCCCGCTCACTTGGCGTCCCCCTCGATCTCGGCGGTGCCGGAGGCGTCCTCGGCGACCTCGGCGTCGGTGTCGTACAGGCCGAAGTAGCGGGCGGCCGTGTCCATGTCCTTGTCGCCGCGGCCGGACAGGTTGACCACGATCAGCCCGTCGTCGCCCAGCTCCCTGCCGACCTCCAGGGCGCCGGCCAGCGCGTGGGCGGACTCGATGGCCGGGATGATGCCCTCGGTGCGCGACAGCAGGCGCAGCGCCTGCATGGCCGCGTCGTCGGTGACCGCGCGGTACTCGCCGCGTCCGGAGTCCTTGAGGTAGGAGTGCTCCGGGCCGATGCCGGGGTAGTCCAGACCGGCGGAGATGGAGTACGGCTCGGTGATCTGCCCCTCGTCGTCCTGGAGGACGTAGGAGCGGGAGCCGTGGAGGATGCCGGGTTCGCCGGCGGTGAGGGTCGCGGCGTGCTCGCCGGTCTCCACTCCGTGCCCCGCGGGCTCGCAGCCGATGAGGCGCACGCCCTCGTCCGGGATGAAGGCGTGGAAGAGGCCGATGGCGTTGGATCCGCCGCCGACGCAGGCGATCGCCGCGTCGGGCAGGCGTCCGGCGCGCTCCAGGAGCTGACGGCGGGCCTCGACGCCGATCACCCGGTGGAAGTCGCGGACCATCGCCGGGAAGGGGTGCGGTCCGGCGACCGTGCCGAACAGGTAGTGGGTGCGGTCGACGTTGGCGACCCAGTCGCGGAAGGCCTCGTTGATGGCGTCCTTCAGCGTGCGGCTTCCGGACTTCACCGCGACGACCTCGGCGCCGAGCATGCGCATGCGGGCGACGTTGAGCGCCTGGCGGTGGGTGTCGATCTCCCCCATGTAGATGGTGCACTCGAGCCCGAAGAGCGCGCAGGCGGTGGCGGTGGCGACGCCGTGCTGGCCGGCGCCGGTCTCCGCGATCACGCGCGTCTTGCCCATGCGCTTGGTGAGCAGGGCCTGGCCGAGCACGTTGTTGATCTTGTGGGAGCCGGTGTGGTTGAGGTCCTCGCGCTTGAGGAACACGCGGGCGCCGCCTGCGTGTTCGGCGAAGCGGGGGACCTCCGTCAGGGAACTGGGGCGGCCCGTGTAGTGAACGAGCAGGTCGTCGAGCTCGCGGGCGAACTCGGGGTCGTGCTTGGCCTTGTCGTACTCGACGGCGACCTCGTCCACGGCGGCGACGAGGGCCTCCGGGATGAACTTGCCGCCGAAAGCGCCGAAGTAGCCCTCGGCGGTGGGAACGTGACCCCCCGGGTCGGGGATGAAGAACTCGCTGGACATGCGGATACCTCACGGTGAGTGTGGAAAGAAACACGAATCGCCGTGGGGCGGGGGCGGCCGGACGGCCTCAGGCCGTCAGCGGCCGGTCGCGCTCGCGCGGCGGCAGCCGCACATCGCGCAGATCCCCGCGCCCCGTGAGGTACGTCGCCATCGGCGTCCGTTCACCTGTCCGGGCTCGTCACCGATGACGTACCGGACCCTGCGGCCGTGCACCCGGCGGGCGGGCGCGCGGCAGCCGCGGGGCCGGCAGCCGCGCGCGAGGCGGGCGTACCGGTCCGTGGCGGTCGCGGGGGTCGTCGGAGTCATCGGGCCCAGCCTAGCGGGAGATCAGCCCCGCCCGTGCCGCAGCGCGGGGTGCTCGCCCGCCGCCACCAGGTCGGCGACGGCGCTCTTCGGGTCGCGGCCGGTGACGAGGGACTCGCCGACCAGCACCGCGTCGGCGCCGGCGTTGGCGTACGCGATGAGGTCGTGGGGGCCGCGGACGCCGGACTCGGCGACCTTGACGACGTGGTCGGGGATCTCGGGGGCGACCCGTTCGAAGGTGCCCCGGTCGACCTCCAGCGTCTTGAGGTTGCGGGCGTTGACGCCGATCACCTTGGCGCCCGCGTCGACCGCGCGCTCGACCTCCTCCTCGTCGTGGACCTCGACGAGCGGGGTCAGGCCGATGGAGACGGCGCGCTCGATCAGCGACTCCAGAGCCGGCTGGTCGAGGGCGGCGACGATCAGCAGTGCGAGGTCGGCACCGTAGGCGCGGGCCTCCCACAGCTGGTACGACGTGACGATGAAGTCCTTGCGCAGCACCGGGATGTCGACGCGCGCGCGGACCGCCTCGAGGTCGGCGAGCGAGCCGCCGAAACGGCGCTGTTCGGTGAGGACGGAGATGACGGCGGCGCCGCCCGCCTCGTAGTCCGCGGCCAGGCCGGCCGGGTCTGCGATCGCGGCGAGCGCGCCCTTGGACGGGCTGGAGCGCTTGACCTCGCAGATGACCTTGACACCGTCACCGCGCAGGGCGGCCACGCCGTCCTTGGCGGCCGGAGCCTTCGCCGCGCGCTCCTTGAGCTCGTCGAGGCTGACGCGCGCCTGCCGCTCCGCGAGGTCGGCACGGACTCCGTCGATGATCTCGTCGAGCACACTCACGCGAGCGGCCCCCTTCCAGACGGTTGACAGTTCCAGCGACCAGTGGAAACAGATGGTCACTGTGATGGTATCCGCAGCGGGGCGATGGCCTCGCATCCGGTGGACGCCGGTCCCACCGACTGGACGTCCGCGCGCCGCTCACGGATGCAGCCAGCCGCCGGCCGGCAGGTTCCGGACCACGGTGAAGACCAGCAGCAACGCGCCCGTCGTCCACAGGTGGACGGGTCCGAGGTCGAGCCGCAGCGGCCGTCCGCGCACCGCCCGCACCACCCAGACGGTCCACAGCACGGCGAACCCCGCGACGGCGGCGACGGCGAACGCGTTGTCCTGGAGGGCGCTCGGGACGTCACCGTGGACGAGGGCGTGCGCGCTGCGCAGTCCGCCGCACCCGGGGCAGTACAGGCCGGTGAGGCTCAGCAGGGGGCAGACCGGGTAGTGGCCGGGCTCGTTGGGGTCGACGGCCCCGACGTAGGCGAAGGCGCCCGCGACGGCCGCGAGGATCCCGGCCGGCACCGCGAGGCGGGCGGCCGGGTTGGACGTCACCCTCCGGCTGTCGGTGTTCACGCCTCGCATTGTGCCCCGTGCCGCGGCGACGCGCGCGTGAGGGGCGACCGGTTCGCCACCGGCCGCCCCTCACGAAGTCGTACGGGCGCTCAGCCCTCGACGCTCGCCGGCTCAGGCGTGGCCGTCACCCGGTGCACCGGCTTGACCTCCCTCGGCTGGCCCAGGCCCATCGCCCGCATGATCATGCCGACGACGCCGCCCAGCAGCACGATCACCATGCCGGCCCAGAAGCCCAGCGGCTCGGCCATCACCATGAACGCGCCCGCGACGCAGAAACCGATGAAGGCGATGGTGACACCGGTCCACGCGGCCGGGGTGTGTCCGTGGCTGCTGCCCGCCATGACTTGCTCCTCGTTGCTGTCTTGGTTTCGTACGACCTGTACGTGATCCGAGCCGTCGGGCTCGGCGTCCATTGTCCCGTACGCGCGCGTGTACGGGACGCGGGGGTCGGTTCCCGGGACGTCTGATGCGCCACATCCGGTGCCCGGCCGCGCGCCGGGCGGGGCGTCGCCGTCAGGCCGGGTCGGCGCCCGTGGGATCCTCGCCCCGGTCCAGGGCCTTCCAGATGTCCTCGGGCCGGTCGGGGTCGACGGTCTGCGCCGTGCGCCGGGGCCGGGGGGTGCCGCCGCGTTCGTAGCGGCCGGACATACCGGGCCACAGGCGGCCGTAGCGCAGGGCGAGCAGGCCGGCCAGGAGGATCAGCGCGCCGCCGACGGCGGCGGCGTAGGGCCAGGCGGTGTGGGTGAGCGAGGCCACGGTCGCCGAGGTGTCGCCGGCGGCGCGGGCGGCCTGCTCGTCGAGCGCGGCGCTGTCGGAGGCGCCGAACAGGGCGGCGGCGGCGATGCCGGCACCGGAGAGCGCGAGGACGGCGGAGACGGCGAGGCGGCCGGCCCGGCGCACGGCGAAGACGGCGACGAGCGCGGCGAGGCCCACGACGGCGAGCGCCGCGGGGACGCCGGTGACGTCGCTGCCCTTGGCGGTCAGGGGGAAGGCGCCGCCGGCCACCTTCGCCGTGCCCTCCGCCCAGTTCTGCCGGGTCGAGAGCAGGGCCAGGGCCGCGCCCAGCGCACCGCACAGCAGGGCGAGGGCGAGGCTCCGGCGGCCGGACCGGGCGGGGGCGGCGGCTCGGGAACGGGAGTGGGGAACAGCAGTCACGTAGTCCACTATCGCCTGAACCCCGGGCGAAGCGGCACCCGGGGCCACGTGAGAAGCCCCCCACTCGTCGGGGGAAAGCGCCTACTGTCCCAGCCGGTTGGCCGTGTGCACCGCGCGCAGGACGGCGGCGGCCTTGTTGCGGCACTCCTGGTCCTCGGCGGCCGGGTCGGAGTCGGCGACGATGCCGGCGCCGGCCTGGACGTAGGCGGTGCCGTCGCGCAGCAGGGCGGTGCGGATGGCGATGGCGGTGTCGGAGTCGCCGGCGAAGTCGAGGTAGCCGACGCAGCCGCCGTACAGACCGCGGCGGGACGGTTCGAGTTCGTCGATGATCTGCAGAGCACGGGGCTTGGGCGCGCCGGAGAGGGTGCCCGCGGGGAAGCAGGCGGTGAGGACGTCGAAGGCGGTGCGGCCCCGCGCGACGCGGCCCGTGACCGTCGAGACGATGTGCATGACGTGCGAGTAGCGCTCGACGGACATGAAGTCGACGACCTCGACCGAGCCGGGTTCGCACACCCGCCCGAGGTCGTTGCGGCCGAGGTCGACGAGCATGAGGTGCTCGGCACGCTCCTTGGGGTCGGCGAGGAGTTCGTCGGCGAGCGCCTGGTCCTCCTGCGGGGTGGCCCCGCGGTGCCGGGTGCCGGCGATGGGGTGGACCATGGCCCGCCCTTCCTCGACCTTGACCAGGGCCTCCGGGGAGGAGCCCACGACGTCGAAGCCGTCGAAGCGGAAGAGGTACATGTACGGCGAGGGGTTGGTGGCCCGCAGGACGCGGTAGACGTCCAGCGCGCTCGCCGTGCACGGCGTCTCGAAGCGCTGGGAGGGGACCACCTGGAAGGCCTCCCCGGCCCGGATGCGCTCCTTGATGTCCTCGACGGCCTCCTGGAAGTCCGGGCCGCCCCACAGCGCGGTGTACTCGGGCAGCTCGGACGGCGGCAGGGCGGCGGGCGGCTGGGCGATCGCGCGGGACAGGTCCGCCTCCATCGCGTCCAGGCGGGCCACGGCGTCCGCGTGGGCCTCGTCGACGCCCGTGTCGAGGTCGTTGTGGTTGATCGCGTTGGCGATCAGCAGGACCGAGCCCTCCCAGTGGTCCATGACGGCGAGGTCACTGGTGAGGAGCATGGTCAGCTCGGGCAGCTTCAGGTCGTCCCGCTCGCCGGGGCCGACCTTCTCCAGGCGGCGCACGATGTCGTAGCCGAGGTAGCCGACCATGCCGCCGGTGAAGGGCGGCATCCCCTCCTGGCGGGGGGTGTGCAGGGCCTCGATGGTGGCGCGCAGGGCGGCGAGCGGGTCGCCGTCGACGGGGACGCCGACGGGCGGGGCGCCGTCCCAGTGGGCCTGTCCGTCGCGCTCGGTCAGCGTCGCGGCCGAGCGCACGCCCACGAAGGAGTACCGGGACCACGAGCGGCCGTTCTCCGCGGATTCCAGCAGGAAGGTGCCGGGGCGCTCGGCGGCGAGCTTGCGGTAGAGCGCGACCGGGGTGTCGCCGTCGGCGAGGAGCTTGCGGGTGACCGGGATGACACGGCGGTCGGTGGCCAGCTTGCGGAACGTCTCGAGGTCCATGGCGGCTGACCTTACTGATTGGCGGCGGTGACGACGGAGCCGGTGCCGCCGTCGCCCTCCCGCAGGAGCACGTCGGCGTCGAAACAGGTGCGTGCGCCGGTGTGGCAGGCGGCGCCGACCTGGTCGACCCTGACCAGCACGGTGTCGGCGTCGCAGTCGAGGGCGACGGACTTGACCCACTGGTAGTGGCCGGAGGTGTCGCCCTTGACCCAGTACTCGCGGCGGCTGCGCGACCAGTAGGTGCAGCGGCCGGTCGTCAGGGTGCGGTGCAGCGCCTCGTCGTCCATCCAGCCCAGCATGAGCACCTCACCGGTGTCGTACTGCTGGGCGATGGCCGGGACGAGCCCGTCGGCGCTGCGCCTGAGGCGCTCGGCGATCTCCGGGGCGAGGCCACCGGAGGGAGCGCTGTGGCGCGAAACGTCTCGCTGCGGGGCGGTGGCCGGGTGACGGGCGGGCGGGGGCGTGCTGGTCATGGGTGCCATTGTGCCGCGCGTGACCGACAGCACCCGGCCGTCGTCCACTGTCCGGACCCCCATCGCGGTCGTAGGCTGGCCGCATGTCGACTTTCGCGCAGCGTGAACGGCTCCTGCTCGCCGACCTCTTGGAGACCTCGGGTCCCGACGCACCGACCTTGTGCGAGGGCTGGCTGACCCGCGACCTGGCCGCGCACGTGGTGGTGCGCGAGCGCCGGCCCGACGCGGCCGGAGGGCTGCTGATCAAGCAGCTCGCGTCCCGGCTGGACCGGGCGATGGAGGAGTTCGCCGCCAAGCCGTACGAGGAGCTGGTCCAGCTGATCCGTACCGGCCCGCCGCGTTTCTCGCCGTTCCAGCTGAAGCAGATCGACGAGGTGTCGAACACGGTCGAGTTCTACGTCCACACCGAGGACGTCCGCCGCGCCCGGCCCGAGTGGACGCCCCGCGAGCTGGACCCGGTCTTCCAGGACGCCCTGTGGTCGCGGCTGGAGCGCACCGCCCGGCTGATGGGCCGCGGCACCCCGACGGGACTGGTCCTGCGCCGCCCGGACGGCCGTACGGTGGTCGCCAACCGGGGCACCCCGGTCGTGACGGCCACGGGTGAGCCGTCGGAGCTGCTGCTGTTCCTGTACGGCCGGCAGAGCGCCGCCGAGGTGGAGCTGGCGGGGGACGAGGACGCCATCGAGAAGCTGCACTCCGGCAAGCAGCTCGGATTCTGAGCGGACGCCCCGGTCGTGATCAAGGTCGCCGTGACGAGCGTGTACGTCGACGACGTCGCCAGGGCCCACGCCTTCTACACCGACGTCCTGGGCTTCGAGACGCGGATCCGCCGGGAGCTGGGCGGTGGCGGGCTGTTCGTCACCGTGGGCGCGCCCGAGGGGGCGCAGGCGGACCTGCAGTTGCTGCTGGAGTCGGGGCACGGCCCGATCGCGGAGCCGTACCGCAGGGCTCTGCGGGAGGCGGGACTGCCCTGCATCGTCTTCTCCGTGGACGACGTGCGGGCCGAGTACGAGCGGCTGACCGGGCTGGGCGTCCGCTTCGCCCAGGGTCCGCGGGAGCAGGGGCCGTACGTCATGGCCGTGCTGGACGACACGGTCGGCAACTTCGTGCAGCTGGCGCAGCCCAAGGAGTGACTCACCGCCCGGGAGGGGCGTACGGCCGGCCGGCCGGGGCCCCTCCCGGGACGTACGGCGTCAGCGCACCGGGTGGCCCGCGTCCCGCAGCGTCTGCTTCACCTCGCCGATGCGCAGGTCCCCGAAGTGGAACACCGAGGCCGCGAGCACGGCGTCCGCGCCCGCCTCGACGGCCGGCGGGAAGTCGCCGAGCCGGCCGGCGCCGCCGGAGGCGATCACCGGGACCGTCACGTGCTTGCGCACGGCCGTGATCATCTCGAGGTCGTAGCCGTCCTTCGTGCCGTCCGCGTCCATCGAGTTGAGCAGGATCTCGCCCGCACCCAGCTCGGCGGCCCGGTGCGCCCACTCCACGGCGTCGATGCCGGTGCCGCGCCGGCCGCCGTGGGTGGTCACCTCGAACGAGCCCGACGCGGTGCGACGGGCGTCGACCGACAGCACCAGCACCTGGCGGCCGAAGCGCTCGGCGATCTCCTGGATCAGCTCCGGGCGGGCGATCGCGGCGGTGTTGACGCCGACCTTGTCGGCGCCGGCCCGCAGCAGCTTGTCGACGTCCTCCGGGGTGCGCACCCCGCCGCCCACGGTGAGCGGGATGAACACCTGCTCGGCCGTGCGGCGCACCACGTCGTAGGTGGTCTCGCGGTTGCCGGACGAGGCGGTGATGTCGAGGAACGTCAGCTCGTCGGCGCCCTCGGCGTCGTACACCTTGGCCATCTCGACGGGGTCGCCCGCGTCGCGCAGGTTCTGGAAGTTGACGCCCTTGACGACCCGGCCGTTGTCCACGTCCAGGCAGGGGATGACTCGGACCGCCAGGGTCATGAGTTCACGGCTCCTCTGAATGCTTCGACTTCCACTGAGACCAGGACGCGCGGGTCGATGAAACCCTCCACGACCAGCAGGGTCGCGGCCGGGCGCACGGTGTCGAAGAACTCCTTGTGGGCCCGGCCCACCTCGTCGACGTCCCGCGGGTGCGCCAGGTGCATCCGGGTCCTGATCACCGACTCGGGCCCGAGCCCGAACTCGGCGATCGCCTCCAGGGCACTGGTGAAGGCCACCTTGGCCTGTTCGTACGGGTCGCCCTCCCCGTACAGCACGTCGCCCTTGAAGGCCGTCGTGCCCGCCACCAGCACCCGGTCGCCCGCCGCGACGGCGCGTGCGAAACCGAAAGTCTCTTCCCAGGGATTTCCGCTCTGCACACGCCGCACGGCTTCGGACGTCATGACGACACAGCCTCCAGTGCCTCTTCCAGGGTGAACGCCTTCGCGTACAGCGCCTTCCCGACGATGGCGCCCTCGACACCGAGGGGCACCAGCTCGGCGATGGCCCGCAGGTCGTCCAGCGACGAGACGCCGCCGGAGGCCACGACCGGGCGGTCGGTGGCGGCGCACACGTTCCGCAGCAGCTCCAGGTTGGGGCCCTGGAGCGTGCCGTCCTTGGCGATGTCGGTCACGACGTAGCGGGCGCAGCCTTCCTTGTCGAGGCGCTCGAGCGTCTCGTAGAGGTCGCCGCCGTCGCGGGTCCAGCCGCGGCCGCGCAGGGTCGTGCCGCGCACGTCGAGGCCGACGGCGATCCTGTCGCCGTGCTCGGCGATGACCTCGGCGACCCACTCGGGGGTCTCCAGGGCGGCCGTGCCCAGGTTGACGCGGGTGCAGCCGGTGGCGAGGGCGGCGGCCAGGGTGTCGTTGTCGCGGATGCCGCCGGAGAGCTCCACCTTGATGTCCATCGCCCCGGTGACCTCGGCGATCAGGTCCCGGTTGTTCCCGGTGCCGAAGGCGGCGTCCAGGTCGACCAGGTGCAGCCACTCGGCGCCGGCCCGCTGCCAGGCGAGGGCGGCCTCCAGGGGGGAGCCGTAGGAGGTCTCGGTGCCGGACTCGCCGTGCACGAGGCGGACGGCCTGGCCGTCGCGGACGTCGACGGCGGGGAGGAGTTCGAGCTTGCTCACAGGGTTCCGATCCAGTTGGTGAGGAGCTGGGCTCCGGCGTCGCCGGACTTCTCGGGGTGGAACTGCGTGGCCCACAGGGCGCCGTTCTCCACGGCCGCGACGAACGGCTTGCCGTGCGTCGACCAGGTCACCCTCGGGGCGAGCAGGGTCGGGTTGTGCGTCTCCAGCGACCAGTCGTGGACGGCGTAGGAGTGCACGAAGTAGAACCGTGCGTCCGCGTCGAGGCCGGCGAACAGCTGGGAGCCGGCCGGTGCGTCGACGGTGTTCCAGCCCATGTGGGGGACGATGTCGGCCTGGAGCGGCTCGACCGCGCCGGGCCACTCGTCGAGACCCTCGGTCTCCACTCCGTGCTCGATGCCGCGCGCGAACAGGATCTGCATGCCGACGCAGATGCCCATCACCGGGCGGCCGCCGGACAGCCGGCGGTCGATGATCCAGTCGCCGCGGGCCTGGCGCAGACCCCGCATGCAGGCGGCGAAGGCGCCGACGCCGGGCACCAGCAGGCCGTCGGCGTTCATCGCCTTGTCGAAGTCACGGGTGATCTCGACGTCTGCGCCGGTGCGGGCGAGGGCACGCTCGGCGGAGCGGACGTTGCCGAAGCCGTAGTCGAAGACCACGACCTTCTTGGTTGCGGTGCTCAATTCCACACCTCCAGCCGCAGGACGCCGGCGACGAGGCACATCGCGGCGCCGACGGAGAGCAGCACGATCAGGTTCTTCGGCATCTTCTGCTTGACGAAGGAGATGATGCCGCCGACCAGGAACAGCCCGACGACGATCAGGACGGTCGAGGTGCCGTTCACAGCGCGCCCTTCGTGGAGGGGAGGATGCCGGCCGCGCGCGGGTCGCGCTCGGAGGCGTACCGCAGGGCCCGGGCCAGGGCCTTGAACTGGCACTCCACGATGTGGTGCGCGTTGCGCCCGTAGGGCACGTGCACGTGCAGCGCGATCTGCGCCTGGGCGACGAAGGACTCCAGGATGTGCCGGGTCATCGTGGTGTCGTACTCGCCGATCATCGGCGCCATCTTCTCGGGCTCGGTGTGCACGAGGTACGGGCGTCCGGAGAGGTCGACGGTGACCTGGGCGAGTGACTCGTCCAGCGGGACCGTGCAGTTGCCGAAGCGGTAGATGCCCACCTTGTCGCCGAGGGCCTGCTTGAAGGCGGTGCCGAGCGCGAGGGCGGTGTCCTCGATGGTGTGGTGGGAGTCGATGTGCAGGTCGCCGTCGGTCTTCACGGTCAGGTCGAACAGACCGTGCCGGCCGAGCTGGTCGAGCATGTGGTCGTAGAAGCCGACGCCGGTGGCGATGTCGGTGCGGCCGGTGCCGTCGAGGTCGATCTCGACCAGGACGGAGGTCTCCTTGGTGGTGCGCTCGACGCGTCCAACGCGAGTCATGAACCCTGCTCCTTCTTGATGTCCCGTACCGCGTCGAGGAACGCGTCGTTCTCGTCGGGCGTGCCGGCGGTGACCCGCAGCCACCCCGGGACGCCGTTGTCCCGGACCAGGACGCCCCGGTCGAGGATCTGCCGCCAGACGGCGTGGGCGTCGGCGAACCGGCCGAACTGCACGAAGTTGGCGTCCGACGCCGTGACCTCGTAGCCGATCGCGAGCAGTTCGCTCACCAGCCGGTCGCGCTCCGTCTTCAGCTGCTCGACGTACTTCAGCAGCGTGTCGGTGTGCTCCAGCGCGGCCAGGGCGGTGGCCTGCGTGACCGCCGAGAGGTGGTACGGAAGCCGGACGAGCTGCACGGCGTCGACGACGGCCGGGTGGGCGGCGAGGTAGCCGAGGCGCAGGCCGGCCGCGCCGAAGGCCTTCGACATCGTCCGGGAGACGACGAGATTCGGCCGACCTTCGAGCAGCGGCAGCAGCGAGTCACCGTGACTGAACTCGACGTACGCCTCGTCCACGACCACCATCGACGGCTTGGCCGCCTGCGCCGCCTCGTACAGCGCCAGGACCGTCTCGCGCGGGACGGCGGTGCCGGTGGGGTTGTTGGGGGTGGTGATGAAGACGACGTCCGGCCGGTTCTCGGCGATCGCCTTCTCGGCGGCCGCGACGTCGATCGTGAAGTCCTCGCCCCGCGGCCCGGAGATCCAGGCCGTGCCGGTGCCGCGGGCGATGAGTGCGTGCATGGAGTACGACGGCTCGAAGCCGATCGCGCTGCGGCCGGGCCCGCCGAAGGTCTGGAGCAGCTGCTGGATGACCTCGTTGGAGCCGTTGGCCGCCCACACGCCGGCCGGGCCGATCCGGTGACCGGAGGTGTCCGTCAGGTACGCGGCGAGCCGGGTGCGCAGCTCGACGGCGTCCCGGTCGGGGTAGCGGTTGAGGTCGCGGGCCGCCTCGCGCACCCGCTCCGCGATCCGCTCGACCAGCGGTTCGGGCAGCGGGTAGGGGTTCTCGTTGGTGTTCAGCCGGACGGGGACGTCCAACTGGGGCGCTCCGTAGGGGGACTTGCCGCGCAGCTCGTCCCGTACGGGGAGATCGTCGATTCCGAAGCTCACTTGCTCGTCGGTACCTTCCACCCGAACCGTGCCTTGATCGCCGCGCCGTGCGCGGGCAGGTCCTCCGCCTCCGCCAGCGTCACCACGTGGTGCGCGACCTCGGCCAGCGCTTCCTCGGTGTAGTCGACGATGTGGATGCCGCGCAGGAACGACTGGACGGACAGGCCCGAGGAGTGGCAGGCGCAGCCGCCCGTGGGCAGGACGTGGTTGGAGCCCGCCGCGTAGTCGCCGAGCGAGACCGGCGCCCAGGGCCCGATGAAGATCGCGCCGGCGTTCTTCACGCGGTCGGCGACCGCGGCGGCGTCGGCGGTCTGGATCTCCAGGTGTTCGGCACCGTACGCGTCGACGACCCGCAGGCCCTCCTCGACGCCGTCGACGAGGACGATCGCGGACTGCCGGCCCGCGAGGGCGGGGACGATCCGGTCGTCGATGTGCTTGGTGGCCGCGACCTGCGGTTCCAGTTCCTTCTCCACCGCGTCCGCGAGCTCCACGGAGTCGGTGACCAGGACGGCGGCGGCCAGCGGGTCGTGCTCGGCCTGGCTGATCAGGTCCGACGCCACGTGGACCGGGTCGGCCGTGGCGTCGGCCAGGACCGCGATCTCGGTGGGGCCGGCCTCGGTGTCGATGCCGATCCTGCCGGTGAAGTAGCGCTTGGCGGCGGCGACCCAGATGTTGCCGGGGCCGGTGACCATGTTGGCGGGCGCGCAGGACTCGGTGCCGTAGGCGAACATCGCGACGGCGGTGGCGCCGCCGACCGCGTAGACCTCGTCGACCCCGAGCAGGGCGCAGGCGGCGAGGATCGTGGGGTGGGGCAGCCCGCCGAACGCGGCCTGGGCCGGCGAGGCGAGCGCGACGGAGCCGACGCCGGCCTCCTGCGCGGGCACGGCGTTCATGATCACGGAGGACGGGTAGACGGACCGCCCGCCGGGCGCGTACAGCCCGACGCGCTCGACCGGAACCCACTTCTCGGTCACGGTGCCGCCGGGTACGACCTGCGTCGTGTGGCTCGTACGGCGCTGGGCGCGGTGCACGAGACGGGCGCGGCGGATGGACTCCTCCAGGGCCGCGCGCACGGCCGGGTCGAGTTCCTCCAGGGCGCGGGCGAGGGCCTCGGCGGGCACCCGGACCCGGTCGAGCCGGACCCCGTCGAACTTCTCGGCGAAGTCGATCAGCGCCGCGTCGCCCCGATGGTGCACGGCTTCGCAGATCGGACGCACCTTCTCCAGGGCGGCCTGAACGTCGAAGTCGGCTCGGGGCAGCAGGTCGCGCAGGGCGGGGCCCTCGGGAAGGGCGTCGCCGCGCAGATCGATTCGGGAGATCACGCCGTCAATTCTCTCAGACCGGGATCGGACGTCGTCGGCGCGTATCAATGGCTGATACAGAACGTGGCCGGATCCGGAAGATCTCCTTCACCGTTAGCGTTCGGGGCGTCACACAGCGGGCATGAACGGTTGTGCGAACCAGGGCTTCTTCCTGGGCTTTCCTGGTCATGAGGAGGAACGAGCGGCGTGACCGAGGGGGCCGGTATCAACGGCGGGGACCTGCCGGACGACCTGACCGCGGCCGAGGCCGGCATGTGGCAGGCCTTCCGCAACGGCACCGTGTACGACCTGAGCGACGGCGACACGGTCGTCGACGATCCGCACGGCGGGCATCCCTGGGGAGAGGCGCGGACCGTGCGGGCGCGGATCGTGGCCTGGCTGCTGCTGGACGGGCCGCCGCCGCTCGCGGGCCGGGTGTCCTCGCTCAAGCTGGTCGGCGTGCAGGTCGACGGCACGCTCGACCTGGCGGGCGGCACGGTCGAGCCGTACGTGGAGCTGAAGCGGTGCCGGTTCGAGCGGGACGTCCTGCTGCCGGAGGCGCGGGTGACGACCCTGCGCATGGTGGACTGCTCGGTGCCCCGGCTGGAGGCGGCCCGGCTCCAGACGGAGGGCGACCTGCACCTGCCGCGCTGCCGCTTCCACAACGGCGTCCGGCTCACCGACGCGCACATCGGCACCGATCTGATGCTCAACCAGGCGATCGTCTACCGCGACCGCACCGGCCGCTCGGTCTCCGCCGACGGGCTGACCGTCGGCCAGGACCTCCAGGCGGAGATGCTGGAGTCGCACGGCGAGCTGCGGCTGCGCAGCGCGCAGATCGGCGTGTCGCTGAGCCTGCGCGGGGCGCGGCTGACCAACCCGTACACGCGGTTCGCACTGAACGCGCCCCAGCTGACCGTCGAGCGCTCCCTGTACCTGACGCCGGCCGGTCTGGGCGTGCAGGCGCTGAGCGGCACGACACCCGCGCGCGGGACGCGCGTCCAGCGGTTCGAGTGCCGCGGCGGCGTGCGGCTGGACGACGGGCGGTTCGGCGACGCCGTCGACCTGGAGCGGGCCCGGTTCACCCTCACGGAGGACCAGGAGCTGTCGCTGCGCCGGGTGCAGACGAACGAGCTGCGCTTCCTCGGGGAGCAGCCGCAGCGCGGCAAGGTGGTGCTGTCAGGGGCGCGCGTGGTCAGCCTCGTGGACCGCGCGGCGGCCTGGCCGGGCCCCGGCCGACTGCACATGGGGGGCTTCGCGTACGAGAACCTGGTGCCGCAGGGGCCGTTCCCGCTGGCCGAGCGGCTGGAGTGGGTGGCCGCCGCTACCGCCGAGTACAACCCGGAGCCGTACGAGCGGCTGGCGACCGTGCTGCGCGCGGGCGGGGAGGACGAGGACGCCCGCGAGGTGCTGCTCGCCAAGCAGCGCCGCCGCCGCGAGACGCTGCCGCCGGCCGCGAAACTGTGGGGGTACGCGCAGGATTGGACGGTCGCCTACGGGTACCGGCCCGGGCGTGCCGCCGTGTGGATGGCGGTGCTGTGGGCGGCGAGCTCGGTGGCCTTCGCGCGCGCCGCTCCCCCGCCGGTCAACCGGGACGGGCATCCGCCGTGGAACCCGGCGCTGTTCGCCCTCGACCTGCTGTTGCCCGTGATCGACCTGGGGCAGGTCGGCCAGTGGCGGATGCAGGGCGGCTGGCAGTGGGTGCAGGCGGCGATGATCCTGCTGGGCTGGATACTGGCGACGACGGTGGCGGCGGGGACGACGCGGATGCTGCGGCGCGGCTGACGAGGGTGAAACTGAGGGACGACAGCCGAACAGGCACCTTTTACCTTTCCTTGACTTGGCGGCGTACAACTTTCCACAGGTTCGCCCTACCCCCTGGCGCATCCGCGACCAGCGGCTTTTCAATGGCAAAACCATGGCTCTGCTGCCCCCGTTCATCCGTGGCCCCCGGACGGCGACGTCCCGGCCGCCCCGGACCGCCGCCCCCCACCCCGCCGGCGGGCTTCCGGCCGACGACGAGGTGCTCCTCGACGTGCCCGACGACCGCCTCGGCCCCGCACTGGTCGCGGCCGGCCAGGGCGCCTACGAGCCCGCCGCCGCGCTCCTGGCCGGTACCCGCCGACGGGCCGAGTGGGAGTACCACGACCGGTACACCACGCGCCTGGCGTCCTTCGCGGACGCCCGCCCCGAGTGGTTCCGGGAGTGGCGCGCCGCCGCCCCGCGCGACCCGGACGTCCTGCTCGTCTCCGCCCAGCTCGCGGTGGACCGCGCCTGGCGCTCGCCGGCCCGGGCCGAACTGCTGCGCGAGGTGAGCCCGCTGATCACGGCGGCCGCGCAGAGCGACGTCCGCGACCCCGTGCCCTGGCGCATCGCGCTCGACCACGCGCGCGGGACCCGCGCCGGGCACAAGTACTTCGGCGAGCTGTGGGAGGCGGCCGTGCGGCGCGCCCCGCACCACTACGGCTGCCATGTGGCCGCCAAGCGCTACCTGGCCGAGTCGTGGCACGGCTCCCACCGGGAGTGCTTCGACTTCGCCGACCGGGCCGCGCAGGACGGCCCGGCGGGCTCGCTGGTGCAGGCGCTGCCGGTGCGGGCGGCGTTCGCCTACCTCACCGACGGCTGCGGGCCCGAGGTGCCGCGCGAGCGCCTGGAGGTGGCCGCCGACCGGGCGGTCGACCTGTCCGCGCGCTTCCCGGCCGCCGACCCCTGGCCGGCCGAGATCCGCAACCTCCTGACGTACGTCCTGGTCCGCCTCGGCCGCCGCGAGGACGCCCTCGTCCAACTGCGGCTGATCGGCCCGTACGCCACGTCCTTCCCCTGGGGCAGGCTCTCGGACGACCCGCTCGGGCACTTCCTCGCGGTGCGCGAGAGCGTGTGCTCGGAGCCCGCCGGACAGTCTCCCTGGCCCGCGCGGGGCGGGCACGGGGAACGCGTGTACCCCGCGGACCACTAGGCTTCTGCGGCGTGACCACCGTCCGGCTTCCGCTCTTCCCCCTGAACTCGGTGCTGTTCCCCGGGCTCGTCCTCCCGCTGAACGTCTTCGAGGAGCGCTATCGCGCCCTGATGCGGGAGCTGCTCAAGACTCCCGAGGACGAACCGCGCCGGTTCGCCGTCGTCGCCATCCGCGACGGCCACGAGGTGGCTCCGGCCGCACCGGGCATGCCGGACCAGACGGCGCTGCCCGAGCGCGGCCCGGCCGCGGGCTTCGGCGACGACCCCGCGCAGGCCTTCCACAAGATCGGCTGTGTCGCCGACGCGGCCACGATCCGGGAGCGGGCCGACGGCACCTTCGAGGTGCTGGCGACCGGCACGACCCGGGTGCGGCTGCTGTCGGTCGACGCCTCCGGACCGTTCCTGACGGCGGAACTGCAGGAGCTGCCGGAGGAGCCGGGCGACGAGGCGGGAGCCCTCGCGGAGGGCGTGCTGCGGGCCTTCCGGCAGTACCAGAAGCGGCTAGCCGGGGCGCGTGAGCGCTCGCTGGCCACCGGGGCGGACCTGCCTGACGAACCGCCCGTGGTGTCGTACCTGGTGGCGGCCGCGATGATGCTGGACACGCCGACCAAGCAGCGGCTGCTCCAGGCGCCGGACACCGCCTCCCGGCTGCGCGACGAGCTGAAACTCCTGCGCACGGAGACGGCGATCCTCCGTAGCCTTCCCTCGCTGCCCGCGGCGGAGCTCACCCGCGGGCCGACGAGTCTCAACTGACGTCACTCCGGAAGGCGCGCATGGCGAAGAAGTCGAAGAAGCAGCAGCAGTCCGGCGGCACGCCCGCCACGGTGGCCCTGACGGCCGCGGGCGTGGACCACACCGTCCACGCCTACGACCACGACCCGAGCCACCCGTCCTACGGCGAGGAGGCGGCCGAGGCGATGGGCGTCTCCCCCGACCGGGTGTTCAAGACCCTCGTCGCGGACGTCGACGGCACCCTGACCGTGGCCGTGGTCCCGGTCGCGGGCTCGCTCGACCTGAAGGCGCTCGCGTCGGCGGTCGGCGGCAAGCGGGCGGCCATGGCCGACCCGACGCTGGCCGAGCGCACCACGGGCTACGTGCGCGGCGGCATCTCCCCGCTCGGCCAGCGCAAGCGGCTGCGCACCGTCCTCGACGACTCCGCGACCGCCCACGCCACCATCTGCGTGTCGGCGGGCCGACGCGGCCTGGAGGTCGAACTGGCCCCCACCGACCTGGCGCATCTCACGCGGGCGGTACTGGCCCCCATCGGCCGGACATGAGCCCCCCGCCGCCGCGCGGCGAGGCTGTCGGCGGGACCACCGAGGACGGCGCTCGGAGACGACGGGCGGGTGAGGGCAGCGGCCCGGCGGCAGGCCGGGGGACGACGGCACTCCGGTGAGACCACACGGCTCGGAGACGACGAGGGCCTTGCCGGCGACGGGTACGCGAATCGGAGGCCTGCCGACGACGGGCGGGGCCGACAGCGGCCCGGCAGCAGGCCGGGGGACGACGGCACTCCGGTGAGACCACACGGCTCGGAGACGACGAGGGCCTTGCCCGGGACGGGTACGCGAATCGGGGGCCTGGCGACGACGGGCGGGGCCGACAGCGGCCCGGCGGCAGGCCGGGGGACGACGGCACTCCGGTGAAGCCACGGGGCTCGGAGACGACGGGGGGCCTTGCCGGCCACGGGTACGGGAATCGGAGGCCTGGCGACGACGGGCGCAGGAAGCCAGGCGGCTCGGAGGCCACTGGTCGGCGAGACATGGGGCCACTGCCGCGCCGGTTCGTGAGATCCAGCCCGTCCGGCGTTCGAGGACGAGGTTCGTCCAGGGGGCGAAGCGGGGTGCTGGGGCGCAGCCCCGCCGGAGAGCCGAGGGACAGAGCCCTTGGAACCCGGAGCGACCCCGCGCCCGGCCGGGGTCGAGGGACAGAGCCGTGGCGCCCCGGACAACTCCCGCCCGAGCCGAGGGGCGGGCCCATGGAACCCGGAGCGACCCCGCGCCCGGCCGGGGCGAGAGACAGAGCCGGCACCGGAGTCGGAGGCGGTCGTCGGCCGACCCGACGCGCGGCCGGCCGAGCCGGCCCCGGTCTACCCCGTCGGGCCCTGCGGCCCCTGAGGTACGTACGGGTCGGGGTGGGCGTACGGGTCCGGGTCCCGGGGGCCGAAGAGAGCCGTGAGGCCCAGGTGGACCAGGAGCGCGGCCAGGGGCCAGGCGAGCAGCGCGCCCTTGGCGCCCAGCTTCAGCGGGGCCGAGAAGGTCACGCCCCTGCCCGCCGCCTTCGCCTGCGCCAGGACGTCCGAGGAGGGGCCGAGCCACACCCCGAGGCGCCAGGCGAGGACCGAGCCGAGCAGCCCGCCCACGGTCAGCGCCACCACCAGCGGTACGCCCCCGCGCCGCCGCCAGGCGAACACCGCCACCGCGCTCACCAGACCGCAGGCGACGGCGAGCAGCGTGAACGTTCCGTCGACGCCGACCGCCTGCTCGCCCTCGGTGTCCTTGAAGTACACGACCCAGTTACCGTCGACGACGTCCCCGACCAGCGGCACGCGCGGCGCGAGCCACACCCACAGCAGCCCCAGCACCACTCCGACGACCGCGGCCGCCACCGTGATCACGGCGGCTTCCCGCAGTTCGGTCCTCATCCCGGGACCGTCCGATCCGTGTCCGGCGTCGTGGGGCGCGCCACCCGCTCCCGGGTGCCCGGCGGGCGAAGGCGGCCAGGCCTTGTGCGCGGACGGTTCGTGCGGGGGCGGAGGGGGAGTCAGCGGTGCGGTCACCCTGACATCGTGCCAGGCGCGCCCGACCGTCGCGTCATCGGACGGCGGCCCGACGGTACGCCCAGGTCGCTACGGCCAGCGAGACGACACCGACCCCGGCGCACACCGCGAGGTCACCGAGGACGAACGCCCAGTCGGGGCTCGCCCGGAAGGTCCGCGCGAAGGCCTCGACGCCGTAGGTGGACGGCAGCAGGTCGCGCGCGAAGCGCACCGGCTCGGGCATCCGGTCCGGCGGCAGCACGCCCAGCAGCAGCGCCGCGGACATGCCCAGCTGCCCCAGCACGGTGGCCAGCTCCGGCCGCGGCGCGAGCAGCCCGAAGGCCGCTCCGAGCCCGGACAGCGCGGCCCCCGCCAGCGGGATCACCAGCGCCAGCACCCACAGGTGGGTCAACGGCAGCCCGAACAGCACACACCCGAAGACGGCCGTCACCAGCGTCCCCGGCACCGTGAACGACGCGTACGCGCCCGCAGCGCCCAGCACCACCGCGGCCGGCGGCACCGGAAGCGTCGCGTAGTGGTCCAGCCCGCCGCTCGCCCGCAGCTGTCCGAAGTACTGCGCGAGCAGGTTCAGCGCGACGAAGGCGACGACGAGCACCGCCGAGCCGGCCACCACGGCCTCCGCCTCGCGACCGCCGTCCACGACGCCGCGCATCATGACCAGGATGCCGACCGACTGGAAGGTCGCGACGAACAGCAGCGGGATGCGAGCCACCCGCGCGCGGGACAGCTGCGCCCGGTACACGGCCACGAGCGACGGCCACATCCGCGCCCGCGGCCCCAGCTCGGCCGCTTCCCGGGCCGGCTCGTCCACGGCCAGGGCGCTGCCCGGCAGAACCTCGGCGGGTACGACACTCACGTGGCGCTGCTCCCCTTCTCGGACTTCTCGGGCTTCTCGGGCTTCCCGGCGTGAACTCGGTCAGTCGCCCTGTTCAGTACGGCTGTGGTGGCTGTCCTGCTCACACCTTCACCAGCCCCTGCCGCGCGGCGCCGCCCAGTGCCAGGTAGACGTCCTCCAGGCTGGGCGTGGCCAGGGTGAAGTCGTCCAGGGCGGCGAAGGCGGCCCCGCCGGTGACGGTGGCGACGACCGCGCGGGCCTCGTCGGGCGCCAGCCGCAGCGTCCAGCGGCGTCCGGACTCCACGGCCCGTTCGCGCAGCACGGCGACCTCGGGCACCTCGAGCGGTGCCCGCTCGCGCCACACCAGCTCCACCCGCACCTCGCCGGCGACCTGTTCCTTGAGTCCGGCGGGTGTGTCGCAGGCGATGACCCGGCCCCGGTCGAGGACGGCGACCCGGTCGAGCACGGTCTCGGCCTCGATGACGTTGTGGGTGACGAGCAGCACGGTCGTCCCGCGCTCCGCCCGCCGCCGGTCCACGGCGGACCACACGGCCCGCCGGGCCACGGGGTCCATCCCGGTGGTCGGCTCGTCCAGCACCAGCAGGGGCCGTTCCCCCACCAGCGCGGTCGCGAAGCAGGCCAGCCGTCGCTGTCCGCCGGAGAGCTTCCTGAGCGGCCGCCCGGCGATCGGGGTGAGTCCCAGCTCGTCGAGGACCGCGTCGCGCTCCCCGCGCGCCTGCCGTACGTCGAGCCCGCGCAGGCGCCCGGTGGTCTCGGCGGCGAGGGAGACGGTGAGGTCGTCGAGGGCGGTGGACTCCTGGCCGAGGTAGGCGAGGAGGCGCGCGGCCCGCTCCGGGTGGCGCACGATGTCGTGCCCGAGGATCTCCACACTGCCCGCGTCGGGCCGCATCAGCCCGGTGAGCTGGCGGACGAGGGTGGACTTGCCGGCGCCGTTCGGACCGAGCAGCCCGAAGATCTCCCCGCGCCGGACGTCCAGCCGCACGTCGTCGGTGGCCCGTACCTCGGGGGTGGCGGGGGTGCCGCGCCGGCCTCTCACCGAGGGATAGGTCTTGGACAGCCCGCGCACGGCACACACGACCTCGCCCCTGTGTCGGATGGCCGGTGCCGCACGCGTACTCACAAGGGACGAGCCTACGGGGTCCGGGAGCTCTGCTCGCCGTTGGGTCGTCCTACGCCGGAGCCTCCGCCGGCCGGCGTGCGCCCGCGCGGATCCGCGCCGCCCGGCGTGCGTCAGTCGCCGGCCGGGGCGTGCTCGGCGCCGGTGCGGGCGTCGACCTCCCGCCAGAACCCAGCCCGGATGGCGTAACGGTCGTGCTCGTCGATCTGGTCGTCCTTGTGCGCGAGCAGCCCGAAGCGGGCCGCGTAGCGCAGCAGCTCGCCGTCGATGCGGTGCGGGATGCGCGGGTACATCCCGGACAGCTTCTGCAGGTGGTTCTGGTCCCCCAGGCGTGCCATCCAGCGCCGGGCGAAGACCTGGCCCACCTCGAAGGGGTCGCCGCCGACGGTGGTGATGTCCTCCTCGCGGTCGGCCCACCGCTGCTCGGCCGTGGTGAGCTGGGCGAGGGTCGGCATCGAGACGGCCTCGGAGGGCTCGGCGGGGACGCCGGGCCGGTCCACCCAGCCCTTGTCGGAGGACCAGCGCAGGGTGGCGGTGGCGGGGTGCTGGACGGCCTGGGCGCCGGGTGCGCGCAGGGCCGCCAGGTCCTTCGGGGTGGGCACGCCCTTGGGGGCGGGGACCCGTTCCTGCCCGCCGTTGTCCGCGGCGGTGGCCGCGCCCGCGTGCTCGCTCTCCTCGGCGGTCCGCTCGCCGGCCCGGCCGAGCGCGCCGTCGGGCAGGGGCGCGGAGAGGATCGCGGCGATCTCGGGCCGGGGCGCGGGCGACGGCGCGCAGATCCCGCCGAACTCCTTGGCGCGTACGGCCTTGGTGATCCACGTACGGTCCAGGACGCGCCGTTCGTCGGCCTCGGCGACGAGGTCCTCGGACTGGTTGTAGTCGCCGTCGGCGGCCTGGACGGCCCACAGGTGGACCGCGACGCCGTGTTCCTTGGCGGCCATCATGCCGGGCAGCAGGTCGCCGTCGCCCGTGACGAGGACGACGTCGGAGCAGGCGCGGTTGCGGGCCAGCTCGGTCAGTTCGGCGTGCATCGCGGCGTCGACGCCCTTCTGCGCCCAGCGGCCGTCGCTGCGGGTGAGGGCGCCGAGGCGCACCGTCACCCGGGGCATCACGCGCAGCCTGCGGTGCTCGGGCTGGGGGACGCGGTCGGGGGCGCCGTCGAACCAGTAGATGCGCAGCAGGGGCCGTTCCGTCTCGGACTCGGCCTGTTCGCGCAGGCCCTGGACGAGGGCGGCGTGGTCGACGGTGATGCGGGAGCGCGACGGCTCTCCGGCGAGGAGGCTGGCGGCGGCCCCCAGCAGATACCCGGCGTCCACCAGGACGATGCAGCGGTCCACACGACTCACCCTCTTTCCCGGAGGTTTGCTCGGGCCTGCTTCGAGTCTGCCCGACGGCGCGGGGGTTAACGGTCCGAACTCGATCTTCGGCGTGGCGTTTCGGAGCGGCGCACCCCGACCTTCCCTGTCACAGACGGTAATTATCCGAAATGCGTCGTAAGTCAGCCTATGTGAATCTGATCCCGGCCCTGGCCCCTAGATCCCCTTCAGGAGGCAGATCACCATGGCCAAGAACAAGAAGCAGGACCGCAAGCAGCCGCAGTCCGATCGCGCCCAGCAGCCGGCGCGGCAGTCGTCGCTGGAGTCCCAGGGCGAGCAGCAGATGGCCCCCGTGACACCCGCCGACGTGGCGCGCAAGGGCCGGCAGAAGCGGTTCGGCCACAACTGACACCCGTGGGACGGGCTGTTGAGGCCCCGGCACACCGAGGGGCGCATCCGCTGCCGGATGCGCCCCTCGCGCGTCGTCCCGCCGTGGCCCGCCGGGTGGCTCAGCCCGCCAGGCAGGACGGGCCGAGCAGCACCTTCAGGTCGCCGAACAGCGCCGGGTCGGGCTTGACCCGGTGCCGGTCCAGGCGCAGCACGGTGGTCTTGGTCGGTCCCTGGAGCCTGATGCGGACCTCGCTGTCGCCCTTGTGGTGGGTGAGGATCTCGCCGAGGCGGCTGACCATCGGCGGGGTGACCTTGACGGCGGGGATGGTGAGGATCACCGGCGCGTTGGTGCCCGCGGTGGACAGGTCGGGGACCATCAGCTCCATCGCCACGAGCCGCGGCACGTCCTCGCGCTTGTCAAGGCGGCCCTTGACGAACACCACGGCGTCCTCGACGAGTTGGGTCGAGATGAGCTGGTAGGTCGCCGGGAAGAACATGCACTCGATGGAACCGGCGAGGTCCTCGACGGTGGCGATGGCCCAGGCGTTGCCCTGCTTGGTCATCTTGCGCTGGAGGCCGGAGATGATGCCGCCGATGGTGACGACCGCGCCGTCCGCGTGCTCACCGCCGGTGAGCTGGGAGATGCCCGCGTCGGCCTTGTCCGACAGCACGTGCTCCAGGCCGAACAGCGGGTGGTCGGAGACGTACAGGCCGAGCATCTCGCGCTCCTGCGCGAGCAGGTAGGTCTTCTCCCACTCGTCGGTGCCGAACTCGACGTCCAGGCCGAAGCCGGGTTCGTCGCCGGTGTCCTCGCCCATGCCCCCGAAGAGGTCGAACTGACCCTCGGCCTCCTTACGCTTGACCGCGACCACGTTGTCGATCATCGGTTCGTACTGCGCGGTCAGGCCCTTGCGGGTGTGACCCATCGAGTCGAAGGCGCCCGCCTTGATCAGCGATTCCGTGGTCCGCTTGTTGCAGACGACCGCGTCGACCTTGTCGAGGTAGTCGGGGAAGGAGGAGTACTTCCCCTTCGCCTTGCGGCACTTGATGATCGACTCGACGACGTTGGTGCCGACGTTGCGCACGGCGGAGAGGCCGAAGAGGATCACGTCGTCGCCCTGGGCGGCGAAGTTCGACTCCGACTCGTTGACGTTCGGCGGGAGCACCTTGATGCCCATGCGCCGGCACTCGTTGAGGTAGACGGCCGACTTGTCCTTGTCGTCCTTGACGGACGTCAGCAGCGCGGCCATGTACTCGGCGGGGTGGTTCGCCTTCAGGTAGGCGGTCCAGTACGACACCAGTCCGTACGCGGCCGAGTGGGCCTTGTTGAAGGCGTAGCCGGCGAAGGGGACCAGCACGTCCCACAGGGCCTGGATGGCCTCGTCGCTGTAGCCGTTCTTCTGGGCGCCGGCCTGGAAGATGGTGAAGTTCTTCGCCAGTTCGTCGGGCTTCTTCTTGCCCATCACGCGGCGGAGGATGTCGGCCTCGCCGAGCGAGTAGCCGGCGATGATCTGGGCGGCCTTCTGCACCTGCTCCTGGTAGACGATCAGGCCGTAGGTGACGTCCAGGACCTCCTTGAGCGGCGCCTCCAGCTCCGGGTGGATCGGTGTGATCTCCTGCTGGCCGTTCTTGCGGAGGGCGTAGTTCGTGTGGGAGTTCATGCCCATGGGGCCCGGGCGGTACAGGGCCGACACGGCGGAGATGTCTTCGAAGTTGTCCGGCTTCATCAGGCGCAGCAGGGAGCGCATGGGGCCGCCGTCGAACTGGAAGACGCCCAGGGTGTCGCCGCGCTGGAGCAGCTCGAAGGTCGTGGGGTCGTCGAGCGGAAGGCTCAGGAGATCGATGTCGATCCCCTTGTTGGCCTTCACCATTTTGACGGCGTCGTCCATGATCGTGAGGTTGCGCAGGCCCAGGAAGTCCATCTTCAGCAGGCCGAGCGACTCACAGCTCGGGTAGTCCCACTGCGTGATGGTCACGCCGTCGGTGTGCCTCACCCAGACCGGGACGTGGTCGGTGATGGTCTCGCTGGACATGATCACGCCGGCCGCGTGCACGCCCATCTGCCGGACCAGGCCCTCGACGCCCTTGGCGGTGTCGATGACCTTCTTCACGTCCGGCTCGTTCTCGTACATCGCCCGGACCTCGCCCGCCTCCGAGTAGCGGGGGTGCTGCGGGTCGGTGATGCCGGACAACGGGATGCCCTTGCCGAGGACGTCGGCGGGCATCGCCTTGGTGATGCGGTCGCCCATCGCGTACGGGTAGCCCAGCACGCGCGCGGAGTCCTTGATCGCGTTCTTGGCCTTGATGGTGCCGTAGGTGCCGATCATGGCGACCTTGTCGGCGCCGTACTTCTCCGTGACGTACCGGATCACCTCGACGCGCCGGCGCTCGTCGAAGTCGATGTCGACATCGGGCATGGAGACGCGCTCGGGGTTGAGGAACCGCTCGAAGATCAGGCCGTGCGGGATCGGGTCGAGGTCGGTGATGCCGAGGGCGTAGGCGACGATCGAACCGGCCGCGGAGCCTCGGCCGGGGCCGACGGCGATGCCGTTGTTCTTGGCCCACATGATGAAGTCGGCGACGACGAGGAAGTAGCCCGGGAACCCCATCTGGATGATGACGTCCATCTCGTACTCGACCTGTCGCTGACGGTCCTCCGGCACGTTGCCGGAGAAGCGCCGCTCCATGCCGCGCCGGACCTCCTCCTTGAACCAGGTGACCTCGGTGTAGCCCTCCGGGATGTCGAACTTCGGCATGAGGTCGCGCTTCTCGAACATGCCCGTGGTGTCGATCTGCTCGGCCACCAGCAGCGTGTTGGCGCAGCCCTCCTGCCAGGCGTCCGAGGAGTCGATGGCGTACATCTCCTCCGTGGACTTCAGGTAGTAGCCGGTGCCGTCGAACTTGAAGCGGTCGGGGTCGGAGAGGTTCTTGCCGGTCTGGATGCACAGCAGCGCGTCGTGCGCCCCCGCCTCGTGCGCGTAGGTGTAGTGCGAGTCGTTCGTCACCAGGGGCGGGATGCCGAGCTTCCTGCCGATGTCGAGGAGTCCGTCGCGGACCCGGCGCTCGATCTCGATGCCGTGGTCCATCAGCTCCAGGAAGTAGCGGTCCTTGCCGAAGATGTCCTGGTAGTCGGCGGCGGCCTTCAGCGCATCGTCGTACTGGCCGAGGCGCAGCCGGGTCTGGAGCTCGCCCGAGGGGCAGCCGGTGGAGGCGATGAGCCCCTGCGACCACCGGGAGATGGTCTCCTTGTCCATCCGGGGCCACTTCTGCAGCCAGCCCTCGGCGTAGGCGTCGGAGGAGAGCCGGAAGAGGTTGTGCAGACCGGTGGCGTCGGCCGCCCAGATCGTCTTGTGGGTGTAACCGCCGGAACCGGAGACGTCGTCGCGCTTCTGGTGCGGCTGGCCCCACTGGATCTTGCGCTTGTTGCGCCGTGACTCCGGGGCGACATACGCCTCGATCCCGATGATCGGGGTGATTCCGGCCCTCTGCGCGGAGTGGAAGAAGTCGTACGCCCCGTGGAGGTTGCCGTGGTCGGACATCGCGATGTGCGTCATGCCCATCTCGTTGCACGCGTCGAACATGTCCTTCAGCCGCGCGGCACCGTCCAGCAGCGAGTACTGGGTGTGGACGTGCAGGTGCGTGAACGGCGGCTTTGACACGGCTCGGCCTCCAAGGGAAACACTCGACGACAGGCTGCGGACAGTCTGGGGGGACAGCGTCGAAGTCTATGCCTCGGCACTGACACCGCGCGGGCACTCCCACGTACCTTCGGGCGTTGGACACGACAGAAACGCTGTCGTTCATGCACTGCACCAGGAGGCACCCCGCGATGTCGGCACCGCAGCTCAATGACGAGCCTCGCGGCGAGGAGATCCTCGCCGTCTTCGACACCGCCTTCGGCGAGCTCCTGGCCGCCGACCCGGCCGCGTTCCGTGTGAAGTTCCGGAAGATGGCGGCCTCGGCGTTCGCGTTCTACCGGGGCACGGCGGCGCTCTTCTACCACGACCTGGACGAGGAGAGCGCCGGGCGGGGCGGTGGGAGCGCACCCGGCGGTCCCTTCCTGGACGAGCGCACCTCGCGCGTGTGGATCCACGGCGACCTGCACGCGGAGAACTTCGGCACCTACATGGACTCCCAGGGCCGCCTGATCTTCAACGTCAACGACTTCGACGAGGCGTACGTCGGCCCCTTCACCTGGGACCTCAAGCGCCTGTCCGCCTCCCTCGCCCTCATCGGCTACGCGAAGGCGCTGAGCGACGAGCAGATCACCGAGTTGGTGGAGGTGTACGCGGGCGCGTACCGCGAGCGCATCCACGCGCTGGCCACCGGCGCCAAGCGCGACGAGGTGCCGCCCTTCACCCTGGACACCGCCCAGGGCCCGCTGCTGGACGCGCTGCGGGACGCCCGCTCCCTCACCCGCTTCGGGCTGCTGGACTCCATGACCGAGATCCGCGACTTCGAGCGCCGCTTCGCGTCGGGCGGCGGTTCCATCGAGCTGGACGCGGCCACCCGCTACAAGGTGCTGGCCGCCTTCGACGGCTATCTGGAGACGCTGCCGGAGACCTCCCTGGCGCACCCCGACTCCTACCGGGTGAAGGACGTCGTGGGCCGGCGCGGGATCGGCATCGGCTCGGCCGGGCTGCCCTCGTACAACATCCTGCTGGAGGGCCACAGCGACGCCCTGGAGAACGACGTCGTGATCTACATCAAGCAGGCCCAGACCCCGGCCGTCTCCCGGCACGTCACCGACCCGGCGATCCGCGAGTACTTCCGGCACGAGGGCCACCGCACGGTCATCTCGCAGCGGGCCCTGCAGGCGCACGCCGACCCGTGGCTGGGCTGGACCGAGCTGGACGGCGCGGGCCAGTTGGTCGCCGAGGTCTCGCCCTACGCCGTCGACCTCGACTGGGGCGACATCGACGACCCGGAGGAGATCGCGGGCGTCGTCGCCGACCTCGGCCGGGCCACCGCCACCATGCACGCGGCGGCCGACGACCAGTCCGGCGAGTCCCTGGTGCCGTTCTCCACCGAGCGGGCCATCGACGCGGCGATCGCCGCCGACGAGGACGGCTTCGCCCCCCTGCTGGTGGACTTCGCGCACACCTACGGCGCCCGCGCGCGGGCGGACCACCAGATCTTCGTCGACCTGTTCCGCAACGGCCGGATCCCCGGTCTGTGACGGGATCCGCAGCGACCGGGGCCGGTCGCGGCGGGGATCGATAACGATAGGGACGCTCACAGGGACCCTTTAGGGGTCCCTTACCCCGGCGCGTGGCACACTTCCAGCGCTATGGACATATCCGGGACCCGCCTCAGAGCCGTACGCGCGGCGCTGTTCACGGCCTTCGTCGTGACGCTCAGCACCGCGTCGCACGTGCTGCTGTCCCGGGCCCCGCTGCCGCTGAACACGGTGGCCGTCGTCTCGGCCGCCGTGTTCGTCCTCGCCTACGCCCTCGCGGGCCGCGAGCGCGGCTTCGGGCGGATCGCCGCGCTGCTGATCCCGCTGGAGCTGGCGGCCGACACGGTCTTCACCACCGGCCAGCACGTCTGCTACGGCCGCGCGGGCGGTCCGGTCGCCGGACCGCTCGCCTCGGTCGGCTGGGACGTCCTGTGCGGTGACGGCACCCCCGTGGGCACGCCGCTGGCCCAGGTCACCGGCGCCGACGCCGACAAGCTCGGCGGTCTGCTGGCCCATGCCGACCCGGCGACCGCCTGGCTGCTGCTCGGCGCCCACGTCTGCGTCGGGCTGGTCGCCGCCGCCTGGCTGCGCCGGGGCGAGCGGGCGCTGGCCCAGCTGCTGCGGGCGGCCGCCGCGACCACGTTCCGGCCGCTGCTGCTGGCCGTCGCCGCCGTGACCGTCCGGCGCGCCCCGGCGCCCCGGCGCCTGCCGCGGCCCGTGCGCCGTACGCCTGCCGCGCGTGACCGGATCCTCGTGCACTCCCTGGGACGGCGTGGACCGCCGTACTCGGTCGCCTTCGCCTGAGCACCGCCCGTCCCGGCGAACGGCACACGAGCACGACCGTCCCGACCCCCACGTATCCCGCGCACGCCCGTGCGCGTCCCACAGGAGAACACCCACATGAGCAAGCGGAACAGCCAGGCGGCGAAGACGGCGGCCCGGGAGCGGCTGCGCGTCGAACGCGAGCGTGAGGCCAAGCGGGCCAAGATCCGGCGGCAGGTCGTCGTCGCCTGCTCGGTCGTCGGTGTGCTGGCGGTGGCCGGCGGCATAGGTTACGCCGTCGTCCAGGCCAACAAGCCCGGCTACTGGGAAGAGGCCGCGAAGGCCACGCTGGTCAAGCCGGCCAACACCACCGGCGAGAACGGCACGACCGTCGTCATGGGCAAGAGCACCGCGAAGAAGACCCTCGTGATGTACGAGGACCCGCGCTGCCCCGTCTGCGCCCAGTTCGAGCAGACCGTCGGCGAGACGGTGCAGAAGAACTACGACGAGGGCAAGTACAAGCTCCAGTTCGTCGGCGCCACCTTCCTCGACCGCGGCCTGAATGGCGAGGGCTCGAAGAACGCGCTCAGCGCGCTCGGCGCCGCGCTCAACGTGAGCCCGGAGGCGTTCCTCGAGTACAAGACGGCGCTGTACTCGGCGAAGTGGCACCCCGAGGAGTCCGACGACAAGTTCAAGGACGACTCCTACCTGATCAAGGTGGCGGACACCGTCCCCGCGCTCAAGGGCAACGCCAAGTTCCAGACGGCCGTCAAGGACGGCACGTACGACAGGTGGGCGCTGGAGATGTCGAAGACGTTCGACAAGAGCGGGGTGTCGGGCACGCCGACGCTGAAGATGGACGGCAAGACGCTGACCGCCCCCGGCAGCAAGAACGCGCCCATGACGGTCGCCGACTTCACGACCGCGATCGACGCGGCGCTCAAGGGCTGATCCTGCCGCGGTGAAGAGCGGGCGAACTTTTCCGGTTCGCCCGCTCTTTTGTCCTACTGATCAGTAATCTGATCGTCCGTGACCAGTCGACACAGATCAACAGAGAGCTCCGGCGCGGCTTCCTCCCGCGTCAACCCCCTTGCCCCGCGCCGCCGTACGGTGGTCAAGGCCGCGGCCGCCGGCGCCGTCCTGGCCGGGCCGCTCGCCGCCGCGCTGCCCGCCCGGGCCGCCGAGGAGGCCCCGGCCTTCCTGCACGGCGTCGCCTCCGGCGACCCGCTGCCCGACGGCGTCCTGCTGTGGACCCGGGTGACGCCCACCGCCGAGGCGATACCCGGCTCCGGGCTCGGTCCGGACACCGAGGTCGAGTGGACCGTCGCCCGGGACAAGGCGATGACCGCCATCGTGGCCAAGGGTTCCGTCACCGCCACCGCCGCCTCCGACCACACCGTCAAGGCGGACGTGCGCGGTCTGGCGCCGGCCACCGACTACTGGTTCCGTTTCTCGGCCGGCGCCACCGACTCCCCGGTGGGGCGCACCCGCACCGCCCCGGCGGCGGACACGTCGGTGGCGGGCCTGCGCTTCGGTGTGGTCTCCTGCTCCAACTGGGAGGCCGGCCACTTCTCGCCCTACCGTCATCTCGCCGCCCGCGGCGACCTCGACGCCTGGCTGCACCTCGGCGACTACATCTACGAGTACGGCACCGGCGAGTACAGCGCACGCGGGACCGTGGTCCGGCCGCACGCGCCGACGCACGAGATCGTCACGCTCGCCGACTACCGCATCCGGCACGGCAGGTACAAGACCGACCCCGACCTGCAGGCCCTGCACGCCACGGCACCCGTCATCGCGATCTGGGACGACCACGAGATCGCCAACGACACCTGGTCGGGCGGCGCCGGGAACCACACCGAGGGAGCCGAGGGCTCCTGGTCGGCCCGTCAGGCGGCCGGAAAGCAGGCCTACTTCGAGTGGATGCCGGTGCGCCCGGCCATCGAGGGCACGACCTACCGCCGTCTGCGCTTCGGCAAGCTCGCCGACCTCTCCCTGCTGGACCTGCGCTCCTTCCGCTCCCAGCAGGTCTCGTTCGGTGACGGCGAGGTGGACGACCCGGACCGCACACTGACCGGCCGCGCCCAACTCGACTGGCTGAAGGCGGGCCTGAAGGCGTCCGACACGACCTGGCGGCTCATCGGCAACTCCGTGATGATCTCGCCGTTGGCCCTCGGTTCGCTCCCCGCGGAGCTGTTCAAGCCGCTCGCCAAGCTGCTCGGCCTGCCGCAGGAGGGCCTCGCCCTCAACACCGACCAGTGGGACGGCTACACCGACGACCGCCGCGAACTCCTCGCCCACCTGCGGTCGAACGCCATCCGCAACACCGTCTTCCTCACCGGTGACATCCACATGGCGTGGGCCAACGACATGCCGGTGAACGCCGGGACCTACCCGCTGTCCGCCTCGGCAGCCACCGAGTTCGTGGTCACCTCGGTGACCTCCGACAACCTCGACGACATCGCGAAGGTCCCCGAGGGCACGGTCTCCGCGGTCGCCGCGCCGCTCGTCCGGGCCACCAACCGCCACGTCCACTGGGTCGACACCGACCGGCACGGCTACGGCGTCCTGGACGTCACCGCCGAGCGCGCGCAGATGGACTACTACGTGATCTCCGACCGGACTAAGGCCGACGCGACCTCCGCCTGGCTGCGGTCGTACCGCACGCTCAGCGGCACGCAGAAGGTGGAGCGGACCTACGACCCCGTCTGACGGTCACCCGAGGGTCTCGAGGAAGCCGAGCGCCACCCGCCAGGTGGCCTCGGCGGCCTCCTCGTCGTAGTCGGGCAGGTCGGGGTCGGTGAAGAGGTGACCGGCCCCCGCATAGCGGTGGATCTCCACGTCGGCGCCGGCTCTGCCCATCTGCAGGTACCAGGCGTTCAGCCAGTCGTCGGTCTCGAACGGGTCCGGTTCCGCCACGTGCAGCTGGACCGGCAGTTCGTCCACCGAGGCGTTCGGCGCGAGGTCCGAGGTGCCGTGCAGGAGCAGCAGGCCGCGCGCCTTGTCGTCACCGAGGGCGAGGGTCTGCGCGACGGACGCGCCCAGCGAGAACCCGGCGTAGACCAGGCCCCTCTCCGAGTAGGGCGCGGCGGCCAGGACGGCTCTGCGCAGCAGCTCGTCCTTGCCGATCGCCTCGTGGTGCGCCATGCCCTCCTCGACCGAGTCGAACGTACGCCCCTCGAAGAGGTCCGGCGTCCACACCTCGTGCCCGGCCGCCCGCAGCCGGTCCGCCGCCGCGCGCACCGCGGGACGCAGTCCATGGGTCGAATGGAAGAGCATGATGTTCATGAGGCCATGGTGCCAGCCGGCACCGACAGCGTCCCCGGGCCGGCCCCCGCACCACAGGACGTGTGCCTCTTCACAGAAGCCACATGTTCATGACCCCGCAAGGCCGGTTACGTTCGAAGGCATGGAGAACCTGCTCCGCCCACTGATCGTGGTCGGCGGTTCGGTCGTGGTGACGTTGTTCATCGGCTGGGCCACCGACCGACTGCTGTGCAAGGCCGACCGAAGTCACCCCGAGACCCCGTTGTGGGGCCTGCTGCGCCGTGGCCGCATCCCCTACCAGCTGGTGCTGTGCGCGGCGCTGCTGAGAGGCTCCTACGACCAGGCAGAGCTGCTGCAGGTGCACAAGGTCGGCATCGGCCGGACCCTCACGCTCGTGCTGATCGGGGCCGCCGCCTGGCTGGCCATCCGGATCGCCGCCGCGGTGGTGGAGACCTCCTACAGCCGCTACGCGCGCGTGCACCGCGACGCGGCCCGGGTGCGGCGGGTGCGCACCCAGGTGTCGCTGATCATGCGGGTGGTCTCGGCGGTCGTCGGTGTCGTGGCGGCGGCGGCGATGCTGTTGACGTTCCCGGCGTTCCGCGCGGCCGGCGCCTCCCTGCTGGCCTCCGCCGGCATCCTGGGCATCGTCGCCGGTGTCGCCGCCCAGTCCACGCTGAGCAACATGTTCGCCGGGTTCCAGATCGCCTTCGGCGACATGGTGCGCATCGGCGACACGGTCGTCGTGGACGGCGAGTGGGGCACGGTCGAGGAGATCACGCTGACCTTCCTGACCGTGCGGACCTGGGACGAGCGCCGGATCACCATGCCCGTGTCGTACTTCACGTCCAAGCCGTTCGAGAACTGGTCGCGGGGGACCCCGCAGATGACCGGCATCGTGTACTGGCACGTCGACCATTCCGCGCCGCTGGACGCGATGCGCGAGAAGCTGCGCGACATCCTGCGCGAGTGCCCGTCCTGGGACGGCCGCGCCTACGGCCTCGACGTGACCGACACCACGCCGAACACCCTTCAGGTACGGGCCCTGGTGACCGCCAAGGACGCCGACGACATCTGGACGACGCGGGTGACGGTCCGCGAGCGGATGATCCGCTGGCTGGCCGAGGAGCACCCCTACGCGCTGCCGCGCGTCAACACGGCGGACGCGCTGCCGCCGCCCGGCCGTGCGAACGGCGCCCGGTCCGCCGACGGGGTGCCCCCGCGCCAGCGCCGCGCGTACGAGACGCCCCGCGTGGACCGCTGACCGTCAGCGCCCGCGCTCGGCGCCGCCGTTGACCTGCACCACCTGCGAGGTGACGTGCCCGGCGCCCGGGGAGGCCAGCCAGTGCAGGGTGGCCGCGACATCCCCGGGCGTCCCGGCACGCCCGTTCGCCGTCTCCCCCACGAGCCGCTCACGCCGCTCCCTCGCCATCGCCCCGCCGAAGAACTCGGTGTCCTCGACGTAGCCGGGCGCGACGACGTTCACGGTGATCCCCTGCGGTCCCAGCTCCCGCGCAAGGTCGTGCGCGTAGGGGTGCAGGGCGGCCTTGGCGGCGCCGTACGCCCCGCTGCCGGATCCGCGGTAGGCGGCGATCGAGCTGACGAACAGCACCCGTCCGCCCGGCCGGGCGAGCCGCTCCTTCAGCGCCTCGGTGAGCAGGGCGGCGGTGAGGGTGTTGATCCGGAAGTTCACGGTCCAGGTGTGGGCGACGCGGTCGAGGGGGTCGTCGCTGTCGGGTTGCGGCTCCAGTTGCCCGGTGCCGCCGGCGCCGTGGACGAGCACGTCCACCGTCCCGAGCGTCTCCTCGACGAACAGCGCGAGCTGCCGCACCTCGTCCGGCTCGGCGAGGTCCGCGGCATAGGTGAGCGCCCCCTCCACCCCGGCCTTCTCCAGCACCTCCCGGCGCCGCCCGAGCAGCAGCACCCGGTCGCCCTCGGCGGCGAAGGCCTGTGCCGCGGCCCGTCCGATCCCCGTACCGCCACCGCTGATCACTACGTTGCGTGCCATGGGGTCGACCGTACGAGGGGAGGGAGCGCCGGGCACCCCGGTTCACCCACCCGTCACCCATGGTTCACAGACCATGGGACACCGTGAGTCATCACCGCAGACTGCGCACATCCAGGTGGCGCAGCACCCGGTCCACGATCTCCGGATCGGCCCCCGGCTCGCTGCGCGCCGCCACCACCTCGTGCCGCGCCGCGCTCAGCATCTCGCCCTGGATCCGGCGCACCCGCTTCAGCCGCCGCGCCCGCTGCTCGTGCGCCTCGCGCCGCTCGTCCTCCCCGATGTCCGGGCTGATCCGCAGACCGATGTCGAAGGCCCGCCGCACCATCTGCTCGGACAGTTCCTCCGACAGCTCCTCCTCCGCCTCGATCTCCCGGAGCCTGCGCTTGGCGGCCCTGGCCGCCCGCACGGCCAGTTCCTTCTCGAAGGCCTTCTCCCGGCCGGTGTCCGACTGCACCCCCAGCCGCTTCACCAGCCACGGCAGGGTCAGCCCCTGCATCACCAGCGTCGCCATGATCACTCCGAAGGCGATGAACACGATCTCGTCCCGGTTCGGGAAGGCCGCCCCCTTCTCGGTCTCCAGCGGGATGGCCAGCGCCAGCGCCACCGAGGCCACCCCGCGCATCCCCGACCACCACATGACGACGGTCTCCCGCCAGCTCATCGGGATGTCCTCGTCGTGGTCCCGCCGGGCGTGCAGCCGTTGGGCGAGCCAGGTGGCCGGCAGCAGCCACAGCAGCCGCACCAACACCACCACACCGGCGACGGCCGCCGCCCAGCCGAGCATCTCCCCCCACCGCCCGGACGCGGTCCGGATGGCGTTGTGCAGCTCCAGCCCGATCAGCCCGAACGCCACGCCGGTGACCAGCGTGTCGACGATGTCCCAGAAGGTGTGCCCGGCCAGCCGGGTCATCACGTCGTCGGGGTCCGTGGCGAACTCGGCGAGGAACAGCGCGGTGGTGAGGACGGCGAGCACCCCGGACCCGTGCAGTTCCTCCGCCAGCACATAGGAGGCGTACGGCACCAGCAGGGTCAGCCCGATCTGCAGGGTCGCGTCGCCGAGCAGGTCCATCAGCTTGTTGGCGCCCCACCCCAGCGCGAGCCCCACCGCCACCCCCACCACGGCGGACAGCACCAGGTCCAGCCCCGCCTGCCACGGCGAGAAGGTGCCGGTCACGACCGCGGTGATGGCCACGTGGTACAGCACGATGGCGGTGACGTCGTTGAACAGGCCCTCGCCCTCCAGGATGGACACCAGCCGGCGCGGCAGTCCGAGCTGTCCCGCCACGGCGGTGGCGGCCACCGGGTCGGGCGGCGCGACGAGCGCCCCGAGCGCGAAGGCCGCCGCGATCGGCAGTCCGGGCACGATGGCGTGGGCGACGGTGGCCACGCACGCCATCGTGACGAAGACCAGCGCCACGGCGAGCAGGAAGATGGGCCGCTTGTTCGCCGTGAACTGCCGCCAGGACGTCCTCCGGACCGCCGCGTACAGCAGGGGCGGAAGCAGCAGGGGCAGGATGAGGCCGGGCGGGATGTTCACGTTGGGCACGAAGTCGAGGACCGCGAGCACGATCCCGAGCAACGTCATCAGGACCGGCGCGGGCAGCCCCCACCGGTCTCCCAGCGGGACGCTCACCACGGCCCCGAGCAGCAGCACGAACAGCAGGGCCAACTGATCCACGGTCGGTGCTCCGGCGGTCTAGAGGATCAAGGACAACCAGGGCTCCAGCCTGCCACGCTCGCCCCTCTTGTCACCGCCTTGCCCGTTCCGGCGCTACAACACCCGCCGCATCGCCCGGTGCGGGATCCCCGCGTCGGGGAACTCCGGCCCGTAGGCCTCGTACCCCAGCCGCTCGTAGAACCCCAGCGCGTGGGTCTGGGCGTGCAGGTCGACGGCCGTGAGCCCCCGCGCGCGTGCCGCCTCCTCGACGGCCCGCACCAGCGCGGCCCCGACGCCGAACCCGCGCGCATCCCGGACGACGGCGAGCCGCCCCAGCGATCCGACGGCCGGATCCCCGTCGGTCTTCGCCGCGGCGGCCTCGCCGTGCAGCAGCCGCCCGGTGCCGAGCGGGACGCCGTCCTCGCCGACCGCCAGCACGTGTACGGCACCGGCGTCGTGGGCGTCGTACTCGATGTTTTCGGGGACGCCCTGCTCGCCGACGAAGACCTCCTTGCGCACCGCGAAGCAGGCCTCGCGGTCGGCGGGGTCCTCGGCGACACGCACCGCGTACGCGCGCGTGCTCACCCGTAGGTCTCCTCGCGGACCTGGTCCAGGGCCTGCTGCAGGTCGTCCGGGTAGTCGCAGGAGAACTCCACCCACCGGCCGTCGCCGGGGTGCTCGAAGCCGAGGCGCACCGCATGCAGCCACTGGCGGGTCAGGCGCAGCCGCTTGGCGAGCGTCGGGTCGGCGCCGTAGGTCAGGTCGCCCACGCACGGGTGACGGTGGGCGGACATGTGCACGCGGATCTGGTGGGTGCGGCCGGTCTCCAGCTTCACGTCCAGCAGGGAGGCCGCGCGGAAGGCCTCGATCAGGTCGTAGTGCGTGACGGACGGCTTGCCCTCCGCCGTCACGGCCCACTTGTAGTCGTGGTGGGGGTGGCGGCCGATGGGCGCGTCGATGGTGCCGCTGGTCGGGTCCGGGTGGCCCTGCACGAGCGTGTGGTAGCGCTTGTCGACCGTGCGCTCCTTGAACTGGCGCTTGAGCGAGGTGTACGCGTACTCGGACTTGGCGACCGCCATCAGCCCCGACGTGCCCACGTCGAGGCGGTGCACGATGCCCTGGCGCTCGGCCGCGCCCGACGTCGAGATGCGGTACCCGGCGGCGGCGAGCCCGCCGATGACGGTGGGCCCGCTCCAGCCGGGCGACGGGTGGGCGGCCACCCCGACCGGCTTGACGATGACGACCACGTCGTCGTCGTCGTGCACGATCTCCATGCCCTCGACCGGCTCGGCGACGACCTGCACCGGCGCGGGCGCCTGCGGCATCTCCACCTCGAGCCAGGCCCCGCCGTGCACCCGCTCGGACTTCCCGACCACCGACCCGTCGACGGTGACCTTCCCCGCCGCGGCGAGCTCGGCCGCCTTGGTCCGGGAGAAGCCGAACATCCGGGAGATGGCGGCGTCGACACGCTCGCCCTCCAGGCCGTCGGGCACGGGCAGGTTACGGATCTCGGGAATCGTGCTCACCCGTCGAGTATGCCGGACGGGTCCGACAGCCCCGTACGGAGCCTGTGGACGACCCCGCCCGGGCTCAGGGTTCCGAACAAGAGGGGAGCCCGGATCGCGCCGCCCGGCACGCACGCTCGCCGCAATGCCGAAATCTTTCAACAGCTCCGCTGCGAGGGAGCTTCCGGCGCCCTGCGATCGCACGCATCGGACGCCTCGACCTGATCGGCCTCTCCTTTTGTGGCGGAGCTCTCAGTCCTTGTGGACGGTGCCGTCCGGGTCGAGGCCCCTGAACGACAGCAGCACGATGAGGATGCCGCCGCACACGATCGCCGAGTCGGCCAGGTTGAACACCGCGAAGTGCTTCGGCGCGATGAAGTCCACCACCGCGCCCTCGAAGACGCCCGGGGAGCGGAAGATCCGGTCGGTGAGGTTGCCGAGCGCACCGCCCAGCAGCAGACCCAGCGCGATCGCCCAGGGCAGGCTGTAGAGCTTGCGGGCCAGCCGGGCGATCACCACGATCACGGCGGCGGCGATCACCGTGAAGATCACGGTGAAGGCCTCGCCGAAGCCGAAGGCCGCGCCCGCGTTGCGGATCGCCTCGAAGCGCAGCCAGTCACCGATGATCTCGATCGGCTCGTGGTGCTCCAGCTTCGCGACCACGATCATCTTGCTGACCAGGTCGAGGAGGTACGCGACCGCGGCGACCGAGAAGAGCACGGCGATCCGGCGCCTGCCGCGCGGCCGTCCCGCCCCGTCCTCCGCCGGCGCCCCCGCACCGGACGGCCCGTCCGACACCGGCCGCCCGGCATGCCCGTCGGACGGCTCCGGCTCGGATCCCGCCGCCTCCGGGGTGTCCGGCGTACCGATGATGCGCTCCGCCTCTGCCACGTGAGTCCCTCAACCTAGGTACCTGACTGAGCACGAGGGTACGGCACACCTCCCGGCCCCGGCGTGATCAGTACCGCCGCTCCTGCTTCTGCTTGCACTCGACGCACAGAGTGGCCCGTGGGAAGGCCTGCATACGCGCCTTGCCGATGGGGTCGCCGCAGTTCTCGCACAGGCCGTAGGTACCGGCGTCGAGCCGCTCGAGGGCGTGCTCGGTCTGGATCAGCATCTCGCGCGCGTTGGCCGCCAGCGCCAGTTCGTGCTCGCGCGTGATGTTCTTGGTGCCGGTGTCGGCCTGGTCGTCGCCGGCGCCGTCGCCCGAGTCCCGCATCAGGCCCACCAGGGCGGCCTCGGAAGAGGCCAGCTCCGCGCGCAGCCGGTCCATCTCGGACTGCAGCTCCGCGCGGGCCTCGGCGACCTCTGCCGGGGTCCAGGGCTCCTCACCGGGGCGCACCGCCAGGTCGCCCGCCTCCGCCGCGGCGAGCCGTGCCTGGGGAACGGCGGTCTTCGCCGCCGTGGCCGTGCCAGGAGTCTTCTTCGCAACCACCGTCGTGGCTCCCGTCTGCTCCGCGGCCGAGGCCGCGCCCACCTTCTTGGCCGAGTTCTTCTTCGTCGAACTGGTCTTCGTACTGCTCGTCTTCGTACCGCTGGTCTTGGTACCGCTGGTCTTGGTCCTGCTGGTCTTGGTCCTGCTGGTCTTGGTCCCGCTGGTCTTCGTGGTGCTGGTCGTGGCGGTGCTCTTCTCGGCCGTGGCCCTGTCGACCTCGGCCCCGTCGGCCGCCGCCCCGCCGCCGACGGTCTCCTCGGCCACCGGGTCCTCGGGCGCGGCGGCCCGCGCGGGGACCGCGGCCCGCTTCGCCGGCGTCTTCCTCCCCGTGGCCGCCTTCTTCCCCCCGGACGCGGCCCTGCTCGTCGTCCGGGGCGCGGCCTTCCCGGCCGACACCGCTGCCGCCTTCCTCTCCACCGAGTCCGTCGCGGCCGAGTCCGCCGCGGCCGCGTTCTTGGCGACCGGTTCCTTCGCGGCCGTCTTCCTCGAGGACGCCGCCTTCCCGGCGACCGTCTCGCTCTTCCCGCCTCCGGCGTCCTTGGCCGCACCGCCGACGGCCCGTGCGGACCTGCCGGACGCCGACTGCTGTACGGCGGTCTTCTTCGCCACCATGGCCGCGGCCCCTTCACATATTGTGATCTTGCTCGCGAATCGTGCTGGGACGATAAATCGACTCGAGTCCCGCGGCAACGGGGCACACCGCCCGATTCGCCCGCCTCGCGCACGACGCTCGGCAAGCCTGCATGCGTTGTGCCCAGCTCCCCGCCGGGTAATCCGCCGAGCTCGGCGTCCCCGAACCCGGACCCGGGCACCTCACCGTTCGGGTCACCCCGGGCCGGTCCGCCCCGCCCGCGGCGCGGGCCCGAAAACCGGTCGGCCGCGGTCCGCGCGGCGCCGTACACTGGGCGGAGCGAAAAGCGTGGATGGGGACGAGTAGCGGCGTACGCAGCCCAGAGCGACCCGGGGACGGTGGAAGCCCGGGGGTGAGCACGACGTGAAGATCACCCCGGAGCCGCCGGAAGAAAGCCACAGCCGACAGGCTCGGTGAGTAGAACCGGCATCGCGACCCCAATGAGGGGGCTCGCCGGAGCAGACGACGCACCGGAGGGCCAAGGAGGGTGGTACCGCGGGAGCGCGCCGCACACGGCGTCCGGACAACACGGCTCTCGTCCCTCCGACGGAAGGCAGCACGTCCGCCGGAGGAAGATCGATGACGCAGTACCGTCAGGTGCCCGCCCAGGTCGACCTGCCCGCCCTCGAGCACGCGGTGCTCGACTTCTGGCGCGAGCAGAAGATCTTTGCCAAGAGCCTGGAGCAGTCCGAGGGCCGCCCCGAATGGGTGTTCTACGAAGGCCCGCCCACCGCCAACGGCATGCCGGGCGCCCACCACATCGAGGCGCGCGTCTTCAAGGACGTCTTCCCCCGCTTCCGCACCATGCGCGGCTACCACGTGGCCCGCAAGGCCGGCTGGGACTGCCACGGCCTGCCCGTGGAGCTGGCGGTGGAGAAGGAGCTGGGCTTCTCCGGCAAGCAGGACATCGAGGCGTACGGCATCGCCGAGTTCAACGCCCGGTGCCGTGCGTCGGTGACCCGCCACACCGACGCCTTCGCCGAACTGACGACCCGCATGGGCTACTGGGTCGACCTCGACGACGCCTACCGGACCATGGACCCCGAGTACGTCGAGTCCGTCTGGTGGTCGCTCAAGGAGATCTTCGGCAAGGGCCTGCTGGTCCAGGACCACCGCGTCGCCCCCTGGTGCCCCCGCTGCGGCACGGGTCTGTCCGACCACGAGCTGGCGCAGGGCTACGAGACGGTCGTCGACCCGTCCGTGTACGTCCGTTTCCCGCTCACCTCCGGTCCGCTCGCCGGCCGGGCCGCGCTCCTCGTCTGGACGACGACCCCGTGGACACTGGTGTCCAACACGGCCGTCGCCGCCCACCCCGAGGTCACCTACGTCGTCGCCACGAACGGGGAGGAGAGGCTCGTCGTCGCCGAGCCGCTGCTCGCCAAGGCGCTCGGCGAGGGCTGGGAGGCCACCGGCGAGACCTTCACCGGCGCCGAGATGGAGCGCTGGTCCTACCAGCGCCCGTTCGAGCTGGTGGAGTTCCCGGCCCCGGCTCACTTCGTCGTCAACGCCGAGTACGTCACCACGGAGGACGGTACGGGTCTGGTCCACCAGTCCCCCGCCTTCGGTGAGGACGACCTCAAGGTCTGCCGCTCCTACGGCCTGCCGCTGGTCAACCCGGTCCGCCAGGACGGCACCTTCGCCGAGGACGTCCCGCTGGTCGGCGGCGTCTTCTTCAAGAAGGCCGACGAGAAGCTCACCGAGGATCTCCAGCAGCGCGGCCTCCTCTTCCGGCACATCCCGTACGAGCACAGCTACCCGCACTGCTGGCGCTGCCACACCGCGCTCCTCTACTACGCACAGCCCTCCTGGTACATCCGCACCACCGCGATCAAGGACCGGCTCCTCCAGGAGAACGAGAAGACGAACTGGTACCCGGACACGGTCAAGCACGGCCGCTTCGGCGACTGGCTGAACAACAACATCGACTGGGCGCTGTCCCGCAGCCGCTACTGGGGCACCCCGCTGCCGATCTGGCGCTGCGAGGACGAGCACCTCACCGTCGTCGGCTCCCGCGCCGAGCTCACCGAGCTGAGCGGCACCGACCAGTCGGAGCTGGACCCGCACCGCCCGTACATCGACGCCGTCACCTTCGCCTGCCCGCAGGACGGCTGCGGCAGGACGGCCACCCGCGTGCCGGAGGTCATCGACGCCTGGTACGACTCGGGTTCCATGCCGTTCGCGCAGTGGGGCTACCCGTACAAGAACAAGGAACTGTTCGAGTCCCGCTACCCGGCGCAGTTCATCTCCGAGGCCATCGACCAGACCCGCGGGTGGTTCTACACGCTGATGGCGGTCGGCACCCTGGTCTTCGACAGGTCCTCGTACGAGAACGTCGTCTGCCTCGGCCACATCCTCGCCGAGGACGGCCGCAAGATGTCCAAGCACCTCGGCAACACCCTCCAGCCGATCCCGCTCATGGACCAGCACGGCGCCGACGCGGTCCGCTGGTTCATGGCGGCCGGCGGCTCCCCGTGGGCGGCCCGCCGCGTCGGCCACGGCACCATCCAGGAGGTCGTCCGCAAGACGCTCCTCACGTACTGGAACACGGTCGCCTTCCAGGCCCTGTACGCCCGCACGGCCGGCTGGGCGCCGTCCGGGGCCGACCCGGCCCCGGCCGACCGCCCGGTCCTGGACCGCTGGCTGCTGAGCGAGCTGCACGCCCTGGTCGACCAGGTGACCCAGTCGCTGGAGGCGTACGACACCCAGCGCGCCGGCAAGCTGCTCTCGGCGTTCGTCGACGACCTGTCCAACTGGTACGTCCGCCGCTCGCGCCGCCGCTTCTGGCAGGGCGACAAGGCCGCGCTGCGCACGCTCCACGAGGTCGTCGAGACGGTCACCGCGCTGATGGCCCCGCTGACCCCGTTCATCACCGAGCGGGTCTGGCAGGACCTGATCGTCCCCGTCACCCCCGGCGCCCCGGAGTCCGTGCACCTCGCGTCCTGGCCGCAGGCCGACCTCTCGGTGATCGACCCTGAGCTTTCGAAGCAGATGGTCCTGGTCCGCCGGCTCGTCGAGCTGGGCCGCGCCACGCGCGCGGAGTCGGGCGTGAAGACCCGGCAGCCGCTGCGGCGTGCGCTCATCGCGGCCACCGGCTTCGACGCGCTCTCTTCCGAGCTGCACTCGCAGATCACGGAGGAGCTGAACGTCGAGTCGCTCGCGTCCCTGTCCGAGGTGGGCGGCAGCCTGGTCGACACGACCGCCAAGGCCAACTTCCGTGCCCTGGGCAAGCGGTTCGGCAAGCGCGTCCAGGATGTGGCGAAGGCCGTCGCGAACGCCGACGCGGCCGCGCTGTCCCTCGCGCTGCGTGAGGGCACGGCGTCCGTGGAGGTCGACGGCGAGACGGTCTCCCTCGCCCCCGACGAGGTGATCATCACGGAGACCCCGCGCGAGGGCTGGTCGGTGGCGTCCGACTCCGGCGCCACGGTCGCCCTCGACCTGGAGATCACCGAGGAGCTGCGCCGCGCGGGCCTCGCCCGTGACGCGATCCGCCTGATCCAGGAGGCCCGCAAGAACAGCGGCCTCGACGTCGCCGACCGCATCGCGCTCCGCTGGAGCGCGACCGACCCGGCGACCGTCGCCGCCCTGACCGCGCACTCCGCCCTGATCGCCGACGAGGTCCTCGCCACGGACTTCGCCCAGGGCGAGGCGGACGACACCTACGGTGCCCCGTTCACCGACGAGCCCCTCACGCTGACGTTCCGCCTCCGCAAGGCCTGACCCGCCCATCCCCGCCGACGGCTGCCCCCGGACCACCCTCCGGCGGGCAGCCGCCGCCTTACCGCGTCAGCGGCCTCCCCCGTGATCCGCTTGCCCGCGGGCACACTCCCCCACCTCCACGCGCACCGCCCCTGGTGCACGCCATCCCGCAACACCCCCCACTCAACACGCGCAAAAAGGGCGGGACCCCGGATCGGAAATCCGGGGTCCCGCCCTTTTGAACGCTGCCGACGCCTAAGGCGTACTACTGGCCGTCAGTTGTCATCCTCGTCGATGAGGAAGCCACGCATCGGCGAGGGAGCCTGGCCCATCGGCGACGGACCCTGCGGCCGCACCGGCGCCATCGGCTGGGTCATCGCCGGCGACATCTGCTGCTGACCGCCGTAGGACGGAGCCGCGGGGCTCGGGGCGCCGCCCATGCCCTGGTTGCCGCCGTAGGACGGGGCGCTCGCGCCGGCCGGAGCCATGGAGGGCGCCGGGGACGGCGGAAGGGAGGCGGTGGCCGGGGTGCGCGGCGGGGCCAGGGAGTCGTCGGCCTGGGTCTCCAGCTGACGCAGCTGCGACTCCAGGTACGACTTCAGGCGGGTGCGGTACTCGCGCTCGAAGCCGCGCAGGTCCTCGACCTTGCGCTCCAGCGTGGCGCGGGCGGACTCCAGGGAGCCCATCGCGACGCGGTGCTTCTCCTGCGCGTCCCGCTCCAGCGCGTCGGCCTTGGCACGGGCGTCACGCTCAAGACCCTCGGCACGCGAACGCGCCTCGCCGACGATCTTGTTGGCCTCGGAACGGGCCTCGGCGATCGCCTGGTCGGCGGTCTGCTGGGCCAGCGAGAGGACACGGGCGGCGCTGTCGCCACCGGGGCCCTGACCGGGGCCGCCCATCGGACCGCCCATGGGGCCGCCCATCGGGCCACCCATCTGCTGCTGCATCGGCGGCTGACCGCCCATCGGACCCTGACCCATGGGGCCCTGGCCCATCGGACCCTGACCCATCGGGCCGGGACCCTGGGGACCACCCTGACCACCGCCGGGACCGGCGGGCAGCTGCGGGGCACCGCTCGGCAGCTGGGGCGGGCCACCCATGGGGCCACCCATCTGCTGCTGCGGCGGGCCCGATATGCCGGCGGGCACCGGAGCGCCCGGGCCTCGCATGCCCTGCTGAGGCATGCCCTGCTGGGGCATCCCCTGCTGCTGGGGCATGCCCTGCTGCTGCATGCCGCCCTGCTGCTGCATGCCGCCCTGCTGCTGGTCCTGCTGCTCCGGAGGCTTGCGCATGTTCTGCTGGTTCTGGGCAGCAGCGCGCGTGGCCGCGGCCAGTTTGGCGCGCAGGTCCTCGTTCTCGCGGAGCAGTCGGGTCAGTTCGGCTTCGACCTCGTCGAGGAAGGCATCGACCTCGTCCTCGTCATAGCCTTCTCGGAGGCGGACGGTCGTGAACTGCTTGTTCCGCACGTCCTCGGGGGTCAACGGCATCTCTTCACCTCAACGTAGTCGTCGGCATTCGGCAAGACGGTAGTTCACATCGCTCACAGCCGGCTCACGATCGAGATCAGGATGTAGACGATGATCATCAGTACGAAGAAGGACAGGTCGAGCGCCACGCCCCCGAGACGCAGCGGCGGGATGACCCGCCGCAGAAGCTTGAGCGGTGGATCGGTGACAGTGTAGGTGGCCTCCAGAACGACCACCATCGCCTTGCCGGGCTGCCATGAGCGGGCGAACTGGAAGACGTAGTCCATGACCAACCGGAAGATGAGCACGATGAGGAACACCATCAGCGCGATGTAGACGACCTGCTGGACCACGCCCATGTTCGGTGCTTCCCTCTCCCCTGTTTCGTGCTGCTCGGTACTGCTTGTACTTCTTTGTACTGCCGATTCCGGTCTTGCGTCTCAGCTCTGGTTGAAGAACCCGCCCTCTGCGATGCGGGCCTTGTCCTCCGCCGTGACATCGACGTTAGCAGGAGACAACAGGAACACCTTCTGCGTCACCCGCTCGATGCTGCCGTGAAGACCAAACACCAAACCGGCCGCAAAGTCGACAAGTCGCTTCGCGTCTGTGTCATCCATCTCAGTCAGATTCATGATCACCGGCGTGCCCTCACGGAAGTGTTCCCCGATGGTACGGGCCTCGTTGTACGTCCGGGGGTGGAGCGTGGTGATCCGGTACGGCTCTCGTTCCGACACGACCTTGGGCATGATCACCGGTGCGTTCTTCTCCAGGGACTGGCGTTCTTGTGTGATGGATGCCACGGGCGCGATGCGCGCGGGACGCCCGGATTCCGCGGCGAGCGAAGTGGCCCGGGCCACAGGCTCGCGAGGAGCGGGCGGTTGTGTGATACGCACCTCTTCGTCCCTGTGGGACTGATGTGCGCCGTGTGACTGGTGCGACGGCTCGTGCCGTCGGTGGTCGCGCTCGGGCTCAGGGTCGAGCTCGGGTTCGAAGTCGTCATCGGGGTCGAAACCCCGGCCGTCGTACCCATCGTCCTCCACGAGGCCGAGGTAGACCGCCATCTTGCGCATCGCGCCGGCCATGCTCTGAGTCCTCCGCTCTGTGGTGGATCGGCTGACGACTGCCAAGTCCCGCGATCCACGTGGTCCTTATGCCCGCCTTCCGACGGTAATGACCATATTTTCTGCTGTGGTCCGACTTCTTGGCGACGTTACCCGAGCCCGGGGCGGACTCCGAGTACCGCAGTGCCGACGCGTACATGTGTCGCCCCAGCAGCCACGGCCTCCTCGAGGTCCGCACTCATCCCTGCCGAGACCATGTTCGCAGTCGGATGGGCTCGGCGCAGGTCAGTCGACAAATCCATCAACCGCCCGAACGCCGCCCGTTGGCGCCCCGCGAACTCGCCGGTCAGAGGTGCGACGGTCATCAGTCCGTCAAGCCTCAGCCCCGGGGACTCCGCGACGAGGGCCGCCAACTCCTCGATGCCGCCGGGCGCCACGCCACCGCGCTCACCCCGACCGCTCTCCCCCGCGTCGAGCGCGACCTGGAGAAGGCATCCGACCTCGCGGCCCGCGCGGACGGCCTCCTTCGACAGGGCCGTCACCAGCCGGGAACGGTCGACGGACTGCACGACATCCGCGTAACCGACCACCGAGCGCACCTTGTTGGTCTGCAACTGACCGACGAAATGCCAGGAAAGGGGCAGATCCGAGCACGCCGCGGCCTTGGGCGCCGCGTCCTGGTCGCGGTTCTCGGCGACGTGGCGCACGCCGAGTTCCGACAGGATCCGCACGTCACTCGCCGGGTAGGTCTTGGTGACCACGATGAGGGTCACTTCCTCCCGCTTGCGCCCGGCGGCCGAGCACGCGGCGGTGATGCGCTCCTCCACCGTCGTCAGGTTCGCGGCGAGTTCGTTCTTACGGTCCGTCATGCCCCATCAGTCCAACCAGACATATCCCGCGAGTCGCCCCGTGGTGCGGTCGCGGCGGTACGAGAAGTGGTCCTGCGACTCGCGCGTGCACACCGGCGACTGCTCCCGGTCGAGCACCCCGAGCCGGTCGAGCTGCGCGTGCACCCCGGCGGTCACGTCGACCGCCGGCGTACCCCAGCTCGTCTCGGCGTACGCCGCCGGCTCGACGGCGGCCACCTCGGCGCGCATCTGCTCCGGCACCTCGTAACACCGGCCGCACACGGCGGGCCCGGTGCGGGCGACCGTCCGGGACGGGTCGGCGCCGAGCCCCACCATCGCCTCGACCACGGCGGGGACGACCCCGGCGACCATGCCGGGCCGGCCGGCGTGGGCCGCGGCGACGACCCCGGCGACCGGGTCGGCGAGCAGTACGGGTGTGCAGTCGGCGGTCAGGACCGCGAGGGCCAGTCCGCGCCGGGTGGTGACGACCGCGTCGGCCCGGGGCACGGGGCGCTCGCCCCACGGCCCGTCGACCTCGACCACGGTGTCGCCGTGGACCTGGTTCATCCACACGACGAGGCCGGCGTCCAGTCCCAACGCCCCCGCCGCCAGCTTCCGGTTGTCGCGTACGGCCTCGGGGTCGTCGCCGACCGCGCCGCCCAGGTTGAGCTCCTCATACGGAGCGGCGCTCACCCCGCCCCACCGGTCGGTGAAGGCGAAGTGCGCGCCGCTCGCGTGTCCGCGCTGTCCTATCACTTCAGGAAGTCCGGCACGTCCAGTTCCTCGGCCGCGCTGTCCGTGTAGGCCCGCGACGGGGGCACCGGCGGGGAGACCGGGATCTCGGCGACCGGTTCGGGCGCCGGCTCCGGCTCCTCCTTCGGCGTGACGCTGCCGAGCGTGCCGAAGTTCGGACGGCTCTCGGGCTGCCGTACCGGAGTCGGCTCCTCGCGGCGGGCGGAGGACGCGGACGACGAGGCCGAGCCGAGGACGTTGTCCCGGCGGGCCGGCGGCTGACCGCCGTCGAAGCCGGCCGCGATCACGGTGACGCGGACCTCGTCTCCGAGGGCGTCGTCGATCACCGCGCCGAAGATGATGTTGGCCTCGGGGTGGGCGGCCTCACTGACCAGCTGGGCGGCCTCGTTGATCTCGAACAGGCCGAGGTCGGAGCCACCGGAGATGGAGAGCAGCACACCGCGGGCGCCGTCGATGGAGGCTTCCAGCAGCGGCGAGGAGATCGCCATCTCGGCGGCGGCCACCGCGCGGTCGTCGCCGCGGGCCGAGCCGATGCCCATCAGGGCAGAACCGGCCTCGGACATGACCGACTTGACGTCGGCGAAGTCGAGGTTGATGAGGCCGGGGGTGGTGATCAGGTCGGTGATGCCCTGGACACCGGAGAGCAGGACCTGGTCGGCGGACTTGAAGGCGTCGAGCACCGAGACCTGGCGGTCCGAGATGGACAGCAGCCGGTCGTTCGGGATGACGATGAGGGTGTCGACCTCTTCGCGGAGCTCGGCGATCCCGTCCTCGGCCTGGTTGGCGCGGCGCCGTCCCTCGAAGGTGAACGGGCGCGTGACCACGCCGATGGTGAGGGCGCCCAGGGAGCGTGCGATGTTGGCCACGACGGGCGCGCCGCCGGTGCCGGTGCCGCCGCCTTCACCGGCCGTCACGAAGACCATGTCGGCCCCCTTGAGGACCTCCTCGATCTCCTCGCGGTGGTCCTCGGCGGCCTTGCGGCCGACGGCCGGGTTGGCTCCGGCGCCGAGTCCGCGGGTGAGTTCGCGGCCGACGTCGAGCTTGACGTCGGCGTCGCTCATCAACAGCGCCTGCGCGTCGGTGTTGATGGCGATGAACTCGACGCCCTTGAGACCGACCTCGATCATCCGGTTGATGGCATTGACACCACCGCCGCCGACACCGATGACTTTGATGACTGCGAGGTAGTTCTGCGGTGCTGCCACGTCGAAGGCCTCTCGCCTCGAGTTACGTGTCGTCGGTCCACGGGGCGCTGCGCGCTCCGTGTGCCGGCGACTGATGCCGAATGGGACGGTCCGTTTCGCCGACCCGAACCCTAACGCTGAAGTTTAGGGTTACCAGTGTGTCCGTTCCTTGGAGTCTTCTGAACAGGACACTAAGTCGACAAGTGGCGCCCGTTCAACGAACACGCCGAACCTCCCGTTTTTCTTTTCACCCTATGTGATCAGCCGTGTCGCTGCCCAACCAGGGTGCTGGCCTGCGCGGATGTGCGTCAACTCCCCGCTGACGCGGGGGCCGTGGGAACGCTGACGTCGAAGTGCCGCGCGTCGGGGGCGGCTTTCATCAGAGCGGTGAGCGCACGGGCCTTCGTGGCGCCCTTCTCGGCACTCCCCCACGCGACCACGCGCCCGTCGCCCAGCTCCAGCGAGATGTCGTCGTAGGAACGGACTTTGACGCTCCGGGCGGCCCGGGCGACGGCGGCCGGAAGGTCTCCGACGGCCGTCACCGCCTCGCGCACCAGCCGGCCCTCCCCGAAGCGCCGCAGGCTCGCGGAGGCCGAACTCGACGGGGAAAGTGCCAATTCCAGCACCGGCACACCCTTGAGAGGCGCGGAAAGCGTGGCGTAACGGACGCCTTCGTGGTCCACCTCCACGAAGTCACGCCCCTTGTGAACCAGGAGAACCGGTCTGCGTTCGGTCACTTTCAGGCCGATTCCATCGGGCCAGGAACGGACCACGTCGACGGAGTCGACGCGGGGCAGTGCGGCGCGCAGCCGGTCCGCGATCGCGTCGGTGTCGACGGACACCAACGGCGCTCCGACGGGGACCTCCGCGGCGTCGCGCACCTGCTGCGGGCTCAGTACGTCCGTCCCGGAGACGGAGACCCGCTCCACGCGCAGCCACTGCGAGCCGTACAACACCCACAGGACGCCCCCGCCGAGGAGCACGACGGCGAGCGCGAGACTGATGATCACACGAAGTCGGCGCGGGCCCCACCGCCGGACGAGGGGCGGGCCGGACGACTCCTCCTGGCGTGCACCGCGCTCGGCGGTGACGGATCCGGCCACGCTCCCTGCCCTTCGCTCCCAGAGCCCTACGTACCGTGCCTAGCGGTGTGCACGATGGGCGGCGATCGCCTCGTACACCATGCGGACGAGCAGGTCGTCCGCGTCCCGGCGGCCGAACTCGCCGGCGGCGCGGGACATCTCGTACAGCCGGTGCGGGTCGGCGAGGACGGGCAGGACGTTCTCCCGGACCCACTCGGGGGTCAGTTCCGCGTCGTCGACCAGCAGCCCGCCGCCGGCCTTGACCACCGGCTGGGCGTTCAGCCGCTGTTCGCCGTTGCCGATGGGCAGCGGGACGTAGGCGGCCGGGAGCCCGACGGCGGAGAGTTCGGCGACGGTCATCGCGCCCGCGCGGCAGAGCATCATGTCGGCGGCGGCGTACGCGAGGTCCATCCGGTCCAGGTAACTTACCGGGATGTACGGGGGCATTCCCGGCATCTGCTGGACGTGCGGCAGTTCGTTCTTCGGGCCGACCGCGTGCAGGATCTGGATGCCGGCCTGCTGGAGCCAGGGGGCGACCTGCTGGACGACCTCGTTCAGGCGGCGGGCGCCCTGCGAGCCGCCGGAGACGAGCAGCGTCGGCAGGTTCGGATCGAGGCCGAACATCGCGCGGGCCTCGGGGCGCGCGGCGGCACGGTCCAGTGTGGCGATGGAGCGGCGCAGCGGGATGCCGATGTAGCGCGCGTTGCGCAGCTTGCTGTCGGGCGTGGAGACGGCGACCTGGGCGGCGTACCGGGAGCCGATCTTGTTGGCCAGGCCGGGGCGGGCGTTGGCCTCGTGGATGACGATCGGCACGCCCAGGCGCTTGGCGGCGAGATAGCCGGGCAGCGCCACGTACCCGCCGAACCCGACGACGGCGTCGGCCTTGGTGCGCTCCAGGATCTGCTCGGTCGCCTTGATCGTGCCGCGCAGCCGGCCCGGGACGGTGATCAGCTCCGGGGTGGGCTTGCGCGGCAGCGGCACCGCCGGGATCAGCGCCAGCTCGTAGCCCCGCTGGGGCACGAGCGTGGTCTCCAGGCCGCGCTCCGTGCCCAGGGCCGTGATGCCCACGGTCGGGTCCTGCCTGCGCAGGGCGTCCGCGAGGGCGAGCGCGGGCTCGATGTGGCCGGCGGTCCCCCCACCAGCGAGTACGACATGCACCGAAATTCACCGCTCTCCGGACGAGCGCGCCGCCGAGGCGCGCCGTCGCATCGTGTTCCATCTCCGGGGACTCCGATCAGGCACGGAGCCCCCAGCCCCTCGCTTTCTACCAAAGCGGGGGTGCCGCATCGCAAGCGCCGCCCGCGCAGCGGGCTCGTCGCGCGCGAAGGCGATCAGCAACCCGATGGCGAACATGGTCGGCAGCAGGGCGGAACCTCCGTAGGAGAACAGCGGGAGGGGGACGCCGGCGATCGGCAGCAGGCCGAGCACCGCACCGATGTTGATCACGGCCTGGGCCGTGATCCAGGTGGTCACGCCTCCCGCGGCATACCTCACGAAGGGGTCCTCCGTGCGTCCGGCCACGCGGATACCCGCATAGCCTAGAGCCGCGAACAGGGCGAGCACCGACAGCGTCCCCGCCAGGCCCAGTTCCTCACCGGTGACGGCGAAGATGAAGTCGGTGTGCGCCTCGGGAAGTTGACCCCATTTCTCCACACTCGCCCCCAGTCCGGACCCGAAGATGCCGCCGGAGGCGAGGGCGTAGATGCCGTGCACGGCCTGCCAGCAGGCGTCACCCGGACCGGGGTCGGTGGCGCCGATGCACCGCAGCCGGGCCATGCGGTTGTCGCTTGTCTTGATCAGGAGCACGCCGATCGCGGCCGCGACCGAGAGGACGCCGACGAAGAGGCGGGTGGGGGCCCCGGCCAGCCACAGCAGGCCGAACAGGATCGCCGTCAGGATGATCGCGGTGCCCATGTCGCCGCCGAGCATGATCAGCCCGAGCAGCAGGAAGGCGGCGGGCACCAGCGGCACCAGCATGTGCTTCCACTGCGCCAGCAGCTTCTTGTCCTGCTTGCGGGCCAGCAGGTCGGCGCCCCACAGCACCAGGGCGAGCTTGCCGAATTCGCTGGGCTGGATCTGGAAGGAGCCGCCGAGCGAGATCCAGTTCTGGTTGCCGTTGACCGCCATCCCTATCCCCGGCACCTGCACCAGGACCATCAGGAAGACGGCGCCGGCGAGGATCGGGTAGGCCAGCGCCCGGTGCAGCTTCACCGGCATCCGGGAGGCGACCAGCAGCAGGACCCCGCCGATGGAGGCCGCGAGGAACTGCTTGCGGAAGAAGAACGACCCGGGCAGCGACATCTGCAACGCCTTGATCTGCGAGGCGGAGTAGACCATCACCAGGCCCAGGACGGTGATCAGCAGACTGCCGCCGAGGATCAGGTAGTAGGCGGTCAGCGGCCGGTCCCAGGCCTTGCGCCCGCGGTCGTAGAGCCGCAGCAGCGGGTTGTCGCGCACGGGCCGGGCGGTGGCGGGCCGCCGGACGGTGCGCTGCACGGGCGGCCGGCCCGTACGGCTACCGGGCACCGCGGCCTCCGCTGAGCGTCGAAGGTCCCACGCGTCCCTCCCAAGGTCCGCCCGGCAGGCGGCCGGGTCAGGCGCGGAGTTCGCGAACGGCCTCCGCGAACGCGTCACCGCGCTGGTTGTAGTTGGCGAACATGTCCATGGAGGCGCAGGCCGGGGCGAGCAGCACGGTGTCGCCGGGCTGTGCGAGCCGCCGGGCCTCCTGGACGGCCTGGAGCATCGCCCCAGTGTCGGTCCGGTCGAGGTCGACGACGGGTACCTCCGGGGCGTGTCGCGCGAGGGCGTCCCGGATCAGTGCCCGATCGGCGCCGAGGAGGACGACCCCGCGCAGCCGCCGCGCCGAGCCGGCGACCAGTTCGTCGAAGGTCGCGCCCTTGGCGAGCCCGCCCGCGATCCACACGATCGACTCGTAGGCCGCCAACGAGGCCTGCGCCGCGTGGGTGTTGGTGGCCTTGGAGTCGTCGACGTAGGCGACGCCGTCGACGTCCGCCACGTGGGCGATGCGGTGGGCGTCCGGGGTGAAGGCCCGCAGACCGTCCCGTACGGCCTTGGCGGGCACGCCGAAGGCGCGCGCGAGAGCCGCCGCGGCCAGGGCGTTGGCGATGTTGTGCGGGACCGGCGGGTTGACGTCGGAGACCTCGGCGAGCTCCTGGGCGTTCTTGTGCCGGTTCTCGACGAAGGCGCGGTCGACCAGGAGGCCCTCCACGACGCCGAGTTGGGACGGTCCGGGCGTGCCGAGCGTGAAGCCGACGGCCCGGCAGCCCTCCTCGACGTCCGCCTCGCGCACCAGGTCCTCGGTGGCCTTGTCGGCGACGTTGTAGACGCAGGCGACCCGATTGCCCTCGTAGACGCGCCCCTTGTCCTTGGCGTACGCCTCCATGGAGCCGTGCCAGTCGAGGTGGTCGGGGGCGAGGTTGAGCACCGTGGCGGAGTGGGCGCGCAGGGAGGGCGCCCAGTGCAGCTGGTAGCTGGAGAGTTCCACGGCGAGGACGTCGTACCGCTCCTCGCCGACGACGGCGTCCAGGAGCGAGACGCCGATGTTGCCGACGGCGGCCGTGCGCAGCCCTGCCGCCGTCAGGATCGAGGCGAGCATCTGCGTGGTCGTCGTCTTGCCGTTGGTGCCGGTGACGCACAGCCAGGGCGCGGCGTCGGGGCCGCGCAGCCTCCAGGCGAGTTCGACGTCGCCCCAGACGGGCACGCCGGCCGCGTCGGCCGCCGCGAACAGCGGCTTGTCCGGCTTCCAGCCGGGAGCGGTGACGACGAGTTCGGTGTTCTCGGGCAGGGTCGCACCGTCACCGAGGCGCACGGTGATGCCGAGCGCCTCCAACTCGGCGGCCTGCTCCCGCGCGCGCGGGTCGTCGCCGTCGTTGACGACGGTCACCTTCGCGCCGAGTCCGTGCAGCACCTTGGCCGCCGGGACACCGGAGACGCCGAGCCCGGCGACGGTGACGTTCTTCCCCTGCCAGTCGGTCACTTCTCTGCTGCCCATCCCGCGTAGAAGAGGCCCAGTCCGACGATGACGCAGATGCCCTGGATGATCCAGAAGCGGACCACGACAAGGACTTCGGACCAGCCCTTGAGTTCGAAGTGGTGCTGGAGCGGCGCCATACGGAAGACGCGCTTGCCGGTCAGGCGGAACGAACCGACCTGGATGACCACCGACATGGTGATGAGGACGAACAGGCCGCCCAGGATGGCCAGCAGCAGTTCGGTGCGCGAGCAGATCGCGAGACCCGCGAGCACACCGCCGAGCGCCAGCGAACCGGTGTCGCCCATGAAGATCTTGGCCGGCGAGGTGTTCCACCACAGGAAGCCGAGGCAGGCGCCCATCAGCGCCGCGGAGACGACCGCGAGGTCCAGCGGGTCGCGCACCTCGTAGCAGGCGTTGGGGTTGGTGAGCGTCTCGCCGTTGGCGCAGGACTCCTGGTACTGCCAGACACCGATGAAGGTGTAGGCGCCGAAGACGAGCACGGAGGCGCCGGTGGCCAGACCGTCCAGACCGTCGGTCAGGTTCACGCCGTTGGACATCGCGAGGATCATGAACAGCGCCCAGACGACGAACAGCACGGGGCCGATCGTCCAGCCGAAGTCCGTGATGAACGACAGCTTCGTGGAGGCCGGGGTGTTGCCGCGGGCGTCGGCGAACTGGAGCGAGAGCACGGCGAAGGCGATGCCGCCGAGCAGCTGGCCGGCCATCTTCGCCTTGGCCCGCAGACCCAGCGACCGCCGCTTGACGATCTTGATGTAGTCGTCCAGGAAGCCGACCAGGCCCATGCCGAACATCAGGCCGAGCACCAGCAGACCGGAGTAGGTCGGCGGCTTGCCCGTGATGAGCTTGGAGAGGAAGTACGCGGCGATGGTCGCCAGGATGAAGGCGATACCGCCCATCGTCGGCGTACCGCGCTTGCTGGCGTGCTCGCGCGGGCCGTCGTCGCGGATGTACTGGCCGTAGCCCTTGCGGGCGAGCAGCTTGATCAGCAGCGGGGTGCCGATCAGCGTCAGGAAGAGGCCAATGACTCCCGCGAACAGGATCTGCTTCATCATCGGGCGGCGACCTCACCCTCGGCACCGGTCGCGAGCAGCGCCTGCGCGACGCTCTCGAGGCCGACCGAACGGGACGCCTTCACGAGTACGACGTCTCCCGGGCGCAACTCGCTGCGCAACAGGTCGACCGCCGCCTGTGCGTCGGACACGTGCACCGACTCCTCACCCCACGAACCCTCGTTATATGCGCCCAGTTGCAGCCAGGCGGCTTCCCTGCCCCCGACCGCGACGAGCTTGCTGACGTTGAGCCGGACGGCGAGCCGTCCGACCGCGTCGTGCTCGGCGAGCGCCTCGTCCCCGAGCTCGGCCATCTTGCCGAGCACCGCCCACGTACGACGCCCCGTGCCCATCGCCGCGAGCGCGCGCAGGGCCGCTCGCATGGACTCGGGGTTCGCGTTGTAGGCGTCGTTGACGATCGTCACGCCGTCCGGGCGCTCGGTGACCTCCATCCGCCAGCGGGAGAGGGAGCCCGCCTCGGAGAGCGCGGTGGCGATCTCAGTTACGGACATGCCCAGCTCATGGGCGACGGCTGCCGCGGCGAGCGCGTTCGACACGTGGTGCTCACCGTACAGGCGCATGGTCACATCACTTGCACCGGAGGGTGTGTGAAGCCTGAAGGCGGGCTGTCCGCTGTCCGTGAGTCTCACGTTCTCGGCGCGTACGTCCGCTTCGTCGGACTCTCCGAAAAGGATCACCTTCGCCTTCGTACGGGAGGCCATGGCCCGTACCAACGGGTCGTCGGCGTTGAGGACGGCGACCCCGTCCTGCGGAAGGGACTCCACGAGCTCGCCCTTGGCCTGGGCGATCTGCTCACGGCCGCCGAACTCGCCGATGTGGGCGCTCCCGACGTTGAGGACGAGGCCGATCCGCGGGGGCGTCAGCTCGGTGAGGTAGCGGATGTGGCCGATGCCGCGGGCGCCCATCTCCAGCACCAGGAAACGGGTCTCCTCGGTGGCGGTGAGCGCGGTGAGCGGCAGGCCGATCTCGTTGTTGAGCGAACCGGGCGTCCACACGGTCGGCGCCTTGCGGCGCAGCACCTGGGCGATGAGGTCCTTGGTGCTGGTCTTGCCGGCCGAGCCGGTGAGCGCGACGAGGGTCGTGCCGAGCTTGTGCACGACGTGCCGCGCGAGGGCGCCGAGCGCCGCCTGGACGTCGTCCACGACGATCGCGGGCACGCCGACGGGGCGTGAGGCCAGCACGGCCGCCGCGCCCGCCTCCACGACCGCCTGGGCGAAGTCGTGGCCGTCCACGCGCTCGCCGGCGAAGGCGACGAAGAGGCTGCCGGGCTCCACCTCGCGGGAGTCCCGGACGACCGGCCCGGTGACCAGCGCGGACGGATCCGGTATGTCGTGCGTCTGCCCGCCGACGACTGCTGCGATCTCGGCGAGGGAGAGGGCGATCACAAGTTCATCCCTGGGTCTTCTGGATAGCTTCGCGAAGCACCTGGCGGTCGTCGAAGGGACGGACGACCCCGGCGATGTCCTGGCCCTGCTCGTGGCCCTTGCCCGCGACCAGCACGGTGTCCCCGGCGTGCGCGCGGGCGACGGCGGCGGCGATCGCGGCGGCCCGGTCCTCGAAGAGCTGGACCTCGCCGCGCTCGTGGGCCGGCACCGACGCCGCGCCCTGGAGCATCGTCGCGAGGATCGCGAGGGGGTCCTCGGAGCGGGGGTTGTCGGAGGTCAGTACGGCGGTGTCGGCGAGCCGGGCCACGGCGGCGCCCATCGGGGCGCGCTTGGTGACGTCGCGGTCGCCGCCGCAGCCGAGGACGACGTGCAGCCGGCCCTTGGTGACCTTGCGCAGCGCCTTGAGGACCGATTCGACGGCGTCCGTCTTGTGGGCGTAGTCGACGACCGCGAGGTAGGGCTGACCGGCGTCCACGCGCTCCAGCCGGCCCGGCACACCCGGTACCGCGGCGACGCCGTCGGCGGCGGTCTGCGCGTCGAGGCCGGCGGCGGCGAGGGCGACGATGGCGGCGAGGGTGTTGGCCACGTTGAACGGGCCGGGCAGCGGCGCCCTGGCGGCGATCCGCCCACCCTGCGGGCCGACGACGGTGAACGTCGAGTCCAACGGGCCGAGCTGGACGTCCACGGCCCGCCAGTCGGCGTCGGGGTGGCCCTCGGCGGAGTAGGTGACGACCGGGACCCCGGCCTCCCGGACCAGCCGGCGGCCGTACTCGTCGTCGAGGTTGACCACGCCGAGTCGGCTGCGCTCGGGCGTGAACAGCTGCGCCTTGGCCCGGAAGTAGTCCTCCATGTCGGAGTGGAACTCCATGTGTTCCGGGCTGAGGTTGCTGAAGACGGCGATGTCGAACACGCAGCCGTCGACCCGGCCGAGGACCAGGGCGTGGCTGGAGACCTCCATCGCGACGGCCTCGACGCCGCGTTCGCGCATGACGGCGAACAGGGCCTGGAGGTCGGTGGCCTCGGGCGTGGTGCGCTCGGACTTGATGCGCTCGTCGCCGATGCGCATCTCGACGGTGCCGATGAGTCCCGTGGCGCGGACCGCCTTCAGACCGCCCTCGACCAGGTACGCGGTGGTGGTCTTGCCGGAGGTGCCGGTGATGCCGATCCGGAGCAGGTCGCGGCCGGGGTGGCCGTAGATCGTGGCCGCCAGTTCGCCCATCCGGCGGCGCGGTTCGTCGACGACCAGGACCGGCAGGCCGGCCACAGCGGCGCGGTCGGCGCCGGCCGGGTCGGTCAGGACGGCGGCCGCACCGAGGCCGGCGGCCTGGGTGACGAAGTCGGCTCCGTGCAGACGGGCGCCCGGGAGGGCGGCGTACAGGTCTCCGGGGCGGACGGCGCGCGAGTCGTGGGTGATGCCCGTGACCTCGACGGCCTCCGCGGCTTCCGGCGTGGTGGCACCCAGCTGATCGGCGAGCTCCGCAAGGGGTGTGGCGGAGATCCGAACCGGTCGCGGCGGCCCCGGGTAGGTCACGGAAGCGCCCTTCTGGGTGGTTTGGGACTGATCGGCGTGTGGCACGGCGGTGAGCGTACCGGGCGTACCCGCCCGGGGGCGAAGCGAGGGCGGGGCCGGCGGCCCGGTGGGGTCGTGGTTCCCGGGTTCGGGGCTGGTCATGGTCACGGGCTGGTTCCTGGCTGGTTCGACGCTGAACACGGGCGGGGCGGGGCGGTGGCGGGCGGGGGGCTCAGGGGCTGAACGAGACCGGGAGGTTCGCTGCGGGCGCCCCGGTGGGCGGGACCTGAAGGCTTTTCAGGGCGAACTCCATGACCTGCTTGAAGACCGGGCCGCAGATCTGGCCGCCGAAGTAGCTGCCCTCGGTGGCGTTCTGGATGGCGCAGTAGACGGTCACGCGGGGACTGTCGGCGGGCGCGAACCCGGCGAAGGACGACGTGTAGCCGTTGTACTTGCCGGTGGCCGGATCCACACGGTTGGCGGTGCCGGTCTTGCCGGCCACGCGGTAGCCGGGGATGCGTGCCTTGGTGCCCGTGCCCTCCTCGTCGTCGACGACCGACTCCAGCATGTGGGCGAGGGTCCTGGCGGTTTTCTGGCTGACCACGCGGGTCTTGGGGGGTGCCTCGGCCGGGGTGAAGCGTCCGTCGGGTCCCTTGGTGCCGCGCACCAGGGTCGGTTCGACGCGGACGCCGCCGTTGGCGATGGTCGAGTAGACGGAGGCGGCCTGGACCGCGTTGACGGACACGCCCTGGCCGAAAGGAATCGTGTACTGCTGCGAGGTCGACCATTTGTCGGGCGGGGCGAGGATGCCCTTCGTCTCGCCGGGGAAGCCGAGCCCGGTGAAGCTGCCGATGCCGAACTTGCGCAGGTAGGAATAGAGGACCTGGTTCGCCTCGGGCTGGGTCCTGCCGAGCTGGCCGGTGGCCAGGATCGTGCCGATGTTGCTGGACTTGGCGAGCACGCCGTTGAGCGTGAGGTACCAGGTGGGGTGGTCGATGTCGTCCTGGAAGAGCCGGTCGCCGCGGTGCAGCCGGTTGGGCACGGTGACGTGCGTCAGGGGCGTGGCGGCGTTCTCCTCCAGGACGGCGGCCATGGACATGACCTTGGCGGTGGAGCCGGGCTCGTAGGCGTCCTGGAGGGCCGCGTTGCCCATGGCCGCGCCGTCGGCCTTCGACAGGTCGTTGGGGTCGAAGCCGGGTGAGTTGGCCATGGCGAGGATCTCGCCGGTGCGGGTGTCCTGGACGACGACGTACCCGCGGTCGGCCCGGGACTTCTCCACCTGCTCGGTGATGGCGTTCTGCGCGGCCCACTGGATGTCGCGGTCGATCGTCAGCTCGACGTCGGAGCCGGGCATGGCCGGGGTCTCGTTGCTGCCCGCGGTGGGCACCTGACGGCCGCCGGACTGGGCGTAGCGGATCTTGCCGTCCTTGCCGGCCAGGAGGGCGTTCAGCTGCTGTTCCACACCGCCGCCGCCCTTGCCGTCGGCGTTCACCCAGCCCAGTATCCCGGCGGCGAGGTCGCCGTTGGGGTAGACGCGCTTGCTGCTGGGGACGGAGAAGACGCCCGCGAGGACGTTGACCGTCGAGGGGTCGGACCCGGCCTTGGTGGTGAGCGCGGTCTTCAGGTCCTTGATCTGCTTCCAGACCTGCGGGGTCTGGCGGCTGGCCAGTTTGGCGTAGCGCGCGTTCCTGTCCTTCGGCCGCAACTTGCCGACCAGCACGGACTGCTCCTGGCCGAGGATCGGCGCGAGGAGGGCGGCCGCCTGTTCCGGACCGTCGTCGATCTTCAGCTGCCCGCGGGCGAACATCGTCGGGTCGGCCGTGATGTCGTAGGCGTCCTCGCTGGTCGCGAGGGCGATGCCGGCCCGGTCGGTGATCTCCCCGCGTTCGGCCGCCAGCACCTGTCCGACGTACCGGTTCTGCTCCGCCTTGGCGGCGTACGTGCTCGCGTCGACCGCCTGCACCTGGAGCAGGCGGACGACGAAGGCGCTCAGCACGAGGGCGAGCGCGAGCCCGACCATGCGCAGCCGGGGCCGGGGACTGCCGAGCCGGATGACCCGCGGCGCCGCGGCCCGCGCCACCGGACGCCGCGCCGGCCGCGCGCCGGGCCCCGGCCGCCGCTGCGCCCCGGGCCGCGCGGGCCGGGCGGGACCGGGCACACGTCGGCGGGGCGGTTGCCTGTCGGACATTCCGTCACCTGCCGGGGGTCGTGGGGGTGGCTGTGGGCGGGGTGGTGGCGATGGCCTCGGGGGGTACGTCGGCGGCGGGGACGTCGGCCGGGGAGGGCTGGGGGGCGGCCGACGGAACGCCCTTGACGGTGCCGTCGGGGCCGAGGAAGGCCGGGTCGCCGCCGGGGACCATGCCGAGCTCGCGGGCCCGGCGCTGGAGGGCGTCCGGGGCAGAGTAGGAGTCGATGTCCCGTTGGAGCGCCTGCTCCTCGTCGGTGAGGTTCTTGGTGTCGCGCTGGAGGTCGTCCATCTTGAACGAGCCTTCGCTGAGCGCGGAGTTCAGCACGAGCAGCCCGATCAGGCCGCCGCCGAGGAGGAGGACGACGAGGAGGACGAAGGGTGTGCGGGCCGCCTGGCGCGGGCCCGCCGGGAAGAGACGCGCGAGCCGGGCGGCCCTTCCCCGCAGTTGGGGTTTCCTACTCACTGGCCCTCCCCCGGCTCGCCGGTGTGGACCCGCCCCGCCGGGGTGTTCCCCGGCTCTCAGGTGTGGACCCACCTCGCCGGGGTGTTCCCCGGCTCGCCCGCCGCACGCCCGTCACTCGACGTCCTCCCTGATGCGCTCGGCCCCGCGCAACCGTGCCGGGGCGGCCCGCCGGTTCTCGGCGACCTCTTCCTCGGTGGGAAGTTCGGCACCACGCGTGAGCAGCTTGAGCCGGGGCTGGTAACGCTCGGGGACGACCGGAAGCCCGGCGGGCGCGGTGGTGGCGGCGCCGGCCGCGAACACCTGCTTGACCAGCCGGTCCTCCAGGGAGTGGTACGACAGCACGGCGATCCGCCCGCCGACCTCGAGGGACTTCACCGCGGCCGGGATCGCCCGTTCCAGGACGGCGAGCTCACCGTTGACCTCGATGCGCAGGGCCTGGAAGGTCCGCTTGGACGGGTTGCCGCCGGTGCGCTTGGCGGCCTGCGGAAGGGCGTCCCGGATCAGCTCGACGAGTCGCGCGCTGTTGGTGAACGGCTCCTTGTCGCGTTCCCGCACGATCGCCGAGACGATCCGCTTGGCCTGCTTCTCCTCGCCGTAGGCACGCAGGATGCGCACCAGTTCGCCCGCCGGGTAGGTGTTGAGGACCTCGGCGGCGCTGATGCCGGTCGTCTGGTCCATGCGCATGTCGAGCGGGGCGTCCTGGGCGTAGGCGAAGCCACGGTCGGCCTCGTCGAGCTGCATGGAGGAGACACCGAGGTCGAACAGGACGCCCTGCACGCGCGCGATGCCGAGCCGTTCGAGGACGGCGGGCAGCTCGTCGTAGACGGCGTGCACGAGGGTGGCGCGCCCGCCGAAGGGGGCCAGGCGCTCCCCGGACAGGCGCAGCGCCTCCTTGTCGCGGTCCAGGGCGACGAGCCGGGCCTCGGGGAACCGCGTCAGCAGGGCCTCGCTGTGCCCGCCGAGCCCGAGCGTGCAGTCGACGACGACCGCCCCGGGGGCCCGCAGGGCGGGGGCCAACAGGTCCAGGCACCGCTGGAGCATCACCGGGACGTGTCGACTCTGGCTCAAGGGGCCCTCTCAGATCCGGCGGGGCCCGTACGCACCGCCGGGTCCCCGCCCGCTCGTGAAGGGGAGGCCCGCCGGCGCCGGAAGCGTCGGCCGGCCGGGAGCGGGAGGAGGCCGAGCCGTGCGTACGCGCCGCGCACGCGGGGGAGATCTCCGGCAGCCGTGCCGGGATCTCACGGGAATTCAGTCCAGCAGGGAGAGCCTCGCCTCCCGCTTCGCGTCACTTTAGTCCACCCTGTCTCGCGGTCAATCAACCGGCCTGCGCGTCGCGGCCGGGCCCCCGCGCGAAGCGGTCCGCCGGCGCAAACCACCCGTCCGGTCGACCCCTCCTCACCCCTGTGGCTTAGCTCACAAAGTCAGCGTGATGGCTCTCTTTTTCCCTTCTCACAACGAGACCGGAACGCCGGTGACCAGTAACGTCATGGTTATGACGACTTCCGCATCCCTACCCACCGAGTCCGCGGGCGCCATACACGGCGGCACCGTGACCGACCGCCTGGTCGACGCGAACGAGCGGTACGCCGCCGCGTTCACCGACCCTGGCATGGACGCCCGCCCGGTCCTGCACGTCGCGGTCGTGGCCTGCATGGACGCCCGCCTCGACCTGCACGCCGCGCTCGGCCTCGAGCTCGGCGACTGCCACACGATCCGCAACGCGGGCGGTGTGGTGACCGACGACGTCATCCGCTCCCTCACCATCAGCCAGCGCAAGCTGGGCACGCGCAGCGTCGTCCTGATCCACCACACCGGCTGCGGCCTGGAGTCGCTCACCGAGGACTTCCGCAACGAGCTCGAGATGGAGGTCGGCCAGCGTCCCGCGTGGGCGGTCGAGGCCTTCCGGGACGTCGACCAGGACGTGCGCCAGTCGATGCAGCGGGTGCGCACCTCGCCGTTCCTGCTGCACACCGACGACGTGCGCGGCTTCGTCTTCGACGTCAGGACGGGCCTGCTGCGCGAGATCGACGCGGCGTGACCTCTCGCCTTCCCTGTCGTTTCGCTGTTGATTTCCGGCCCTCCGACGCCCAAAAGGCCATAACACCGACATATCGCGGACAGTTGTCCACAGGCGAGTGACACGAATCGGTAACGGCAGCAACAATGCGGGGGTGACGCCGCTGAGTTTTTCGCGGGTGGTGTCCGTGATTCGGGGTGGGCCGGTCCGCAGCGCAGGAAGCGTCGGCCCGGAGAAAGAACGGGCCGAGGAGGGCCGGGTGACGACCTATGACGAGCGAGCGAGCCTTACAGATCTGACCGCCACCGTGGAGCGTGTCCGCAGTTCGGTGGAAGGAGTGATCGAAGGCAAGCCCGAGGTCGTACGGCTTTCGCTGACCGTACTGCTCGCCGAGGGACATCTTCTGATCGAGGACGTCCCCGGCGTCGGCAAGACGATGCTGGCGAAGGCGCTGGCGCGGTCCATCGACTGCTCGGTGCGCCGGATCCAGTTCACGCCGGACCTGTTGCCCTCGGACATCACGGGCGTGTCCATCTGGGACCAGCAGCGCCGCGACTTCGAATTCAAGCCGGGTGCGATCTTCGCGCAGATCGTGATCGGCGACGAGATCAACCGCGCCTCGCCCAAGACCCAGTCCGCGCTGCTGGAGTCGATGGAGGAGCGCCAGGTCACCATCGACGGGCAGTCCTACGAGCTGCCCAGCCCCTTCATGGTGGTGGCCACGCAGAACCCGGTCGAGATGGAGGGCACCTACCCGCTGCCCGAGGCGCAGCGCGACCGCTTCATGGCCCGCGTCTCCATCGGCTACCCGAGCCCGGAGGCCGAGCTGCAGATGCTCGACGTCCACGGCGGGGTCAACCCGCTGGACGACCTCCAGCCGGTGGCGCACGCGCACGAGATCGTGAAGCTGATCGACGCCGTCCGCGGCGTCCACGTCGCCGAGGCGGTTCGCCGGTACGCGGTCGACCTGGTGACCGCCACACGCACCCACCCGGACCTCAGACTCGGCGCCTCCCCGCGCGCGACGCTGCACCTGCTGCGCGCGGCGAAGGCGTCCGCCGCCCTCGGCGGCCGGGACTACGCGCTGCCGGACGACGTGCAGAACCTCGCCGTGGCCGTCCTGGCCCACCGTCTGCTGCCCACCGCGCAGGCCCAGCTCAACCGCCGTACGTCGGAGCAGGTCGTCGAGGAGATCCTCCAGCGCACCCCGGTCCCGTCGGCGCCCCAGCAGCGCGGCTACGGCCTGGGCGGCGACACGCGGTCCTACGGTCAGCAGCCGCCGCGGAGGCTGTGATGGCCGTCGGTGGGACCGGGCAGACCGGGACCGGCGGTGGCGACACCGGCCGCGGCCGGCAGACCGGGCAGGCCGGCGGCGTCCAGCAGGCCGGCGGCGACCGGGCGCGCGGCGAGAAGGGTGCCGCCCGTACCGCCCTGGCCGGTCTGACCACCCGCGGCCGCTCGTTCCTGGCCGCCGGCGTCGCGGCCGCCGTCTGCGCGTACGTCCTCGGACAGCCCGACCTGCTGCGGGTCGGACTGCTGCTGGCCGCGCTGCCGCTGGTCTGCGCGGCCGTCGTCTACCGCACCCGCTACCGGGTCGCCGGCAGCCGCCGGCTCTCCCCCGCGCGTGTGCCGGCCGCCGGCGAGGCCCGTGTCCACCTGCGGATGGACAACGTCTCCCGGCTGCCCACGGGCCTGCTGATGCTCCAGGACCGGGTGCCCTACGTGCTCGGCCCGCGCCCCCGCTTCGTCCTGGACCGGGTGGAGGCGGGCGGGCGCCGCGAGGTCTCCTACCGGGTCCGCTCGGACCTGCGCGGCCGCTACCCGCTGGGCCCGCTCCAGCTGCGGCTGAACGACCCGTTCGGCATGTGCGAGCTGACCCGCTCCTTCTCCACCTACGACACGCTCACGGTCATCCCGCGGGTGGAGGCGCTGCCGCCGGTCCGGCTGACCGGCGAGGCCAAGGGGTACGGCGAGGGACGGCAGCGCTCGCTGGCGCTGGCCGGCGAGGACGACGTGATCCCCCGCGGGTACCGCTACGGCGACGACCTGCGCCGGGTGCACTGGCGGTCCACGGCCCGCCACGGCGAGCTGATGGTGCGCCGTGAGGAACAGCCCCAGCGCTCCCGCTGCACGGTGCTGCTGGACACGCGCGGCCCGGCCTACCGCGGCTCGGGCCCCGACTCGGCCTTCGAGTGGGCGGTCTCGGCGACCGCCTCGGCACTGGTGCACATGCTGGAGCGCGGCTTCTCCGTGCGCCTGCTGACCGACACGGGCACCTCCGTGCCCGGGGAGGGCGCCGACGGGTTCGCCGGGGCCAGCCAGGAGTCGGCGGACGCGGCCGGGCTGATGATGGACACCCTCGCGGTGATCGACCACTCCGACGGCACCGGCCTGTCCCGCGCCTACGACGTGCTGCGCGGGGGCAACGAGGGACTGCTGGTGGCCTTCCTCGGCGACCTCGACGAGGAGCAGGCCACCGTGGCCGCGAAGATGCGCCAGCGCAGCGGGGGCGCGGTCGCCTTCCTGCTGGACGCCGACAGCTGGGGCCGTGAACCGAACGAGGTGCCCGGACCGATGAACAGGCAGGAGGAGCGGCTGCGGATGCTGCGCGAGGCGGGCTGGACGGCCCTGAGCGTGCCGCGGGGCGCTTCGCTGAACGAGCTGTGGCGTCAGGCCGACCGCAATCGCGGCGGCGTCGTGACGGCGGGCGGGGCGAGCGGCGGGGAGGTGGGGGCGTGAGCGGGCGGGCCAGACTGACGCTGTGCTCGGCGGTGGCCACGCTGCTGGCGTCCTGCGCCCTGCTGCCGCTGGTCGACCCGGCCACCTGGATCCTGCAGGCGGCGTTCCTGCTGGCGATCCAGTCGGGGGCGGGCGCGGCGGCCCGGCGGGTGCCGCTGGCCCGGCCGCTGACCGTGCTGGCCCAGGCGCTGGTCACGCTGATGCTGCTGACCCTGGTCTTCGCCCGTGAGCAGTCCCTCGTGGGGCTGATACCGGGCCCGCAGGCCTTCCAGCACTTCGCCGACCTGCTCCAGTCGGGCGTGAACGACGTGGAGCGGTACGCGATACCGGCGCCGCTGTCCGACGGCATCCGGCTGATGGTGATCGGCGGCGTGCTGCTGATCGGCCTGGCGGTGGACACGCTCGCGGTGACCTTCCGCAACGCGGCCCCGGCCGGGCTGCCGCTGCTCGCCCTGTACTCGGTCGCCGCGGGGCTCTCCGACGGGGCCGCCGACTGGCTGTGGTTCCTGGCCGCCGCCGCCGGATACCTGATGCTGCTGCTCGCCGAGGGCCGCGAGCGGCTCTCGCAGTGGGGCCGTGTCTTCGGCGGCGCCCCGCGCGAGGCGGGCGCGCCGGCCGGCCCGATCGCCCCGGTGCGCACCGGACGGCGCATAGGCGCGGTCGCCCTCGGCGTGGCCCTGGTGGTGCCGCTGCTGCCGCTGCCCGCAATCGACGGCGGCCTGCTGGACGGCGCCGGCACCGGAGTGGGCGCAGGCAACGGCCGCGGGGGCACGATCTCCGCGGTCAACCCGCTGGTGTCGCTGCGCGACAGTCTGAACGTGGACGAGGACCGCACGGTCCTGACCCTGCGCACCAGCACCACCGACATCTCGGACCTGTACCTGCGGATCGTCTCCCTGGACGACTTCGACGGCACGACGTGGAAGCCGTCCAAGCGCCAGATCGTCGCCGTGCCGGACGAGTTCCCCACGCCCGTCGGCCTGGGCGCGGACGTCCGGCGCTCGCCGGTCAGGACCCGCGTCCAGGCCGCCGACTGGTACGCCCAGGACTGGCTGCCGATGCCGTACCCGCCGAGCGGCGTGAAGATCAGCGGGAAGTGGCGGTACGAGCCGGTCGGGATGACCCTCGTCGGCGACCGCGGCCAGGACACGCGCGGCAAGACGTACGAGGTCACCAGTCTCGCGGTGCAGCCGACGGCCCGGCAGCTGGCCTCGGCCGCCAAGGCGCCGGAGTCGCTGCGCGAGGAATACACCGAGGTGCCGGACTCGCTGCCGGCGGTGGTGTCGCGGACGGCCCGCGAGCTCACCGCGGAGGCGACGAACGACTACGAGAGGGCGGTCGCGCTCCAGGACTACTTCGCGGTGACGGGCGGCTTCGAGTACGACACCCAGGTGGAGGTCGGCACCGGCCCGGACGCGATCGCCCGTTTCCTGCGGGACAAGCAGGGCTTCTGCGTCCACTTCTCGTTCGCGATGGCGGCGATGGCCCGCACGCTGGGCATACCGGCGCGGGTCGCGGTCGGTTTCGCGCCCGGCTCCCCGCAGGCGGACGGTTCGGTCGCGGTGAGCCTGAAGGACGCGCACGCCTGGCCTGAGCTGTACTTCCAGGGCGTCGGCTGGACCCGCTTCGAGCCGACCCCCACCCGGGGGACGACGCCCACCTACACGCTGCCGGACACGTCGGGCAGCACGGTCCCGGAGCTGCCGCAGAGCTCGCGGTCGGCGGACGCGGCGCCGTCGGCGGAGCCCTCGACGAGCACGAGCTGCTCTGCGGACGACAAGAAGGTCGAGGGCTGCGTCAGCGCGCTGCCACTGACCCCCACGGAGCAGGGCGGCGGGGGCGCCCCCTGGTACCAGCTCGCCGGGTGGACGCTGCTGGGGGCGGCGGCGCTGGTGCTGCCGCTGCTGCCGATGCTGTGGCGGATGAGACGCCGCTCGGTGCGGCTGGCGTCGGCCCAGCACGCCGGGGCGGCGGCGAACGGAGCGGAGCGCGGCCGGCTCGGCGATTCCGACGGCCCGCGGACCTCCGGCCCGACGTCGGCGGTGCTCTTGGACGTGCCGCCGCAGGAGATCACCGAGGCCGCCGTCTCCCACGTCCTGGCGGTGTGGCGCGAGCTCACCGACACGGCCTGGGACTACGGCATCGCCCCGGACGAGGCGCTCACGCCCCGACGGGCTGCCGAGCGCATCGTCCGGCTCGGTGAGCTGGACGCGTCGGTGGCCTCGTCGGTGCACCGGGTGGCGGGTGCCGTGGAGCAGGTGCTGTACGCGCCGCAGCCGCGGGCACGGGCCGGGCTGGCCGAGGAGGTGCGCACGGTGCGCGCGGCTCTGCGGGGCCGGGTCAGCCGGGGCACTCGGCTGCGTGCGGTCGTCGCGCCGCGTTCGGCCGTTCGGGCCGTCTGGGACCTCGCCGACCGCTGGGCGACCCTCCGGGCGGCCGCAGCGGCCCGTCTGGCGTCCTGGGTGGCCCTGGTGCGCCGTCCTTCCGGACAGACGGGCGGGTGACGGGCGGGCGGCTGAGGCGGGCGACGGAACGCGGCGGCTGCATGCGGTCGGATGACGCCACAGGGGTGGGGGGGGGGGGGGGGGGGGGGGGGGGGGGGGGGGGGGGGAGGGGGGGGGGGGGGGGGGGGTGGGGGGGAGGCAGTGCTAGCCCACCGACCCTGTATCCCGAGACACCACACCCCCCCCCCCCCCCCCCCCCCCCCCCCCCCCCCCCCCCCCCCCCCACCCCTGTGCACGGGGCCTGCCGGGGCACCGCCACCACCCGCAGGGGGCCGTGGCTGCGAGACGGCCGTGCCGCGGGCGGGGAAGGGGGCGGGGACCCGTGCGGCGCCGGGGGCCCCGGGCATGCGTGAGGGGGTGACCACCCGGGCGGGTGGTCACCCCCTCACCGATGTCATCGGTGGCGCGGCGCTGCGGGGAGCCTCAGCGGTCGTGGCCGCCCTGCTCGTCACGGCGGCGCTGCCAGCGCTGCTCGATACGGTCCATCACGGAGCGCTTCGGCCGTCCCTGACCGCGCGCGTGCGGGGCGCCCGCCGGCTGTTCACCGGGCTTGGGGGCCTTTCGCCAGCCGGTCACCGCGAGCACCGCACACCCCAGCATGACGAGGAAACCCACCACACTGAGCCAGACCTGCTTGGCGACCATACCGGCCATGAGGAGCGCGATACCCGCGAGGAAGCCCGCGACTGCCTGGTAGACCCGCCGCCGGGTGTACGTACGCAGCCCGCTTCCCTCAAGCGCCGACGCGAACTTGGGATCTTCGGCGTACAGCGCTCGCTCCATCTGCTCGAGCATGCGCTGCTCGTGCTCCGAGAGCGGCACGGAGTCCTCCTCATCGTGCAGTCGCCGGGGCGACCCGGGGGGTCCCTTCAGGATAGGCAGGGAATCGCCCCCGTGAAACCCGCCCCTCTACGCCAATTGGCCAACCGGAGCCCGTCATGGACATCCCGGCCCGCTGAAACTTCCATTCCCCAGCGGCCGACCCGTCATGCCGGGCGGTCTCCCTCGATCATACGGCGCACAGCGCCCGAACGGGGGGCCTGTGGCGTACTCCATCCGCAGCCAAGTCCCTGATCAGCGGCGCACCCCGGGAGCGGACTCAGGCCCCCTCGGTCCCCCCGGTCTCACCGAGCACGTGGAGCTGGGTGGCCACGGAGTGGAAGGCGGGGAGTTCGGCCGCGGCCTCCTCCAGCTTGAGCAGGGCCTCCAGGGCGCCCGGCTCGGTGTCCACGAGGACGCCGGGGACGAGGTCGGCGAAGACCCGCACCCCGTGCACGGCACCGACGCGCAGCCCCGCGCCCTCGACGAGCCCGGTCAGCTGCTCGGCGGTGAAGCGGCGCGGTACGGGGTCGCCGGTGCCCCAGCGGCCGTCCGGGTCGGAGAGGGCCTGGCGGGCCTCCTTGAAGTGCCCGGCGAGGGCGCGGGCGACGACGGCTCCGCCGAGCCCGGCGGCGAGCAGGCTGAGGACGCCCTCGAAGCGCAGGGCCGCCACCGCGTTGCGGACGCCTTCGGCGGGGTCGTCGACGTACTCCAGCACGCCGTGGCACAGGACGGCGTCGTAGCCGCCGCGCTCGACGACGTCGAAGAGGCCGTGGGCGTCGCCCTGGACGCCCCGGACCCGGTCGGCGACGTCGGCCTCGGCGGCGCGGCGCTCCAGGGCGAACAGCGCGTTGGGGCTGGGGTCGACGACGGTGACCCGGTGCCCGAGGCGGGCGACGGGCACCGCGAAGTTGCCGCTGCCGCCCCCGGTGTCGAGGACGTCCAGCGACTCACGCCCCGTGGCCTTGACCCGCCGGTCGAGGGCGTCCTGGAGGACCTCCCAGACCACGGCGGTACGGAGAGCGGCGCGGGGGCGCATCGGGTCCGACACGGCAGTTGACTCCTCGGGAGGGCACGGGAGGGAACGCTTCAGGCGCTCTCCACCCTATTGCCTCCGGCCCGACGGCAGGTCACCGCAGGGGGACGGGTCGCGCGACGGTCGGGCGGCCGCCGCGCGAGCCTCACCCCGCGTCCGGCATGTCCCGTCCGGGTTCCGAGCCGTCCGGTCCGTCGCCGTCCCGACGGGGTTGCGGCAGGACCGGCTGGAGGACCAGCATGCGCTCCACGAGGCGCAGGAACATCGCCACGTCGCGGATCAGGTCGTCCGCGTCCCGGCGGCTGGCCGCGCCCTGGATGCCGGCCTCGGCCCGGGCCCGGCGCCGGGCGCCGGAGGCGAAGAGCGCGCTCCACTCGGTGAGCTCGGGGGCGATCTCGGGGAGCACTTCCCAGGCGCTCCGGATGCGCGCCCGGCGTCGGGGACGGGTCTCGGGGCGGCCGCGTGCGGCGAGCACGGCGGCGGCGGTGCGCAGCGCGGCGAGGTGGGCGGTGGCGTAGCGCTCGTTGGGGGTTTCGAGGACGGTCGCCTCGTCCAGTCCGGCGCGGGCCTGGGCGAGCAGGTCGAGGGCGGCGGGCGGGGCGGTGGTGTGGCGCAGCACGGGGTGCACGTCGCTCGCCGGGCCGGTCAGTGAGGGGGCAGGGCCGGTGGCGCGGCGCCGGCGGGCGGCTGCTGCGTGGTAGCTGGCCATGACGAACCTCCTGTCGTCTGGGTGACGGCACACCCTCATCGGGGTGCCGTATGTGCCCATCGTGAGGTATGGCACTGACAATCCGTTCTGACCAGGGGTTTCGCTTCGATCGAAGGTTCGGTCAGGTGGACGCCCGCCGGCATCCGTGCGCGGGCCGGGAGGGGAGGGAGTGGGCCTTGCCCGGCCCGGTCCCTGTGACAATCGGGGGCATGGACAGCACCACCACGCCGGGCGCCGGCACTCGCCGCGAGGCCACCCGGCAGAAGCTCTACGAGGCGGCCGTCACGCTCATCGCCGAACAGGGCTTCTCCGCCACCACGGTGGACGAGATCGCCGAGCGGGCCGGCGTCGCGAAGGGCACGGTCTACTACAACTTCGCCAGCAAGTCGGTCCTCTTCGAGGAGCTGCTGCGGCACGGCGTGGGTCTGCTCACCGCCTCCTTGCGGGAGGCGGCCGAGCGCACGGAGCGGAAGGGCGGCGGCAAGGTCGACGCCCTGGACGCGATGATCCGCGCGGGCCTCGTCTTCATCGACCGCTACCCGGCCTTCACCCAGCTCTACGTGGCCGAGCTGTGGCGTACCAACCGGGCGTGGCAGTCCACGCTCACGGTGGTGCGGCGCGAGGCGGTGGCGGTCGTCGAGGGCGTGCTGCGGGAGGGCATCGAGGCGGGCGAGTTCAGCGACGAGATCGACGTGCCGCTGACCGCCGCCGCGCTGGTCGGCATGGTGCTGGTGGCCGCCCTGGACTGGCAGGCCTTCCAGCCGGAACGGTCCCTGGACGACGTCCACGCGGCGCTGTCGCGGCTGCTGCAGGGGCGGGTGAGCGGGCGCCGCTGACTTTCGGCGCGTCCCCGAAGGGCCGTGGCGGCGCCGAGGATGCCCGCGAAAGCGCCGGCCCGGTGGGGCCGCGTCCCCCGCGGGCCACGCCGGACCGGCGCCTCCTCGTGCTCCCCCGTTCCCCCGTTCCCCCGTCGGTCGCCCGACCGGTCGTTCCCCGGGTCCCCCCGTGCCTCGCTTCCGCCGACCGGGCCGGCGGAAGGAGCGGTCGAGGGCCGGCGCCGTTCCGCCGCCCCGTGTCGGCGGTGCCGGTGCCGCGCCCCGTCCCGTGCCTCCACTCTTCCGTCCCGGCGGGTGTCTCCCCATCCGCGCGGCTACTCATCCTGCCGCCTAGGTACCCGTACTCAGACGTCCGGGCTGGACCCCGGGGACCGTCCGGTCGGGCCGCCGTCGGGCTGGCGGCGTCACTGTCGGTGGCGGCCGATAAAGTCGCGGGCATGGCACGGATTGCGGTGATCGGCGCCGGGGCGGGCGCGCTGGCGGCCGCCGCCCGGCTGGCCGTCGCGGGCCACCGGGTGGTGGTGTACGAGCGGACGGAGACGTACGGCGGTGCGGTGCGCCGCTTCGAGCGGGACGGGTTCTCCTTCGACACGGGTCCCGGTCTGCTGCCGCTGCCCGCCGTCTGGCGCGACCTGTTCGTCAAGACGGGCAGGGAGCCGCTGGAGGAGTGCGTCGAGCTGCTCCAGGTCGACCCGTCGTCACGGCACGTGTTCGCGGACGGCAGCGAGGTCTGCCTGCCGAACGCCTCGCGCGCGGGGGTCGTCGCGGCCCTGGACGAAGCGCTCGGGGCGGGCGCCGGAGGGCGCTGGGGCGACTTCCTGGTCCGCGCCCGGGAGGCCTGGGACCGCACGCGCCGGCCGCTGCTCGAGGAACCCCTGTGGCCGAACTGGCCGGTGCTGGCCGAGCGCGAGCCGTACCCGTCGGTGCCGCACAAGCGCCTGCTGCGCACCCGCCGGGCCGGCACGCTCGCCGAGGTCGGTGCCTGGGAGCTGCGTGACCCCCGGCTGGCCGCGCTGCTGGAGAGCCACGCGCTCGCGTACGGCCTGGATCCCCGGGCCGTTCCGGCGAGCGCGGCCGTGTTGCCGTACATGGAGCACGCCTTCGGCGTGTGGTCGGTGCGCGGGGGGATGCGGGAGCTGGCCCGGGCGGTGTACGAGCGGTGTGTGGCGCGCCGGGTGGAGTTCGTCTTCGGTGCCGAGGCGGTGCGGGTCCTGGAGAAGGACGGCCGGGCGGCGGGCGTGGAGTTCGCCGACGGCACCGTGGCCGAGGCGGACGTCGTGGTCGCGCCCGGCACGCTGAGCGGCGCGGGCACGGGCGTTCCGGCGCGCGGCGCGGGCGAGGTGCCGCCGCAGAAGGGCCTGACGAGCCGGCTGACGGTGCTGCTCGCGCTGCGCGGCGGCCGGCCGGAGGGGACCGCGCACCGCACGGTCGTGCACGCCGAGGACCGCGAGGCCGAGCTGGAGGGCGTGTTCGGCGCGCCGCCCGGCCGGGCGGCGCGGCCGACGGTCACCGTGCTGCGGCCCGACGACCCCCTGCTGGTCCCGGACGGCGGCCATGAGGCGGTCACCCTCTCGGCGGTGGTCCCGGCCGGGGTCCAGCCGTCGGCCGAGCAGGTGGAGGCGGTGGTGTCCGTCGCCGAGCGTGCCCTGCCCGGTCTGCGGGACCGTCTGTTGTGGCGCGAGGTGCGCACTCCCGCCGACATCGCGCGGGAGACCGGCGCGCGGGGTGGTGCGGTGCCGCCGCCGGCGCTGGCCGCGGCCGGGGGGCGGTGGCTGCATCCGGCGAACTCCGCTGCTCTGCCCAGCCTGTTCACCGTGGGCGGCTGGGCGCACCCGGGAGGCGGTCTGCCGCACGCGGGCATGTCGGGCGCGCTGGTGTCCGGACTGATCGTGGAGGGACCGGAGTTCCGCGGCTCCCGGTGATCCGGGACGGCGCACCGGCTCCAGATGGGTTCGGCCGGCGCTCCGGCTCCGAATGAGTCGAGTGCTCTCGGACGCCCGGCGCGCCGCGCCGGTGCTCCGGCCGGCGAGTTCAGGCAGCTCTGCGACGCCCGGCGCGTCGCGCCGGTGCTCCGAATCCCGGTGAGTTCAGGCCCCTCGGCTTCAGGTGAGCCCGGACGGCGGCCCGGCCCCGGTGCGCCCGGCGGTGGCCACGGGCCTCACGAAGCCCGGAGGGCCACCAGGCCTCGGTGAGGCACCGCACCTCAGTGAGCCCGGCGAGACACGAGGCCGCGGTGAGCTCCGGCGAGGCCCCGGTCCGCGCGGCCCCGGGCTCTCACGGTCCGTCAGAAGCGGTAGTGCTCGTCGACGCCCTGCCCCTGCTGCCCGTCCTGGTAGGGGTACGACTGCTCGGGCGGGAGTTCGCCGCCCGAGGGGTCGTCGGTGGTGCGCTGCTGCGGGACCCAGACGCCGCCGGCCGGGGTCTCGCCGTAACCGCCGGTGCCGTACTGGTCCTGCGCGTAGCCCTGCTGGCCGTACTGCTCCCCGTAGCCGGAGGCGTCGTAGGAGCCGCCGCCGTAGGTCTGGGTGCCGATGTACGGGTCGGAGTAGGCGGCGTACTGCTGCTCGCCGGAGGCGTCGTAGCCGTACTGCTGCTGGTTGTAGGCGGAGTAGCCGTCGTACCCGTAGCCCTGGTCCGCGCCCTGGGCGGCGGTGGCGTACTGGTCCTGGGGCTGGCCGGCGGAGGCGTACGCGGAGTCGCCGTATATGCCGTAGGAGCCGGTGTCGTCGGGCAGGGGCTGCGGCTCGTAGACGGCCGTGGTCCCGGCCGCGGCGGGGGTGCCGGTGCGCGGTGCGGGTGTGAAGACGTCGTCGCGGTCGTAGTCGTCGTCGTAGCCGGCGGTCTGCTTGTCGCGGTCGTACGCGAGGCCGTCGTCGGCGAAGGGCGTGTCGGTGTCGTCTCCGTACGCGTCGGCGCGGTCGCCGTAGCCGGTGTCGGACGCCTCCAGGCCGGAGACCTCGAGGGTGGGGTCCTGGCGCTCGGCCTTGCCGCGGCGGCGCCCCAGGCCGTCGGCGCCGGGGCGGCTGACGGCCCAGCCCGCCGCGAAGCCGCGGCGGAAGGACAGCGTGACGTAGGTCTGGCCGACCGCGAAGGCGGCCGCACCCAGCGCGATGACGATGACCGACGGGATCAGGACACCGAGGACGACGCCGAGGAAACCGCCGAAGGCCAGCAGCCGCCAGCGCAGGCGTGCCTTGTACTGAAGCAGCACCTCACCGAGCAGCCACAGCGCGACGATGCCGAACGCGATGTAGAGGACCGTCCAGCCCATGTACGCCCCTCTCCCAGTGGCCGCACCGCAGTGTGTCGTATGCCCGTGCGACCGGTCTAGGCCTGCGGCGGGTGGTGCAGGCCCAGGTTCTCGTAGATTTCCAGCGTCGCCGTGGAGCTGTTGAGCGTGATGAAGTGCAGTCCGGGCACTCCCTCGGCGAGAAGCCGAGCGCAGAACTCCGTGGCGAAGTCGATGCCAATGGAGCGTACAGCGGCCGGATCGTCTTTGGCTGTGAGGATCCGCTCTTTCAGCTCGGGCGGGAAGTGGGCGTTGCTGAGCTTGGGCAACCGCTCCAGCATCTTCACACTCGTCACCGGCAGGACCTCGGGAATGACCGGGGTCGCGCAGCCCGCGGCGACCACGCGGTCACGCAGCCGCAGGTAGGACTCGGGCTGGAAGAACATCTGTGTGATGGCGTAGTCGGCGCCGGCCCGGCACTTGTCGACGAAGTGCGTGACGTCCGTGTCCCAGTCGCCGGAGCGCGGGTGCATCTCGGGGAAGGCGGCGACACCGACACAGAAGTCGCCCGACTCCTTGATGAGCCGGACGAGCTCGGCGGCGTAGGTCAGGCCCTGCGGATGCGCCACCCACTCACCCATGGGGTCGCCGGGCGGGTCGCCGCGCACGGCGAGCATGTTGCGGATCCCGGCGTCGGCGTACTGGCCGATGATGTTGCGCAGCTCGGCGATCGAGTGGTCGACGGCCGTGAGGTGCGCGACCGGGGTGAGGGTGGTGTCGACGACGATCTGCTGCGTCTCCTTGACCGTGGTCGCCCGGGTGGAGCCGCCGGCACCGTAGGTCACCGAGACGAAGTCGGGGGCCACGGCCTCGACCCTGCGCAGGGCGTTCCACAGACTCCGCTCGCCCTGGGGCGTCTTCGGCGCGTAGAACTCGAACGAGCAGGTCGTCTTGCCGGTGGCCAGGATGTCACGCACCGTGCGGGCGCGGTCGGTCCTGGTGGATGCGGTTCCGAGGGCCATACCCGCAGGTTAGCCAGGGGGCGGCGGCCACCCAACCGGATCTCGGATATTTGCCCGATTTGCCGGTTTACTGTCCACCCCTTGGACAAACCTCTAGGAGAAGTCCGCGTCGGCCCGGCCCAGCCGCGCGGCGAGCTCCGCCGCCGCGGCCCCGGGGTCGTCGGCCTCGGTGATCGCACGGACGACCACGGCCCGGCGGGCGCCCGCCTCCAGCACCTCGTCGAGGGTGGACAGGTCGATGCCGCCGATGGCGAACCAGGGGCGGTCGGTGCCCAGGGACGCCGCGAAGCGGACCAGGCCGAGACCGGGCGCGGTCCGGCCGGGCTTGGTGGGGGTGGGCCAGCACGGGCCGGTGCAGAAGTAGTCCACGCCCTCCTGGACGGCCGCGGCCGCCGCCTCCGCCTCGGAGTGCGTGGAACGGCCGATCAGGACGTCGTCGCCGAGCAGGGCGCGCGCCGCGGGCACCGGCAGGTCGCCCTGGCCGAGGTGCAGGATGGCGGAGCTCGCGGCATGGGCGACGTCGGCCCGGTCGTTGACCGCGAGCAGTGCGCCGTGGCGGGCGCAGGCGTCGGCGAACACCTCCAGGTGCTCCAGCTCCTCGGCGGCCTCCATGCCCTTGTCGCGCAGCTGGACGATGTCGACGCCGCCCGCGAGGACCGCGTCCAGGAACTCCGGCAGATCGCCCTGCCGCTTGCGGGCGTCCGTGCACAGGTAGAGACGCGCGTCGGCGAGGCGGGCGCGAACGGTGTCGGACATGCGTGGGTCCCCCCGGGAGCGGCGGTGTGCGGCCGTGGGCTGCCACGGCCGCACACCTGGCGGTGTGTCGGTGGTGCGGGTCAGACGGCGAGCGCCTGGGCGCGGCGCTTCACCTCCGTGCCGCGATTCTCGCTCAGGGCCTGGGCCGGCGTACCGGGCAGGGAGGGGTCGGGCGTGAAGAGCCACTCGAGCATCTCTTCGTCGGAGAAGCCGTCGTCCCGCAGGAGCGTCAGGGTCCCGGACAGGCCCTTGACGACCTTGTCCCCGTCGATGAAGGCGGCGGGGACGTGCAGCGCCCGGTTCTCGCCACGGCGTACGGCGATGAGCTGGCCCTCCTTGACCAGCTGCCGGACGCGCGTCACTTCGACATCGAGCTGTTCGGCGATGTCGGGCAGGGTGAGCCAGGCGGGGACGAGAGCATCGATCTTTGCGTCAATCTCGGTCACGGGAACAAGCCTGCCATCTGCCACCGACAGTCGGAAGTCGGGCCGGCCCGGGACGGCACCCCTGCGCGCCCCCGCGGGCCGTCACGCGGTCGCCGCCTTCAGCGGCCGGGCCGGGTCGGCGAGCAGGCGCGGGTTCATCGGCGTGCCCGCCTCGATCAGCCGACGGCCCTGCGCGAGGTCGCGGGGGCGACCCACGGCCAGCAGGGCCACCAGGCGGTCCTCCCACAGCCAGCAGACCGTCCAGGCCGGTCCCGAGGGGTCGCCCCGCCACAGTGTCGTGTCGGCGCCGGCGTGGTGGCCGGCGTACTGCACGAAGCGGCCGAACTGCTCGGACCAGAAGTAGGGCACCGGGTCGTAGACCGCGGGGGGCTCCCCGGTGGCCGCGGCGAGGATGTTCGCGGCGACCGTGCGCGGGCCCTGGAGGGCGTTGTCCCAGTGGTGGACGAGGAGCCGCTCGCCGTACCGCGCCGACGGGAAGGAGGCGCAGTCGCCGACCGCGTACACGTCCGGCACGGAGGTGCGCAGATGGGCGTCGGCGACGACCTCGCCGTGCGCTCCCCGCTCGACGGCGGAACCGGCCAACCAGGCCGTGGCGGGGCGGGCGCCGATGCCGACGACGACGGCGCCCGCGGGCAGCAGCGTGCCGTCGTCGAGGACGACCGCGCCGGGCTCGACCCGGGCCACGCGCGCGCCCGTGCGCAGCACTGCGCCGCTGTCGGCGTACCAGGCGGCCATGGGCGCGGCGACCTCGGCGGGCAGGGCGCCGGCCAGCGGCCGGTCAGCGGCCTCGACGACGGTGACCGCGCAGCCGGCGTCGCGCGCAGCGGTGGCGAACTCGGCGCCGATCCAGCCGGCGCCGACGACCACGATGTCGTGCTGGCGGACGAGCACGGGCCGCAGCCGTTCGGCGTCGTCCAGGGTGCGCAGCAGGTGGACGCCGGGCACCCCCTCGGAGCCGGGCAGCCGGATCGGTTCGGCGCCGGTGGCGACGACCAGGACGTCGTAGGGGACGGGCCCGGACTCGGTGTCCAGTTCGTGGTCGGCGGAGCGCAGGCCGAGCACCTCGCGGCCCAGGTGGAGTTCGATGCCGAGGGCCTCGAAGTCGACGTCGAAGGCGGAGCCCTCGGCGTTGCCGAGGAGGACGGCCTTGGACAGCGGGGGCCGGTCGTAGGGCTGGTGGGGTTCGGCGCCGATCAGGATCACCGTCCCGTCGAAGCCCTGCTCGCGCAGGGCGACCGCGGTCTGCACCCCGGCCATGCCCGCACCGGCGACGACCACGCGCCGCGCCGGCGCCCCACCTGCTTCCCGCGTCTGCTCACTCACCTGATCACCATAGACACCTGACGGATTGTCAGTCAGCCGTCGTGCTCCGTGACCTGCTCCACAACGCTGGTCCCGCTGCCGGAGTGCGACTCCCACTCCCACGTCTCGTGCAGGCGGACCCGGCCGTCGGGCAGCTCCGCGACCGTCGAGACGCAGTGCCCGGACGACGTCGTGCCGTCGCGCCCGAGCTGGACGTACCGGAAGTCGAGCCGGTCGCCCTCCCGGGTACCCACCAGATGCCCGCGTACGACGTCGCCGCCCGCGTAGTCGGCCCAGACCACGCCGTCCAGCTCGTGGTACGCGAAGCGGGTGCGGGTGCCGACCTGACCGGGGGCCTGGTCGGCGACGGGGGCGAGGACGAGACCGTCCAGCGATCGGGGCACGGGTGGCTCCCTTACAGAGGCGCGGAACCAAGGGCTAGGGTGGCCAACGTAGAGCACTCGCGGGAGCCCGGACGCACCGGGCTGAGAGGGAGGCTGGGGCGGCCTCCGACCGTACGAACCTGATCCGGGTCATGCCGGCGAAGGGAGGGGCTGGACGCCCATGTCCTCACGTACGTCAGACGTCCTCGTCATCGGGGGCGGCATCATCGGCCTGGTCACGGCGTGGCGGGCCGCGCAGCGCGGGTTCGCCACGGCCGTGGTGGACCCCGAACCGGGCGGCGGGGCCGCGCAGGTGGCGGCGGGGATGCTGGCCGCCGTCACGGAACTCCACCACGGCGAGCAGACCCTGCTCGGTCTGAACCTCGCCTCGGCCCGCCGCTATCCGGACTTCGCGGCCGAACTGACCGACGTCTGCGGCCACGACCTCGGCTACCGCCGCTGCGGCACGCTCGCCGTCGCGCTGGACTCCGACGACCGCGCCCACCTGCGCGAACTGCACGCCCTGCAACGGCAGTCGGGACTGGAGTCGGAGTGGCTGTCCGGGCGGGAGTGCCGGCGCCTGGAGCCGATGCTCGCGCCCGGGGTGCGCGGCGGACTGCGGGTGGACGGTGACCACCAGATCGACCCGCGGCGGCTGGCGGCGGCGCTGGTGACCGCGTGCGAACGGGCGGGCGTGGTCTTCCACCGCACGTGGGCGGAGCGGCTGTCGGTGGTGGCCGACCGGGCCACGGGAGTCCTCACGCGCGCGGGGACGGCGCTTGCGGCCGGGCAGGTGGTGCTCGCGGGCGGCAGCCTCAGCGGGCGGCTCGCGGGCGTGCCGGACGAGGTGCTGCCCCCGGTGCGGCCGGTCAAGGGCCAGGTGCTGCGGCTGACCGTACCGAAGCGGTACGCGCCGTTCCTGAGCCGGACGGTGCGGGCCGTGGTGCGCGGCGGCTCGGTCTACCTGGTGCCGCGGGAGAACGGCGAACTGGTCGTCGGCGCGACGAGCGAGGAGCTGGGCTGGGACACGACGGTGACGGCGGGAGGCGTCTACGAGCTGCTGCGCGACGCGCACGAGCTGGTCCCCGGCATCACCGAGCTGCCGCTGACCGAGACCCGCGCGGGACTGCGCCCGGCGTCCCCGGACAACGCGCCGCTGCTCGGGCCGACCGGACTGGCCGGGCTGCTGCTGGCGACCGGGCACTACCGCAACGGTGTGCTGCTGACCCCGGTGACCGGCGACGCGCTGGCGCACGTCCTGACCACCGGTGAACTCCCCGACGAGGCCCGACCCTTCACGCCCCGGCGCTTCGCCGCCGCCGCACTCTCGGAGCAGCCCGCATGAACATCTCCGTCAACGGTGAGCGACGGGAGGTCGCGGCCGGTACGCCGCTCGACACCGTCGTACGGTCCCTGACCGCGGCGCCCTCCGGGGTGGCCGCCGCGCTCAACGAAACCGTCGTCCCGCGCGCGCAGTGGTCCGCCACGGCCCTCTCCGAGGGTGACCGCGTGGAAGTCCTCACGGCCGTCCAGGGAGGCTGAGCCATGGCCGACGACCCGTTCGTCCTCGGCGGTACGACGTACTCGTCCCGCCTGATCATGGGTACGGGCGGTGCGCCCAGCCTGGAGACGCTGGAGCGGGCGCTGCTCGCCTCCGGGACCGAGCTGACGACCGTCGCGATGCGGCGGGTGGACCCCTCGGTGCGGGGGTCGGTGCTGTCGGTGCTGGACCGGCTGGGCATCCGCGTGCTGCCGAACACGGCGGGCTGCTTCACGGCCGGGGAGGCGGTGCTGACGGCGCGGCTCGCGCGCGAGGCGCTGGGGACCGACCTGGTCAAGCTGGAGGTCATCGCCGACGAACGGACGCTGCTGCCGGACCCGGTCGAGCTGCTCGACGCCGCCGAGACGCTGGTCGACGACGGGTTCACGGTGCTGCCGTACACCAACGACGACCCGGTGCTGGCGCGCAGGCTGGAGGACGTGGGCTGTGCGGCGATCATGCCGTTGGGGTCGCCGATCGGGTCGGGACTCGGGATCCGCAACCCGCACAACTTCCAGCTGATCGTCGAGCACGCGCGCGTGCCGGTGATCCTCGACGCGGGGGCCGGTACGGCGTCGGACGTGGCGCTGGCGATGGAGCTGGGGTGCGCGGGGGTGATGCTGGCGTCGGCGGTGACGCGGGCGCAGGATCCCGAGCGGATGGCGCTGGCCATGCGGGCCGGGGTCGAGGCGGGGCGGTGGGCGCGGCTGGCGGGCCGGATCCCGCGCAGGTACTTCGCCGAGGCGTCGTCTCCTGCGGAGGGCCGCGCGGTGCTGGATCCGGAGCGCCCCGCGTTCTGACCGCCGCTCCACCCCGGCCGGCCCTCCCACCCCCGCACCACCCCGTCGTGGGCGTGCTTCGCGTCACAGGTCCGCTGCAGTCGCGCTGCGATACCGGTGTGCGCGGTGGGGGTGTCGGTGGCGGCTCGTAGACTCGCCGCGTGGACACGACCCTTCAGGACCCTCTGGTCGGGCAGGTGCTCGACGGGCGTTATCGCGTGGAGGCACGGATCGCGGTCGGCGGGATGGCCACGGTCTACCGGGCCGTGGACACCCGCCTGGACCGCGTCCTCGCGCTCAAGGTGATGCACCCGACGCTCGCCGCCGACGCCTCGTTCGTCGAGCGCTTCATCCGGGAGGCGAAGTCCGTCGCCCGCCTCGCCCATCCCAACGTGGTGCAGGTCTTCGACCAGGGGACCGACGGGTCCTACGTGTACCTCGCCATGGAGTACGTGGCCGGCTGCACCCTGCGGGACGTGCTGCGCGAGCGCGGGGCGCTGCAGCCGCGGGCCGCGCTGGACATCCTGGAGCCGGTGCTCGCCGCGCTCGGCGCCGCGCACCGTGCCGGTTTCGTGCACCGGGACATGAAGCCCGAGAACGTGCTGATAGGGGACGACGGACGGGTCAAGGTCGCCGACTTCGGGCTGGTGCGCTCGGTGGACACCGTCACCAACACCACCGGGGCGGTGCTGGGCACCGTCTCGTACCTGGCCCCGGAGCAGATCGACCAGCAGGGCGCCGCCGACGCGCGCGTGGACGTGTACGCCTGCGGGGTGATGCTCTACGAGATGCTCACCGGCGACAAGCCGCACGAGGGCGGCTCCCCCGCGGTGGTGCTCTACAAGCACCTCCACGAGGACGTGCCGCCGCCCTCCGCGGTCGTGCCCGGGCTGCCGTACGAGCTGGACGAGCTGGTCGCGTCGGCGACCGCCCGCACCCCGGCGTTGCGTCCGCACGACGCCGTGGCGCTGCTCGCGGAGCTGCGCCGGGCGCGGGCCGGGCTCGACGAGGAGGAGTTGGACGCGCTGCCGCCGCAGGCGACCTCCGCGGCGCACGACAACGCCGATGACCGCACGAGCGTGATCCCGCGCTCGCTCACCGTGCCCCGGCCGCTGCCCGTGAACGAGGACGAGGCGGCGGACGGCCAGGTCCCGCTGAACCGGACCTCCCGGTTCGCGGCGGAGCCACCGCCACCGTCCGGGAGCCGCTCCGCGGCGCGGCGGCCCCGCGGCGGGCTGCTCGCGATCGTCGCCGTCGTCCTGCTGGTGCTCGGCGTCGGCGCCGGCTTCTGGTACATCAACTCCGGCCAGTTCACCAAGGTCCCGGCGGTGCTCACGCAGACCCAGGCGCGGGCCGAGCAGCGTCTGGAGGCGGCCGGGCTCGAGGTGGGTGCGATCAAGCACGAGTACAGCGACACCGTGCAGCGCGGCACGGTCGTCTCCACGGACCCGGAGCCCGGCTCGCGCATCCGCAAGAACGACCCCGTGACCCTCGTCGTCTCCGACGGCCCCGAGACGGTGAAGGTGCCGTACCTGAAGGGCACCAAGCTGGCCGAGGCCAAGGCGCAGCTGAAGGAGGACGGGCTGGAGCCGGGCCTGGTCACGCAGGCGTTCAGCGACGACGTGGCGAAGGGCGCCGTGATCCGCAGCAGCCCCGAGGCGGGCACCGAGCGGCGGGCGGGCTCGGCGGTCGCGCTGGTCGTCAGCCGGGGCAGGCCGGTCGAGGTGCCGGACGTCACCGGCTCGGACCTGGCCGACGCCCGGTCCGAGCTCCAGGAGGCCGGCCTGAAGGTGAAGGTCGCCGCCCGGCAGGTCACCTCCGAGTTCGACAAGGGGCAGGTCGCCGCCCAGTCGCCCGGCCCCGACAAGCAGGCCGCCGAGGGCGACACGGTGACGCTGACCCTGTCCAAGGGCCCGGAGATGGTCGAGGTCCCGGGCGTGGTGGACGCGAGCGTCGACGACGCGAAGAAGCTGCTGGAGGAGGCCGGCTTCAAGGTCGAGGAGGACCGCGGACTGCTCGGGCTGTTCGGCGACACCGTCGAGAGCCAGTCCGTGGAGGGCGGCGAGCAGGCGCCCAAGGGGTCGACGATCACGATCACCATCCGGTGACCGGGCGGTCCGGGCGGCATGGCACCCTGAACGGGTGAGTCACCGGTACCCCTTCCCCTCCCGCAACCCCGTCGGCGGTCACGTCCCCGTGGCCGGCGGCCTGCACTCGGTGGGCCTGTCCTACGCGCGCGACCTCGGGGCGGAGACGGTCCAGGTCTTCGTCGCCAACCCGCGCGGCTGGGCCACCCCCGCCGGGAACCCGCGGCAGGACGAGGCCTTCCGGGAGGAGTGCGCGGCGCGGTCGCTGCCGGCGTACGTGCACGCGCCGTACCTGATCAACTTCGGCTCGCACACCGAGGCGACGGTGGAGCGGTCGGTGGAGTCGCTGCGGCACTCGCTGCGGCGCGGGCGGGAGATCGGCGCGCTGGGCGTCGTCGTGCACACCGGCAGCGCGACGGGCGGCCGGGAGCGGTCGGTGGCCCTGAAGCAGGTCCGGGAGCATCTGCTGCCGCTGCTGGACGAGCTGACCCACGACGACGACCCGTATCTGCTGCTGGAGTCGACCGCCGGGCAGGGATCGTCGCTGTGCTCGCGGACCTGGGACTTCGGGCCGTACTTCGAGGCGCTGGACGCCCATCCGAGGCTCGGCGTCTGCCTCGACACCTGCCACGTCTTCGCCGCCGGCCACGACCTGACGGGCCCGTCCGGCATGCACCGGACCCTGGACCTGCTGGTGGACACGGTCGGCGAGGGCCGGCTGAAGCTGATCCACGCCAACGACTCCAAGGACGTGGCCGGCGCCCACAAGGACCGGCACGCGAACATCGGCGCCGGCCACATCGGCGAGGACCCGTTCCGCGCGCTGATGACCCACCCGGCGACCGCGGGTGTGCCGCTGGTCATCGAGACGCCCGGCGGCCGGGAGGGGCACGCGGCGGACGTGGAGCGGCTGAAGAAGCTCCGCGACGGCTGACGCCCCGGGCGCTCACCCGGCGGAGCCCCGGACCAGAGACGCCCCGGGCGCTGCTTCCGCCGAGATCCCGCAGGTCGGAGACCCGCCTCGAGCCGTTCCTCAGCAGGGTTCCCGCGGGCCGAAGGTGCCCCGAGCGCTGCTTCCGCGCAAAGGTCCGAGCAGGTCAGAGCTCCGGGCCGTCTCCCGGCTCCTCCTGGTAGGAGTACCGCTGCTCCCGCCACGGGTCGCCGATGTTGTGGTAGCCCCGCTCCTCCCAGAAGCCGCGGCGGTCGGCGGTCATGTACTCCACGCCGCGAACCCACTTCGGGCCCTTCCAGGCGTACAGGTGGGGGACGACCAGGCGGAGCGGGAACCCGTGCTCGGCCGTGAGCAGTTCGCCGTCCTTGTGGGTGGCGAAGATCGTGCGCTCGGAGGCGAAGTCGGACAGCCGGAGATTCGAGCTGAAGCCGTACTCCGCCCATACCATCACATGGGTGACATCATCCGCGGGCGGGGCGATCTCCAGGATCGTGCGGGCCGGGATTCCGCCCCACTCGGCTCCGAGCATGCTGAACTTCGTCACGCAGTGCAGATCGGCCACGACGCTGGTGTGGGGAAGAGTGGTGAATTCCTCGTGGGTCCAGCAATGTTTGTCGCCGTCGGCGGTGGCGCCGAATACCCTGAAGTCCCAGCGTTCGGGCCGGAATCTGGGGACCGGGCCGTAGTGCGTGACGGGCCAGCCCCGCTGCAGTCGCTGCCCCGGCGGAAGCTCGGACGCTGCTGGTTCTCCTGTTTCTCGCTCCACCGGCTGACCCATGACTCCATCCTGACAGACCCGGGGCGGTGCACATGACCAGGCATGTCCTGAAACGGGCAACTCCCACTAAGCATGGACTAACTTACTAAGTACGCACTTACTGGACGATCTTCGACGCCTGGTGAAATCATGCGGCGGCAACCTCCCGATTCCCCACGTGGAAGGAGCCTCTGCGATGCAGGGCGACCCCGAGGTCATCGAATTCCTCAACGAGCAGCTCACCGGCGAGCTCACCGCGATCAACCAGTACTTCCTCCACGCCAAGATGCAGGAGAACTTCGGCTGGACGAAGCTCGCGAAGTACACGCGGCACGAGTCGTTCGACGAGATGAAGCACGCGGAGGTGCTCACCGACCGGATCCTGTTCCTGGACGGCCTGCCGAACTACCAGCGGCTGTTCCACGTGCGCGTGGGCCAGACCGTCAAGGAGATGTTCGAGGCCGACCGGCAGATCGAGGTGGAGGCGATCGACCGCCTCAAGCGCGGGATCAAGGTGATGCGGGAGAAGGGCGACATCACGTCCGCGAACATCTTCGAGTCGATCCTCGAGGACGAGGAGCACCACATCGACTACCTCGACACCCAGCTGGACCTGCTGGAGAAGCTCGGCGAGGCGCTCTACATCGCCCAGCTGATCGAGCAGCCCGAGGGCTGAGCGACGCGGCGTCGCGTCAGGCCGCTTCCCCGAGCTTTTCGAACCGCTCGGACTCGTCCGGTCCGGTGAGGGCCGGCTTGCCCTGGTCGGCGAGCTCGCGGCGCGGGCACGCGCCCCGGCCCAGGATCGCCTGGATACGGCGGACGCAGGAACCGCAGTCCGTGCCGGCCTTGCAGGCGGAGGCTATCTGGCGAGGCGTACAGGCGCCGTCGTCCACGTGCCGCTTGACCTGCGCTTCGGTCACTCCGAAGCAGCTGCAGACGTACACGCGGTCCACCTCCCGCCGGGATTGATAACTGTCGCCGTCCCGCTTGATCGGTGAGGCTAACCTAACCTTACCCGGGTCACGGGAGCCGCAAAAGTGGAGTGGGGCGCGGATCGTATGTGATCCGCGCCCCACTTCATGCGCCGGTGACAGACGCGACCGTCACTGGTCCCGGTACATCTCCGCGACGAGGAACGCCAGGTCGAGGGACTGGCTGCGGTTCAGCCGCGGGTCGCAGGCCGTCTCGTAGCGCTGGTGCAGATCGTCGACGAAGATCTCGTCGCCGCCGCCCACGCACTCGGTGACGTCGTCACCGGTGAGCTCGACGTGGATGCCGCCCGGGTGGGTGCCGAGGGCCTTGTGGACCTCGAAGAAGCCCTTGACCTCGTCCAGCACGTCGTCGAACCGGCGGGTCTTGTGACCCGAGGCCGCCTCGAAGGTGTTGCCGTGCATCGGGTCGGTCACCCAGGCCACGGTCGCACCCGACGCGGTGACCTTCTCGACCAGCTCGGGCAGCTTGTCGCGGACCTTGTCGGCGCCCATGCGGACGATGAAGGTCAGCCGGCCCGGCTCGCGGTCGGGGTCGAGGCGCTCGATGTACTGCAGCGCCTCCTCGGCCGTCGTCGTCGGACCGAGCTTGATGCCGATCGGGTTGCGGATCTTCGAGGCGAACTCGATGTGCGCGTGGTCCAGCTGCCGGGTGCGCTCGCCGACCCACACCATGTGCGCGGACACGTCGTACAGCTGGCCGGTGCGCGAGTCGACGCGGGTGAGCGCCGACTCGTAGTCGAGCAGCAGCGCCTCGTGCGAGGAGTAGAACTCGACGGTCTTGAACTCCTCCGGGTCGGTCCCGCAGGCGTGCATGAAGTTCAGCGCGTTGTCGATCTCCCGGGCGAGCTGCTCGTAGCGCTGGCCGGACGGGGACGACTTCACGAAGTCCTGGTTCCAGGCGTGCACCTGGCGCAGGTCGGCGTAGCCGCCGGTGGTGAAGGCGCGCACCAGGTTCAACGTCGAGGCGGACGCGTGGTACATCCGCTTCAGCCGGTCGGGGTCCGGGACGCGGGCCTCTTCGGTGAAGTCGAAGCCGTTGACGGAGTCGCCCCGGTAGGTCGGGAGCGTCAGGCCGTCGCGGGTCTCGGTCGGCTTGGAGCGCGGCTTGGAGTACTGGCCGGCGATCCGGCCGACCTTCACCACGGGCACGGAGGCGGCGTACGTCAGCACGGCGCCCATCTGGAGCAGGGTCTTGAGCTTGTTGCGGATGTGGTCCGCGGACACCGCGTCGAAGGCCTCGGCGCAGTCGCCGCCCTGGAGGAGGAACGCCTCTCCCTTGGCGACGGCCGCCATCCGGGCGCGCAGCTGGTCGCACTCGCCCGCGAAGACGAGCGGCGGATACGACTCGAGGTCCGCGATCACTGCGCGCAGAGCCTCGGCGTCGGGGTACTCGGGCTGCTGCGCCGCGGGCAGGCTTCGCCAGGTGTTGCCAGCGCTCGCGCTGGTCTTAGCGTTCACGGTCACGCACACCACATTACGGGGTCGTGTCGGGCGTCCACCCCCATGCCCATCAAGTGAGACGAGACGCGCTCGATCGACCGGGAGCCTGACGGGACCCGTCGACTCCGGTCGGACGGACCGGGGCCCGGGTCCCGTCGGCCGGGTCAGTGCAGGTTCTGCACCGAGGGGTCGTCGAACCCGACGGCGAAGACCGTGCGCAGCGACAGGGAGGTGTCGCCGGCGTAGTTCAGGCAGGCGTCGCCGTTGCCCGTCGCCGGGTCGATGGACGTGAAGTCCTCCGGGTAGTCCCTCTTCAGCGCGTTGCTCGGGCAGATGTGCTCCGTCAGCCCCCACAGCTCCTCGACCGGCTCCGTGCCGAGCCTCGGCCAGTAACTCAGGGCCTGGGGAGTGCCCACCGCCCAGTTCCCGGTGGCCGTGTTGTTGCCGGTGCACGCCGTCGGGGTCCTGGTGTCCCCGACCCAGGTGTGGGAGAAGACGGCGGGCTTGGTGCCGCAGCCCTTGTGGAAGTCGAAGTGCAGCAGGCCCTGGGCGTCCGTCCAGGTCATGCCGCCCTGGAGGCCGCGGTACCGGGACGCGGCGTAGGCGTCCTCGATGACGGTCTTGCCGCCGGACAGGTTCAGCAGGCCCGGATAGGTCGCGGCGCCGGCCGGGTTCAGCTGGTAGCGCACCACCCGTCCGCCGTTGACGCCGCCGAACCACTCACCCGTGACCAGCTTGTACGGCGAGCCGCCGGTCTTGTCGAGCGACAGCCACGAGTAGCACAGGGAGTCCGGGGCGGGGGCGCCGTCGAGGGCGTCGTCGCTGCACGCGCCGGAGGGCGGCGGGGTGGCCTGCTTGTAGTAGTGGACCTGCGGCAGCACATAGGGGTAGCCGCAGGCGCTCGACCTGCCGCCGCTGATGCCGTACGTGCCGACACCGGAGCCGTAGGTGTCGACCTTGGCCAGCTTGTGGAGGTCGAAGACGCGGATGCCGCCGGCCGTGTCGGTGACGTACAGGTAGTTGGAGTACCAGACGATTCCGCCGGCGTGGCCGGTGACGAACTTGAAGTTGGCGGCGGTGGAGGAGGTGCTGGTGGGCTCCGCGAGCATCACGTGGCGGTACTTGGCGGTGTCCCGGTCGACGAACGACACCCTGAGCAGGTTGTTCGTGCGGCAGCCGGTCTTGTCCGCGGCGGCGTCACGCGCGTACGTCTTGTAGTGCCAGGCGACCGCCAGGGCACGCTTGCCGTCGATGGCGCCGTCTCCCCCGTCGGCGGTGCCGGTGCTGCTCATGCCCTGCGGCCACCAGCGCCCCGTGTCGTCGTCGCCGTGGGCCGCCGACCAGCACCAGGCGATCTTGCGGTTCACCGGGGGCAGGGCCTTGGTCTCGTCGCCCGCACAGGCCCGCATGGACCGCAGGTTCATCCAGGGGTCGGTCGCCCCGGCCGAGTTCGTCGTGTGGTCGGCGGTGAGCACCTCGGCCAGGTCGGCGTGGCGGGTGAGGTGGTTGTTGTAGAGGTTGTTCGTGGCGGCCACATAGCTGGTGTCGGTCATCTTGAACCGGTCGCCGCTGAGCGCCAGCTTCGTCATGGTCGGCTCGTCGACGGCCGTCGCAGACGGTGCCGTGAGGCCGGAGAACAGAGCGGCCGCGGCCGCCACGAAGGCCAACGGCCTCAGTCTGCGTGTGAGTGACACACCCACCCCTTCGCGTGTGGTCTGGAACATGCAACGCAGAGTGATCCTAGGGCGAAGATCGAGCATATTCACCGAACATCAGAGCGAGCACTCATCGGACGGCGCGAGCGTCCACCGGATGCGGCACGGCGGATGGGGTAGGGTTCGGCGCATGTTCGCGCTTTCGACCCAGATCCAGAACTGGTGGTGGACCGCTCATCCGGCGGCCCACTGACTGCGCGTACGCAAGACTTCGCGAAGGCCGCCCGAGGGGCGGCCTTCGGTGTTCGTGAGCCCGGGTCGTTCCTCCTCATCGCAACTCGTCGAGAAGGACACGGACCCATGCATCTGCGCGATCTGCTGCACGACACCCGCCCCTTCGCCCTGCTCCGCCGTCGCACGCCCGGCCGCGACGAGCGGACCGTGGAAGTGCTCCTGGGGCCGGTCGCGACCTGCGACCGCCTCGCCGACCTCCCCGGCGAGGGCCTCGCGCTCGTCCCGTTCCGCCAGATCCGCGAGCGCGGCTTCGACGTCCGCGACGACGGCACACCGCTGACCGTCCTCACCCCCGAGGAGACCCACGAGATCGACCTCGCCCGGGCCCTCGCCGAGCTCCCCGACCACGACGTGCGGGTCGACGGCGGCGGGTTCGACGTCGGTGACGAGGAGTACGCCGAGATCGTCGGACGGGTGCTGCGGGAGGAGATCGGGCGGGGCGAGGGCGCGAACTTCGTCATCCGGCGGACGTACCGGGGGGAGATCGCCGGCTTCTCCCGGGCGGACGCGCTCGCCCTGTTCCGGCGGCTGCTGGAGGGCGAGCGCGGCGCGTACTGGACGTTCGTCGTCCACACCGGGGAGCGGACCCTCGTGGGCGCGAGCCCGGAGGTGCACGTGCGGATGTCCGGCGGGACGGTCGTGATGAACCCGATCAGCGGGACCTACCGCTATCCGGTCGGGGGGCCGACGCCGGAGCACCTGCTGGACTTCCTCGCCGACACCAAGGAGACCGAGGAACTGTCGATGGTCGTCGACGAGGAGCTCAAGATGATGTGCACGGTCGGCGACATGGGCGGGGTGGTGGTCGGGCCCCGGCTGAAGGAGATGGCGCACCTCGCGCACACCGAGTACGAGCTGCGCGGCCGGTCCTCGCTGGACGTGCGGGAGGTGTTGAGGGAGACCCTTTTCGCGGCGACCGTCACCGGCTCCCCCGTGCAGAACGCGTGCCGGGTCATCGAGCGGCACGAGGTCGGCGGGCGCGGCTACTACGCCGGGGCGCTGGCACTCCTCGGCAGGGACTCGGGCGGCGCCCAGACCCTCGACTCCCCCATCCTCATCCGCACCGCCGACATCGACGCGGACGGGCGGCTGCGGGTGCCGGTCGGGGCGACGCTGGTGCGCGGCTCCGATCCGGCGGGCGAGGTCGCGGAGACCCACGCGAAGGCGGCGGGCGTGCTGGCCGCGCTGGGGGTGCGCCCGGGTCGGCCGCGGCACGAGTCCGTACGGCCGAGGCTCGCCGACGATCCGCGGGTGCGGGCGGCGCTGGACGGGCGGCGGGCCTCACTGGCGCCGTTCTGGCTGCGGTTGCAGGAGCGGTCGCGGGAGCTGAGCGGCCACGCCCTGGTGGTCGACGGCGAGGACACGTTCACGGCGATGCTCGCGCACATGCTGCGCTCGTCGGGACTGACGGTCACCGTGCGGCGGTTCGACGAGCCGGGGCTGCGGGAGACCGTGGCGGCGCACGCGGGACCGGTGGTACTGGGACCGGGCCCGGGTGACCCCTCGGACACGGCCGACCCGAAGATGCGCTTCCTGCGGTCCCTGACCGCCGAGGTGATCCGGGGACACCGGCACGGCGTGCTCGGCGTCTGCCTCGGGCACGAGCTGATCGCGGCCGAGCTGGGGCTGGAGATCGTACGCAAGGAGATCCCGTACCAGGGGGCGCAGACGGAGATCGACCTGTTCGGGCGGAGGGAGACCGTCGGCTTCTACAACAGCTTCGTGGCGCGCTGCGACGACGCGACGGCCGCCGAACTGGCCGCGCGCGCCGTGGAGGTGAGCCGCAGCGGGAGCGGCGAGGTGCACGCGCTGCGCGGACGGGGGTTCGCCGGGGTGCAGTTCCACCCGGAGTCGGTACTGACGCTGAACGGGACCGCCGTCGTCCGTGAGCTGGTCGCCGCGGTGCGCGACACCGGCACGTTCGCCGAACGGCGGCCCGCTCCGTAGTCGGCTCGGCGGTCGCCGCAACCTGTCGTCCGGGTCGTGCCGCGGACGCGGGGTCCCTGCGACCAGATCCGGACGACAGGCCCAGGGGGTGTTTCGAAAGTCCTGTGCGGTCCCGGCGAGAGGGCGTGCCCGGGCGCCGTGGGTGCTGTGCGGGACTTTCGAAACACCCCCTAGCCGAAGAAGACGCCGGCCTCCTCGTACAGCTTCGGGTCGACCGTCTTCAGGCGGGCCGTGGCGTCCGCGATCGGTACGCGGACGATGTCCGTTCCGCGCAGTGCGACCATCGTGCCGAAGTCGTTCTCGTGGACGGCGTCGATGGCGTGCAGGCCGAAGCGGGTGGCGAGCCAGCGGTCGAAGGCGCTCGGGGTGCCGCCGCGCTGGATGTGTCCGAGGACCGTCGTGCGGGCCTCCTTCCCCGTGCGCTTCTCGATCTGCTTGGCCAGCCATTCGCCCACACCGGACAGCCGGACGTGCCCGAAGGAGTCCAGCGACTCGTCCTTGAGCACCATTTGGCCGTCCTTGGGCATGGCCCCTTCGGCGATGACCACGATCGGGGCGTACGACGCCTTGAAGCGGGAGGTGATCCAGGCGCACACCTGCTCCACGTCGAAGCGCTGCTCGGGGACGAGGATGACGTTGGCGCCGCCCGCGAGGCCGGAGTGCAGCGCGATCCAGCCGGCGTGGCGGCCCATCACCTCGCAGACCAGGACCCGCATGTGGGACTCGGCCGTGGTGTGCAGGCGGTCGATCGCCTCCGTGGCGATGCCGACCGCGGTGTCGAAGCCGAAAGTGTAGTCGGTGGCGGACAGGTCGTTGTCGATGGTCTTCGGCACGCCCACGCACGGGACGCCGTGCTCGTCGAAGAGGCGGGCGGCGACGCCGAGGGTGTCCTCGCCACCGATGGTGATGAGGGCGTCGATCCGCCGCTTCGCCAGGGTCTGCCTGATCCGGCGGATGCCGTCCCGCTCCTTGAGGGGGTTGGTCCGCGACGAGCCGAGGATGGTGCCGCCGCGGGGCAGGATGCCGCGCACCGCGGGGATGTCGAGCCGCACCGCGTCCCCCGCGAGCGGCCCCCGCCAGCCGTCCCGGAAGCCGACGAAGTCGTGGCCGTACTCCTGCACGCCCTTGCGGACGATGGCCCGGATGACGGCGTTGAGCCCGGGGCAGTCGCCGCCTCCGGTCAGTACTCCGACGCGCATGGACGTGTCCCTTCGCCGCAGTTGCCTGACGAAGGGTCAGTGTCGCGCGCCCCTCACGCGTCGTCGAGGCCGCGTTCTATCGCGTACCGCACCAGTTCCACCCGGTTGTGCAGCTGGAGCTTGCCGAGGGTGTTCTGGACGTGGTTCTGGACCGTGCGGTGGGAGATGACGAGACGTTCGGCGATCTGCTTGTAGCTCAGCCCCTTGGCGACCAGACGCAGCACCTCGGTCTCGCGGTCGGTCAGCCGCGGTGCGCCCGGCTCGTCGGCGTCGGCGGCGGGCGCGGGCTCGGAGGCGAGCCGGCGGTACTCGCCGAGGACCAGCCCGGCCAGACCCGGGGTGAACACGGGGTCGCCGACGGCCGTGCGGCGCACCGCGTCGAGCAGTTCCTCCGTCGACGCCGACTTCAGCAGGTAGCCGGTGGCCCCCGACTTCACGGCCTCGAGCACGTCGGCGTGTTCGCCGCTCGCCGACAGGACGAGGACGCGCAACGCCGGGTTGTGGCCGACGAGTTCCTTGCAGACCTGGACGCCGGGCTTGGCGGGCAGGTTCAGGTCGAGCACCAGCACGTCGGGCGAGGCGGCCCGGGCGCGGCGCACGGCCTGTTCGCCGTCCCCCGCGGTGGCGACCACCTCGAAGCCGGACTCGGCCAGGTCCCGGGCGACCGCGTCACGCCACATGGGGTGGTCGTCGACCACCATGACCTTGATCGGGACCTCGTCGCTCATCGCTTTCCTGCCTTCCCCCGGGAGACCTTCGGTACCTTCAGCTCGACCTCCGTGCCCTGCCCGGGAGTCGAGATCAGCTCGGCGCCGCCGCCGATGTCGCGCAGCCGGCCCCGGATCGACAGGGCCACCCCGAGCCGTCCCTCCCCCTCGGCCTGGGCGAGCCGCCCCTCGGGGATACCGGGTCCGTCGTCCCGTACGGTCACGATCACCTCGTCGGGCTCGTCCTCGACGAGGATCCACGCGCGCGCCTGTTCCCCGGCGTGCCGGTGCACGTTGTCCAAGGCGGCCCCGACGGCGGCGGCCAGCTCGCGGGCGGCGGCCGGGGGCAGGGGAACCGGGGCGCCCGGCTCGGCGAGGGAGATCTTCGCGGAGGCGTAGGGGGCGAGCAGCGTGCGCAGGTCGAGCGGGCCGTCGTCGTCGGGATCCGCCTCGACGGCCCGGACGACGGCCCCCTCGGCCGCGTCCTCCGAGACCCGGGAGACCGGCAGCAGCCCCCCTGAGACCAGGGTGCGCAGGGCGACCTCCTGCTCGCCGGCCATACGGCCCAGCTCGGCCGCCTCGCCGCCGATGACCGCGCCGCGCCGCTGCACCATGGCCAGCACCTGGAGCACGCTGTCGTGGATGTCCCGGGCGAGCCGCTCCCGCTCGCGGGTCGCGGCCTCGATCTCCAGGGCGCGGGCGAGGGTGCGCTCGGAGGCGCGGGCCACCTCGACGACGTAGCCGATGGCGATGGAGGCGACCCAGACGAGGATCACGTTGTGGACGGTGTCGCGGGCCGGGTGGCCGCGCTCGATCAGGTTGGCGACGGCGACCGTCGTGGAGGCGAACGCGGCCCAGCGCCAGCCGCCCTTCACGGCGAACGCCAGGACCGAGCCGGCCGTCCATATCGACGGCAGGGTGGGGCCGCCGTCCAGGATGTGCTGGTCGTCGACGACCAGCGGGGTGAGGACGATGCCGATGAGCGCGACGGCGAGGTCGGCGGCGAGGAAGCGCCTGGTGCAGGCGGTCGCGTTCTGCACGCGGGGCAGGGTGGCGAGCGTCCAGACGCACAGCACGGCGAAGTAGGCGAGCGCGATGCCGGGCCGGTCGTAGGCGTCGTAGGCGGAGACGAACAGTCCGACCGCGTACAGCATGGTCAGCACCCGGTAGGCGGTGAGCGCACGCCACAGCGGCAGCTCGACCGACATCCGCATGACTCTTTCGCGCCTGGCCATGTCCCCCGCCCCCTCGTCCCCGTCCCCGCCCGTCTAGGACTCGGACTTCTCCTTCTTCGCCTGGTCCTTCTCCGCCTGCGCGAGTGCCGCCTGCGCGGCCCTCTCCGCTTCCCGGGCGGCCTTGCCCGCCTCCTTCTCGGCCTTCGCCGCCTCCGCGAGCTGCCGCTTGGCGGCGGTCGCGTACATGTCGACGTACTCCTGGCCGGAGAGCTTCATGATCTCGTACATGACCTCGTCGGTCACCGCGCGGAGCACGAACCGGTCGTGGTCCATGCCGTGGTACCGGCTGAAGTCCAGCGGCCGGCCGATGCGGATGCCGGGCCGCATCACCTTCGGCATCACCTTGCCGGGCGGCTGGATCTTCTCGGTGTCGATCATGGCCACGGGGATCACGGGCGCGCCGGTGGCGAGCGCCACGCGCGCGAGGCCGCCGGGCTTGCCCCGGTAGAGCCGGCCGTCCGGAGAGCGGGTGCCCTCGGGGTAGATCCCGAACAGCTCACCGCGCTCCAGCACCTCTATACCGCTCCTGATGGCGGCCTCGCCCGCGCCGCGCGCGCCGGAGCGGTCCACCGGCAGCTGGCCCACACCCTTGAAGAAGGCCGCCGTCAGCCGGCCCTTCACCCCGGGCGTGGTGAAGTACTCGGCCTTCGCGATGAAGGTGACCTTGCGGTCCAGGACCGCGGGCAGGAAGAACGAGTCGGAGAAGGAGAGGTGGTTGCTCGCCAGGATCGCGGGGCCCTCGGCGGGAACGTTCTCCAGGCCTTCCACCCAGGGCCTGAAGATCATCTTCAGCGGCCCCCCGACGGAAACCTTCATCGCGCCGTACAACAAACCGAGTGCCTCCTGTTATGTGTCGATCAGACCTTAACCCGCAGCGGTGTCAAAGGCTCCGACGGCCCTGGTCGGTGTCAGTGCGGTCGCGTACGGTGAACCACACGTCCCTCCCATCGAGACATGACGAAGACAGGAGACCGAAGGTGCCGGTCCTTCCTGGAGCCGAGCCGTACCGCCATGAGGGCGGGGAGGTGGGGGTCCTCCTCTGCCACGGCTTCACCGGTTCCCCGCAGTCGCTGCGCCCCTGGGCGCGGTACCTGGCCTCGCACGGCCTGACGGTGTCCCTGCCCCTGCTGCCGGGGCACGGCACACGGTGGGAGGACCTGGCGGTCACCGGCTGGCCCGACTGGTACGCGGAGGTGGACCGCGAGCTGCGGTCCCTGCGCGACCGCTGCGCGCGCGTCTTCGTGGCCGGGCTCTCCATGGGCGGCTCCCTGGCGCTGCGGCTCGCCGCGAAGCACGGAGCGGCCGTCGAGGGCGTCGTGGTGGTCAATCCGGCGAACAAGGTGCACGGCCTGTCCGCATACGCCCTGCCGCTGGTCCGTCATCTCGTGCGGACCACCAAGGGCATCGTGAGCGACATCGCGCTGGAGGGAGCCCTGGAGACGGGGTACGAGCGGGTGCCGCTGCACGCCGCGCACTCGCTGCGGACCTTCCTGCGGCTGGTCGACGGCGACCTGCCGCAGGTGACCCAGCCGCTGCTGCTGCTGCGCAGCCAGCGGGACCACGTGGTGCCGGCGGTCGACTCGGCGCGGGTCCTCGGCCGGGTGTCGTCGACGGACGTGACCGAGGTCCTGCTGGAACAGAGCTACCACGTGGCGACGTTGGACCACGACGCGGACCGGATCTTCGCGGAGAGTCTCGCGTTCATCGGCCGGCTCGCACCCGGTGTCGGCAAGGAAGGGACGACGGCAGGTGGCTGAGCACGACTCCGACCGCGAGGACCGCGAGGACCGCGAGAACCGCGGGAGCGGCCCGGACCGCGGGGACGGCCCGAACCGCGACGAGCCGGAGGAGCAGAGCGTGCCCTTCGACGAGGAGGCCGCGTGGGCGGCGATCGTCGCGGGGTACGGCGAGGAGCCCGCGGACCCTCCGGGCGCCAAGCCGTTCAAGTCGGTCGAGGACCTGGCGCTGCTGGAGGTCGACACCAACGACGAGGGGGCGGCCGGGGCGGGTTCGGGTGAGGGGCCCGAGAAGCCGGAGGAGCCCGCGGGCAAGAAGCCGGCCGGGCCGCTGGGCAGTTCCGTCTCGTTCGCGCCCGGGGTCGGCGTGGGCCCGCGCGACTACTCGCCGCCCGAGCCTGCCGAGGCGGACTTCGAAGACGGCGACGAGGGCCACTTCGTGCCGCCGGAGCCGCCGCCGCTGCCCCCGGCCGACACCACGGCCCGGTTCGCCTGGCTCGGGGTGCTCGGCGGGCCCGTCCTGCTCCTGCTGGCCGTGGTGCTCGGCTGGGAGATGACGTGGTGGCTGACGACGGTCGGCATCGGCGGGTTCCTCGGCGGCTTCGCCACGCTGGTGATCCGCATGCGCCCGGACGACGAGGACGACGGCGACCCGGGGCGCGGGGCGGTCGTCTAGGGGGTGTGTCGGAAGTCCCGCACAGGACTGAGACACACCCCTGAGGGGTCCTTGCACCATGAGCTCCCGATCAGGCCGCGCGGCCCGGGCGGGCATGGTGCAAGGACCCCTAGACCCTCGCGCTCGGATCCGGCCACGGACGCGGGGGGTCGAACTGCCCCGTCACCGTCCTGCGCCCCGACCCGGGCGGCGGGTTTCGGGCCCGGACTCTGAGGGCGGCCAGGACCGGGAGGTGGTCGGTGGCCGCCGTCAGGTCCGCCCCGGTGACGCCGGGGAGCCCCAGCGGCACCCCGCAGCCGAGCACCTCGACGCCCTCGGTCGCGAAGATCGCGTCGATCCGGCGGTCGGGGGCGGTGGCCGGGAAGGTGTGCGCGGCTCCCCAGGGCGCGACGGCACGGCAGTCCTGGAGGCGGTCGGCGAGCCGGGTGAAGGTCGGACCGGCCGGTCCCTCGTTGAGGTCGCCGCCCGCGACGGCGTCCTCCACGCCCATGCCGGCCAGCCGGTCCAGGAGCATGCCGCCCTGCTCGTACCGCTCGTCCCGGGCCAGGCCGAGGTGGCAGCCGAGGACGCCGAGGCGGGTTCCGGCGAAGCGGACGACCGCGGTCGAGAAGCCGCGGCGGTGCCGGCCCGGCGTGAGGGGCAGCAGCACGTCCTCGGTGCGTTCGACGGTGGCCCTGAGGGAGCAGAGCAGCGCCGGGCCCGCCGCGCTGCCGCCGCCGGAGAGGACGACGAGGTCGGCGGAGCGGGCGAGGCGGGCGAGCTTCTTGCGCCAGCGGAAGAAACGGGGCGCTTCCTGGAGGAGGACCAGGTCGGGGGCGCAGGCCCGCATGACGCGGACGAGAGCCGAGGTGTCGTCGCGCAGTGAGCGGATGTTGTAGCTCAGGACCCTGATGACCGCGGAACCGTCCGGTTCGGTGCGGGAAGGGGGGAGCGGCGTCATGGGCGTCAATCTACGCCGACGACCCGGGCGCACTTGTCCCTTGAGGCCTGCGGGCGTGTGGCGGCGCGCACGGTTCTCCGCGCCCCTTCCCGGGGCGCGGAGAACTCGAACAGGTGCTCCTACATGATCGGGTCGGGCTCGCGGGCCAGGTCCGCCGCGCCGACCAGGCCCGCCTTGTTGCCGAGCTGGGCGGCGATCACGTCGGCGACCGGGCGCCAGTTGCCGCCGACGAGCCAGCGCTTGTACGACTTGCGGATCGGGTCGAGCACCAGGTCGCCCTCGTCGGAGAGCCCGCCGCCGACGATGAAGGCGGAGGGGTCGAAGAGGGAGGCGAGGTCGGCGAGACCGGCACCCGCCCAGCGGGCGAGCTCGCGGTAGGAGTCGACGGCGACCGGGTCGCCCTGGCGGGCTGCCATGGAGATGTGCTTGCCCTCGATGCCGTCGGGGGTGCCGTCGCCGAGCCCCAGCAGGACCTCGGCCCGCTCCGGGGTGGCGTTGGCGCGCTGCTTGGCGTACCGCACCAGGGCACGGCCGGAGGCGTACTGCTCCCAGCATCCCTGGCTGCCGCAGCCGCACAGCAGGCCGTCCGGCACCATGCGGATGTGACCGAACTCGGCGGCCACGCCGAAGTGACCGCGGCGCAGCTTGTTGCCGATGATGATGCCGCCGCCGAGGCCGGTGCCGAGCGTGATGCAGATGACGTTGCGGTGGCCCTTGCCCGCGCCGAACTTGTACTCGCCCCACGCGGCCGCGTTGGCGTCGTTCTCCACGACGACGGGGAGGTGGACGCGTGCCTCGACCTTCTCCTTGAGCGGCTCGTTGCGCCAGTCGATGTTGGGTGCGAAGTAGACGGTGGAGCGCTGCCGGTTGACGTAACCGGCCGCTCCGATGCCCACGCCGACGATCTCGTGGCCGGCGCGCGCGCCCTCCACCGCCGAGGCGATGGCGTCCACGATGGCCTCGGGCGTGGTGGGGGTCGGCACCTTGAAGGTCGAGAGGATGTTGCCTTCCTCGTCGACCACGCCGGCCGCGATCTTCGTGCCGCCGATGTCGACGCCGATGGTGAGTCCCATGAATCCCTCAGTTTCGGTCGAGCCCCGCTACGGCCAACCGTACCCGAGCCCCTGTCGTCGGGGGCCCGTCGTCCGCCCGGTGGGCGGGGGGAGAACGGCGCCGGGGCGTGAGGGACCCGGGCCCTCAGTCCAGGTCGATGCGCTGACCGGGGCCGGTGCCCTCGTCGCCGTCCCGGCGGTCGTCGAGGTCCTCGGCGAGGTCGTCGCCGGCCCGGGCCGTCCAGCGCCGCTCCTGCTGCTGGACGGCGGAGCGGTAGGCGGCGAGCAGTTCGTTGCCCGCGGCGGCCAGGTGGTCGAAGACGTCCGGATTGCGCTCGATGACGGGTTCGACGGCGGCCTTGGCCTGCTCGACGACCTGGCGCACCACCTGCTGGGCGGCGGGCCCGGCGACCGCGCCGAGGAGCGGCGACTGCAGGCCGGAGAGCTTGTCGGCGACCGTGTCGACGAGCCTGCGCAGTTCCTCGGCGGCCGAGCCGGGCGGCGGGCCGTGCCGGTCGCGGCGGCGGGCCTTCTCGGCCTCCAGGTCCTCGGCGCAGGCGGTGGCCCAGGCGTCGGCGTCGGCGGCGCGCGGTCCCTCGGCGAAGGCATCCTCGCCGGCGGCGTCGGGTGCGGGGGGCTCTTCGCTCATGACGGACTCCTGACTACGGCTCGTCCCTACGACGTTACCCGAACAGCGGTACGCGGTTCACCGTGTCCGCGGCCACAGCGCGGGATCCGGCGCGAACCGCACTCGCAGCTCCCCGTCGCGCAGGGCGGCGCCGTCGACGGTGCAGCGGCGCAGGGCGGAGGGCAGCGGGACGATCCGGCGGAAGGGCCCGGCGGTGACGACGAGCTCGTCACCGCGCCGGACGAGGTCGAGGCCGTCGCGTATCGCGCCGGGCAGGGGGAGGTGCCACACCAGCACGCCGTCGTCCGCCAGCCGGTCGGCGACGCGCCACTCGACGGGGGAGGCGGCCGGGTCGACGCCGGGGACGGCCAGCGCGGTGAGGTCGTCGGCGCCGCGGGGGTCGCGGCCGAGATGGGCGAGGGGGTGCGCCCCGGTCCACTCCCCCAGGTACTTCCGCTGCTGGGCGACGAGCGAGGAGAGGAGGCCGCCGTCGAAGGCCTCCTGCGGCAGGACGCGGTTGGCGACGAGCGCCTCCACGGGCAGGCCGCGCAGGGCGAGGCCGAGCCGGGCGTCGCGGACGGCGTCGTCCCCGGCCGGCCCGGGTTCGGCGACGAGGCGGACGGCGGTCTGGCGGTCGGCGAGGACGGACTCCACCGCGGCCAGCTCCACGTCCCAGCGGGCGGTCGTCTCGTACAGCCACTCGGCGGGCATGGGGACGCCGGCCAGACGGCCGAGGACCGGGCGCAGGGCGCGGGCGGCCTGCCGTTCCGGGGGGAGCAGCCGGCGCAGGTAGCGGCGCAGTTCCTCGGGCAGGGAGAGGAGGGCGAGGGCCTGTGCGGTGGGCGGCAGGTCGACGACGAGGAGGTCGTGGGCGCCGCCGAGGGCGGCGTCGCGCAGGGCGCGCAACAGGGTGAGCTCCTCGGCGCCGGGCAGGGGAGTGACCTCCTCGGGGTCGAGCCGGGAGGCGCCGAGCAGGTCGAGGACGGTCGAGGCGCGGTCCTGGAAGCCGCCGAGGTCCTCCCGGAAGCCGGCGCCTGCGTCGGGGCGCCAGGCGGTGAGGGCCGGAGCGACCCGCACGGGCCGCGTCCCCGTCGGCACGCCGAGTGCCGCCCCCAGGGTGTCGGTGCGGTCGGCACTGAGCACGAGCGTGCGGGTGCCACCGGCGGCCTCGCGCAGGGCGGTGGCCGCGGCGACGGTCGTACGGCCGCCGCCGCCCGGGCCGGTGATCAGGAGGGTGCGCATGAGGGTGAACGGTAACGGAGTTTCGGCTACGGGCCCGTTCGCGGACGCCCGGACGGCTCCCGGCCGGTCCGGCGCTCGCGGACGAGGCCGTTCAGGCCTCGGGGAAGGCCTGGATGCGACGCCTTCGGTGCGACGGTCGCACCGGCTCCGGGTACCCCGTCACCTGCCCGACTCCACCCGCTTCTTCAGGCCCGCCAGCGCCCGGTCGATGATGACCTTCTCGGCCTTGCGCTTGATCATGCCGAGCATCGGGATCTTGACGTCGACGGTCAGCTGGTAGGTGACCTCCGTGCCGCCCCCGGCCGCCGGCTTGAGGAGGTAGGAGCCGTCCAGGGACCGCAGCATCTGGGACTTGACGAGCGTCCAGGAGACCTCGTGCTCGCCGGTCCAGGTGTAGGCCAGCGTCTGGTCGTCCTTGATCGCGCCCGCGTCCATGACCAGCCGGACCTGCTCGGCGCGGCCCGCGGCGTCGGTCGCGAGGACCTCGGCCTCCTTCACCTCGCCGGTCCAGTCCGGGTAACGGGCGAAGTCGGCGATGACCGCCATGACGTCGGCCGGTGCCGCCTCGATCGTGATGCTCGAGCTGGTGTATTCCGCCATCGCCGTGGCTCCTCAGGATGCGGGCCGGTCAGGGAGAGGTCGCCGTGCGCCTGCGTGCGCACGCGTGTGCAGCGTGAAGGCTACCGCGCGCCCGACCTGCCGCCTTCACCCGCGTCGGGCGCGCCTCACCACTGGAGTGCCCACGGCTTGCCGCTGCCCGCGAAGTGCCCCACGTTCACGCACTCGGTCGCCCCGATCCGCATGCGCCGCGCCAGCGGCTGATGGACGTGCCCGAACAGGGAGTAGCGGGGCCGGGTGCGGCGGATGGCGTCCAGCAGGGCCCGGCTGCCGCGTTCGAAGCGGCGCGCGACGGTGTCGTAGACCAGTTCCGGTACCTCCGGCGGGATGTGCGTGCACAGCACGTCCACCTCGCCGACGGCCTCGATCTTCGCCGCGTACTCCTCGTCGCTGATCTCGTACGGCGTCCGCATCGGGGTGCGCAGCCCGCCGCCGACGAAGCCGAAGACCCAGCCGCCGATCTCGACCCGTTCGCCGTCGAGAACGGTCGTGCCGGGCCCGGCGTACTCCCGCCACAGGGGCGGCATGTCGACGTTGCCGTAGGTGGCGTACGTCGGGGTGGGGAAGGCCGCGAACAGCTCGGCGTACTGCTTGCGCACCGCCTGTTCGATCACCGTCGCCCGGTCCTCGCCGACGCCCGCCCACAGCTGCCTGCCGAACGCGCTCGCCTCGGCGAAGCGGCGGGCGGTGCGCAGTTCGACGATCCGGTGGGCGTTCTCCACGCCGAACAGGTCGGGGAAGATGCCGCGGGAGTGGTCGGCGTAGTCCAGGAACAGGACGAGGTCGCCGAGGCAGATCAGGGCGTCGGCGCCGTCACCGGCCCGGGCGAGGTCGCGTGCGTTGCCGTGTACGTCGCTGACCACGTGAACGCGTGTCCTGCGGGTCCCGGACGGTGTGGATGCCATGACGATCAAGGGTAGGGCTGTGCGGCATACGTGAACAGTGGCGGTGGGACCTGCGGTTACTGGCCAGTCAGTAACCGCGTGGACTACTCTGCGCGAGGAAACACCCATCTGTGTGACGCAGCGAACATCTCGTCGGGCCCCCTGTCGAAGAAGCCATACCGGCGGGTAACGTCCGGTCGGTCCAGTCGTGCTCAGGATTTCAACCACCGACGTCCTGAGTTCCCGCCCGAGCCTTGGACCGCACCGTCGCATCACACAACGTCGTGGCGCCGGCGCCCTATGAGGAGCAGCAGTCTTGCGCGAGTTCAGCCTTCCGGCTTTGTACGAGGTCCCTGCGGACGGCAATCTGACCGACATCGTCCGCAGAAACGCCGCGCAGCATCCCGACGTCGCCGTCATCGCCCGCAAGGCGGGCGGCGCCTGGCAGGACGTGTCGGCCGCCGCCTTCCTCGCCGAGGTGCACGCCGCCGCCAAGGGCCTCATCGCCTCCGGGGTCCAGCCCGGCGACCGGGTCGGTCTGATGTCGCGCACCCGCTACGAGTGGACGCTGCTCGACTTCGCGATCTGGTGCGCGGGCGCGGTCACCGTGCCGGTCTACGAGACGAGTTCGCCGGAGCAGGTGCAGTGGATCCTCTCCGACTCGGGCGCCACCGCCGTCGTCGTCGAGCTGGACAACCACGCCGCCGCCGTGGAGTCGGTGCGCGAGACCCTGCCCGCCCTCAAGCACGTGTGGCAGATCGAGGCGGGGGGTCTCGAGGAGCTCGGGCGGCTCGGCAAGGACGTCTCGGACCAGACGGTCGAGGAGCGCAGCTCGCTCGCCAAGGCCGACGACCCGGCCACCATCGTCTACACCTCCGGCACGACCGGCCGGCCCAAGGGCTGCGTCCTGACCCACCGCAGCTTCTTCGCGGAGTGCGGGAACGTGGTGGAGCGGCTGCGGCCGCTGTTCCGCACCGGCGAGTGCAGCGTGCTGCTCTTCCTTCCGCTCGCGCACGTCTTCGGGCGTCTGGTGCAGATCGCCCCGATGATGGCGCCGATCAAGCTGGGCACCGTCCCGGACATCAAGAACCTCACGGACGAGCTGGCGTCCTTCCGGCCGACGCTGATCCTGGGCGTGCCGCGCGTCTTCGAGAAGGTGTACAACTCCGCGCGGGCCAAGGCGCAGGCCGACGGCAAGGGCGCGATCTTCGACAAGGCGGCGGACACCGCGATCGCGTACAGCAAGGCGCTGGACCTGCCGTCCGGACCGTCGCTCGGGCTGAAGATCAAGCACCGGGTGTTCGACAGGCTGGTCTACAGCAAGCTGCGCGCGGTGCTCGGCGGGCGCGGCGAGTACGCGATCTCCGGTGGCGCCCCGCTGGGCGAGCGGCTGGGCCACTTCTTCCGCGGCATCGGCTTCACCGTCCTGGAGGGCTACGGCCTGACGGAGTCCTGTGCCGCGACCGCGTTCAACCCCTGGGACCGGCAGAAGATCGGCACGGTCGGTCAGCCGCTGCCGGGCTCGGTGGTGCGCATCGCGGACGACGGGGAGGTGCTGCTGCACGGCGAGCACCTGTTCAAGGAGTACTGGAACAACCCCGGCGCGACCGCGGAGGCGCTGGCCGACGGCTGGTTCCACACCGGCGACATCGGCACCCTCGACGAGGACGGCTACCTCAGGATCACCGGACGCAAGAAGGAGATCATCGTCACCGCGGGCGGCAAGAACGTGGCCCCGGCCGTGATCGAGGACCGCATCCGCGCGCACGCCCTGGTCGCGGAGTGCATGGTGGTGGGCGACGGGCGGCCGTTCGTGGGCGCGCTGGTCACCATCGACGAGGAGTTCCTGGGCCGTTGGTGTGCCGACCACGGCAAGCCGGCGGGCTCCACCGCGGCGTCGCTGCGCGAGGACGCCGACCTGCTGGCCGCCGTCCAGTCGGCGATCGACGACGGCAACGCCGCGGTGTCGAAGGCGGAATCGGTGCGGAAGTTCCGCATTCTCTCCTCCCAGTTCACGGAGGACTCCGGTCACCTCACCCCGTCGTTGAAGCTCAAGCGCAACGTCGTGGCGAAGGACTACGCGACGGAGATCGAGGCGATCTACGCGAAGTAGGACCGGAGTCGGCTCATGGCGCGGTGTCCTCGGCGAGGACCCGCGCCATCGTGCGTTCGGCGAGCGCGGTGATGGTGACGAACGGGTTCACCCCGATCGACCCCGGCACGAGCGAGCCGTCGGTGACGTACAGGCGCGGGTAACCCTTCACCCGGCCGTAGTCGTCGGTCGCCCTCCCCAGCACGCAGCCGCCGAGCGGGTGGTAGGTGAAGTCGTCGGCGAACACCTTGCTGGGGGAGCCGAACAGGTCGTAGCGGTAGACGGTCGCGTTGGCGGAGTTGATCCGGTCGAACAGCTTCTTGGCCATGGCGACGGAGACGGCGCTCTGCGCGGCCGTCCAGCCGAGCCGGACGCCGTCCGTGGCGTTGTCGTAGGTGAAGGAGGCGCGCTGCGGGTTCTTGGTGATCGCCAGGTAGAGGCTGACCCAGTGCTCCAGTCCCGTCGGCAGCGGGGCGATCTCCGCGAAGACGGGGTTGGCGGTGTTGGCCCAGTCGTCGATGCCCATGACCGGCATGGTGGACTGGTGGGCGCCGACGGTGTCCCACAGGTGGTTGGCCCGCCCCAGCATCACGTTGCCGTTGGTCCCCCAGCCGGCCCCGACGCTCGGGTCCAGCGCGGGCAGGGTGCCGGTCTCCCGGGCCCGGACGAGGAGTTCGCTGGTGCCGAGGCTGCCGCCGCCGAGGAACAGGTAGGTGCAGCCGTACTGCTTGGTCTCGACGACCTTGCCGGTGGCGTCGACGCGGTCGGCGGTCAGCACGTAGGTGCCGTCGGCGGCGCGGCTGACGGCGCGGACCTTCTCCAGGGTGTGGACGGTGACGTTGCCGGTGCCGAGCGCGGCGGCGAGGTAGGTCTTGTCGAGGCTGCGCTTGCCGTGGTTGTTGCCGTAGATGACCTCGCCGGCGAGCGCCGACTTCGTCGCCGTGCCGGCCGCCTCGCGCCGCATGTACCCGAAGTCGTAGACGTTGGGCACGAAGGTGGTCCTCAGTCCCGCGTTCTGTGCGTGCTTGCGGGAGACCCGCGAGAACCGGTACCACTCCGTCGCCTCGAACCAGGCGGGGTCGACGGTGTTGACGCCGAGCATCGCACGGGCGCGCGGGAAGTACGTGGAGTACATCTCGTTGACGTCGACGGTCGGGAACTGCTCGGCGAAGTAGGACGGGAGCGGGGTGACCGCCATCCCGCCGTTGACGAGGGAGCCGCCGCCCACACCGCGGCCGACGTAGACGGACATGTTCGCGAAGTGCACGCGGTCCAGGACACCGGGGAACAGGCCGATGTCCCGGTTGACGACGTCCAGCCACAGGAAGGTGGACAGGGGCGCCTCGGTCCGGGTGCGGAACCACATGGAGCGCTGGTCGGGCGCGCTCGTGGAACAGAAGACCGTGCCGTCGGGGCCGGGTGTGTTCCACATCCGGCCCATTTCGAGGACGAGGGTGCGGATGCCGGCCTGGCCGAGGCGGAGGGCGGCGACGGCACCGCCGTAGCCCGAGCCGACGACGACCGCGGGGGCGGAGTCGACCGCGTCGGGTTCGGCGGCACGGGCGGACGTGAGGCTCACGCGGGTGAAGCCGAGGGCGGCCGCCGTCTGGAGGGCGGCCATACCAAGTATGTGACGTCTCGTCAGCTGACGCTGTATCAGTTCTGCTGCCATGAGCGCAGCATGGGCGGATTTTCCCGTACCCACCAGGGCGTACGACGGGAAATGTCCACCGGTTTCCCTTGTTCCCGTACGAGAGGTGCAAGGACCCCTTACAGGAGGGACGTGAGCTTCTCCGCCAGCAGGTCCCAGCGCCACTTCTCCTCCACCCACCGCCGCCCCCGCTCCCCCATCCGGCGGCGCAGCTCGGCGTCCCCGAGGAGGGCGACGATGCGTTCGGCGGCCTCGGCGGGCGAGCCCCCGGGTACGACCCAGCCGGTCTCGCCGTCGAGCACGGCGTCGGGGGCGCCGCCGGAGTCGCCCGCGACCACGGGCAGGCCGGTGGCGGAGGCCTCCAGGTAGACGATCCCGAGCCCCTCGACGTCCAGTCCGCCCCGCCGGGTGCGGCACGGCATGGCGAAGACGTCCCCGGCGCCGTAGTGCGCGGGCAGCTCGGACCAGGGCACGGACCCGGTGAAGCGCACGGAGGCCGCGACCCCCCTGTCGTGGGCCAGCCGGCGCAGGTCCCGCTCGTACGGTCCGCCGCCGACGATCAGCAGCACGGCGTCCGGCTCGGCGGCGAGGATCCGGGGCAGGGCCCTGATCAGGGTGTCCTGGCCCTTGCGCGGCACGAGCCGCGAGACGCAGACCACCACCGGCCGGTCGGTCAGCCCGAGCCGCTCCCGCACCTGGTCACCCCCCGAACCCGGGTGGAAGGTCTTCTCGTCGACGCCCGGCGGCAGCTGCACCATCCGCCCGGCCGCCCCGGGGCTCAGCGCGGTCGCGATCCGCGAGCGGGTGTACTCGCCGAGGTAGGTCATCGTGTCGGTGCTCTCGCCGATCCGCCCCAGCAGCTGCCGGGCGGCGGGGAGCTGGGCCCAGCCCGCCTCGTGACCGTGGGTGGTGGCCACCAGCCGCTCGGCGCCGGCCCTGCGCAGTGCGGGCGCCATCAGCCCGAGCGGCGCGGCCGCCCCGAACCACACGGACGTGCAGCCGTGCTCGCGCAGCAGACCGACGGCCCGCCGGGTCGCGCCCGGCGTGGGCAGCAGCATCGTCGTGCGGTCGCGTACGACGGTGAAGGGCTGCTCGGCGTCGAAGGCGGCCGTCGCCTCGACACCCTCCCGGCTCCGCTTCCAGGTGGACGCGTAGACGACGACCCGCTCGGGGTCGAGCCGGAGCGCCATGTTGTGCAGGAACGCCTGGATGCCCCCCGGACGGGGCGGGAAGTCGTTGGTCACGATCAGGGTCTTGTGCATCGCGGCCGACCCTATCCAAACCGCTTCCCCGGCTTCGCCCGGCCGTGCCTCACGGCTCGCGCACGGCCCTGCGGGCCATCATGGGGCCGTGCGGACGACGGACACCGGCACCCCCCTCACCGGCCTGCTGGGCACCTGGGGCGCGACCCGGCTGCTGCTCCTGCTGTGCGTGTTCGGGGTGGTCCACCTCCCGGGCCCGGACGTCACGAGCGACGTGTCGGTGATCTACCGGGGCTGGTACGACGTGCTGCGCTCCGGGGACTTCCCGCAGGACGACGTGACCTGGCAGTACCCGCCGGCCGCCGCCCTCGCGGTGCTCTCCCCCGCGCTGCTGCCGTTCCTCGACTACGCCCGCGCCTTCTTCGTCCTGGCCTTCCTCGCCGACTTCGCCGTCCTCGCCCTGCTGCTGGCCACGGGCCTGCGCCCCGGCCGGTCGCGGCGCGGGACCTGGGTGTGGGCGGCCGGCGTGCCGCTGCTCGGCCCGACGGTGTACGCCCGCTACGACGTGATGGTGACCGCGGTCGCGGTGGGTGCGCTGCTCGCTGGCGCCCGGCGGCCGCGGGTGATGGGGGCGCTGACCGGCTTCGGGGCGCTGCTGAAGGTGTGGCCGGCGCTGCTGCTGGTCGGCGCCGTACGACGCCGGGCGTGGGCGGCGGCGGCCGTGACGGTCGTCGGGCTCTCGGCACTGTGCGCGGGGGCGATGCCCGGCGCGTTCGCCTTCGTCGCCTCCCAGCGCGGGCGCGGCACCGAGGTGGAGTCGCTGGGCGCCCTGGTCCTGCACGTGGCCCGGCACTTCGGCTGGCGGGGCGAGGTGCAGCTGCGCTACGGCTCGGTGGAGTTCCTCGGCCCGGGGGTGGACGTGGTGAGCGCCGCGGCCCTGGGGCTGAGCGCGCTCGCCCTCGGCTGGCTGGTGCTGTGGCGGCTGCGGGCGGGGCGGCTCGCCGCGCACACCCTGACCGAGGCCGCGTTCACGGCGGTACTGCTCTTCACCGCCACCAGCCGGGTGATCAGCCCGCAGTACCTGGTGTGGCTGGTCGGCCTGGCGGCGGTCTGCCTGTGCCGTCGCACCACCCGGATGGGCCCGCCCGCCGCGCTGGTCCTGGCCGCGTGCGGGCTGACGGTCCTGGAGTTCCCGATCTGGTTCGACCGGGTCGTCGCGAGCGACCCCGTGGGCGTCACCCTGCTGTTCCTGCGCAACGGCCTGCTGGTGGCCGCGGCGCTGACGGCGGCCGTACGCCTGTGGCGTGGGACGGTCCGGGAGGCCGGCCCCGGCCCGTGCGCGCGAGGTCAGGCCGCCCGCGCCAGGCGGACCCGGGTGTCCTCCTGAGGGGTCCTTGCACTGTGCGCGCCTGATCAGGCCGCGCGGCCCAGGCGGGCACAGTGCAGGGACCCCCGAGCCCACGTCCGCCGCAGCGACAACGCCAATAGCGCGCACTGCACCCCCATCGTCAGCGCCAGCGCCAGGGCCACCCCCGGCAGGCCCAGCCCCGACAGCCCGTGGGCGAGGGGCAGTTGGACGGCCGTGCCGAGCAGGGTCACCCTCAGCAGCACCGGCGCTCCCCCGCTGCCCTCGAAGACCCCGCCGAGGGCGATGAACCCCGCCGTCAGCAGCAGGTACGGCCCGACGCAGCGCAGGAACAGCGCGCCCTCCCGGGCCACGGCGGGCCCCGCCCCGAAGGCGGCCATGATCCAGGGGGCGAGGACGGCCGCGAGCACGGCCGCGACCAGCCCGACCGTCCCCGACACCAGCAGCGCCTGCCGGCCGATGGCGCGCCGCTCGTCCCGTCCGGCGCCGCGGGTGTGCGCGGTGTGGATGGAGGCGGCCTGGCGCACCGCGTAGAAGGCCATCGTCGCCACGTACAGGACCTTGTAGGCGATCGCGTACGCGGCGACGGCCGTCACCCCGAGCCGTGCCACCACCGCGACCAGCGCGAGCGCCCCGGTCTGCCGCACGGTGAAGTCCAGGGACATCGGCAGCCCGGTCCTCAGGGTCCGCCGCAGCGCGGCTCCGCCGTGCGGGACGCGGGCGGCCGACCGCAGCAGGGTGTTGCGGCGCAGCGCGAGCAGCCCGGCCCCGAGGGCGGCGCCCCGGCACAGCACCGTGGTGGCGGCGGCCCCCCGGACGCCGTACCGGTGGATGAGGAAGGGGTCGAGGACGAGGATCAGGGCGTTGGTGAGGAGCGCCAGCCGCAGGGGGGTGCGGGTGTCGCCGGTGCCCTTGAGGAGGCCGTCGACGAGGTTCTGCGCGAAGAAGACGGCCATGCCCGGCAGGGAGATCGCGAAGTAGGCGACGGCGAGGGGCAGGGCGGGGCCGTCGCCGCCGAGGACCAGCCGGGCCAGTGGCTCGCGCAGCAGGAACCCGCCCACCGCGACCACCGGGGTGACCAGCGCGCACAGCGCCCAGCCACCCCGGACGGCCGCCCGCACCGCCGCCGGATCACGGGCGCCGCGGGCGTGCGCCACCAGGACGGTCGTACCGGAGGAGAAGACCAGCGCCACGCCGAGCAGCACGTTCTCGGTGTTGGTGGCGACCGCGACGGCGGCGACCGCCGGGCCGCCGAGCCGGGAGACCCAGAGGGTGGTGATGAGCCCGGAGGCGACGGAGGCCAGGAGCGAGAGGTAGACGGGGCCGGCGAGGGCTGTCAGCCGGCTGCGGTGAGCGTTCACGGATCAGTCCCCCTCTAAAAGAGCTACCTCGGATCGAGATAGCTCGACAAGAGGTAGCATGGCAGCCCCGGCCCCTGCAAGGAGGAGCCCGCCGATGCTGGAACTGTCGATCCTCGGCTTCCTCGCCGAGCAACCGCTGCACGGCTACGAGCTCAAGGAGCGCATCAAGGCGCTGAGCGGCCACGTCCGCCCGGTCAGCGACGGTGCCCTCTACCCGGCGATCACCCGCCTGGTCACGGCCGGGAAGCTCGACCAGCACACCGAGCCCGGCACCGGCGCGGCACCCCGCCGCGTCCTGTCCCTGACCGACGCGGGCCGCGAGGACCTGCTGGAGCGGCTGCGCCGGCCCAAACAGGCCGAGATCACGGACCAGGTCCGCTTCAACACCGTCCTCGCCTTCCTGCGCCACCTGCCCGACCGGCACGAGCAGGCGGCCGTGCTCCGCCGCCGCCTGGACTTCCTGCGGACCCCGTCGAGCTTCTTCTACGACGGCGCGAAGCCCGTCCGCGCGGAAGAGGCCGGGGACCTCTTCCGCCAGGGCATGCTCCGCGTGGCCCGGGCCACGACCACGGCGGAGCTGGCCTGGCTGACCGAGGCCGTCGCCCTCCTGGAGGAGAGCGAGGGGCTCAGCCGAGCCGCGCCGTGAGGTAGGCCCGCCAGTCGGCGGTGAAGGTCTCCAGGGTCGTGCCCAGCTCGCTCCTCAGCGCGTCCTCGACCGCCCCGTCCCGCCTCCCGTGCTCGCCCACAGCGCGGTAGAACGCCCCCAGCCGCTCCTCGCCCCACCGCTCGGCGATCATCCGGCAGGCCGTCCAGCCGCCCTCGTAGGCCCGCGCCAGCCGCGTCGCGTCCCCGCCGAAGCCGAAGTCGTCGTCCGTGGGGAGCGTCGCGGGCACCCGTCCGCCGGCGACGGCCCTGCCCAGCTCGGGGGCCACCTCGTCCGGTGTGCGCCCGGAGCCGCGGTAGCCGACCCAGTCGGCGTAGCCCTCCGACAGCCACAGCGGAGTGGCGCCGTTGGTGTGAGCGCGGGTGGCGACGTGCGTGGTCTCGTGGGTGAGCACCACCTGCTGCCCCAGCGGGCCGAGCAGGCCGTACGCGTCCGGGTTGACGATGACGCGGTCCGCGGGCGTCTCGGGCGCGCCGCCCGTCTCGCCCGTGGTGACCGCGGCGATGCCCCGGTAGGAGGAGGCGGGCGAGCCGAGCAGCGCCGCCATGCCGTCCAGCGACCGCGGGACGAGGACGACGACGCTCTGCGCCCAGTCCGTGCCCCACGCCTCGGAGACCGCCGGGACGGCGCGGTCGGCGAGCCCGGCGTACGTCCGCAGCCGCTCGCCGGACTGGCCCACCCCGAGGACCAGACTGCGGGCGCCCCGCACGACGGTCACCGCGCCCTGGTCCCACAACTGGACGGCGGCCCTCTTCGCGGGCCCCTCCGAGAGCACCGACCACGTACCGTCCGCGTCCTGGGTCAGGCGCAGGGCGCGGCCCGTGGTCACCGGGGCCCGGTCGTGGCCCTCGATGCGGTAGCTGAGGTCGGCGTCGGCCGTGGCGGTGCCCGCGTCGCGGTGGACGGCGGTCACCCGGTAGGACCAGGCGGCCAGCGGAACGGCCCGCAGCCGGGCGTAGCCGGCGGGGCTGCCGGTGGCGGCGTAGGCGTGCTCGTCGTGGGCGAGGACGGCGGCCGCCCGCCGGTCGAGCACCGCCTGCACCTCGGCCCGGGCGCTGTCGACGCCAGGCCGCCCGCCGCAGCCCACCAGCGACACCGACAGCAGCGAGAGCAGCAGACAGGACCGCACGACCCCGGATCCGCGCACCCGCCCTCGACCGCCCATCCTCCCGATCGTACGGTGCCCCGCCCGGACCGGAACCCGGTCGGCTCAGGGTCTGGTCACCGCCGACACCGGCATCATCCCGACCGGGTCGTAGCGCACCGGCGCGCCCGGGTAGGGGGCGTGGATGACCTTGCCGTCGCCGACGTACATGCCGACGTGGCTGGCGTCCGAGCGGTAGGTGACGAGGTCGCCGGGCCGCGCCTGGGAGAGCGGGACCCGCCGGCCGGCGTGCGCCTGGGCCTGCGAGGTGCGCGGCAGGGAGATCCCGGCCTGCGCGTACGACCACTGCATCAGGCCCGAACAGTCGAACCCGGTGGGGCCGTTGGCGCCCCAGACGTAGGGCTTGCCGAGCGCGGCGCGGGCGGCGGCCACGGCGGCGGCCGCACGGCCGGAAACGGGGACGGCGCCGGGGCCGGGCAGGTCGGTGCGGCCGGAGCGCGAGGCCCGTTCGTAGGCGGCGCGCTCCGCGGCCGTCAGCGAGTTCAGCAACTGCCGGGCCCGGGTGAGCTTCTGCTCGACGGTCCTCTTGTGCCGTGCGACGGCCTGCCGACTCTTCTCCAGCTCGCCCAGCCTGCGCCTGGCCTCGACGCGCTCCTGGGCCAGGGAGCGCATCGCGTCCTGAAGGTCCTTCAGTTCGACGGCCTGGTGGTGGGTGATGCGGTCGAGGACCGAGGCCTTGTCGAGGTAGTCGTCGGGGTCGTCGGAGAACAGCAGGGCCAGTGCCGGATCCAGGCCGCCGGAACGGTACTGCGCGCCGGCCAGCGCGCCGAGTTGCCCGCGCAGGTCGTTGATGTGCTTCTGGCTGCGGGCGATCCGGTCCTGCGCGTCACCGACCTGCCGGCGCAGTGTGCCGGCCTTCTCACCGGCCTCGTTGTAGGCCTCGGTGGCCTTCTCGGCCTCCTCGTAGAGGCGGTCCACCTCGGCCCGGGTGTCCTCCTGCGGCGCGGCCTGGACAGGTGCGGCGGCGGACACGGCGCCGAGGAGGGCGGCCGCGGCGGACAGGACGCACAGGGCGCCACGGTCGAAACCGGACGGTGCAAGGCGGCGATGGGACCCCACGGAAAGCCGCGCTCCTTCCACTGGCGGACGAGGAAACGCGGCAGACAGTAGCCCCGCGACAGGGGGCCCTCCAAAGACCTCGGCGGACACACAACGTGACGCCCCGCCTCAGACGCAGGTCATGGGCGGGGCGCGGGGTCAGTTCACGTCGTGGCGATTCGCCCGTTCGGGCGGTGTGGTGTCGCGATCTCGAGCGTGCTCAGATCCGGACGCCGAACTGGAACGGCATGTTGTTGATCGACTCGTAGCGCACGACCGTGCCGGTGCGCGGAGCGTGCAGCACCTGGCCGTTGCCGGCGTAGAAGCCGACGTGGTGCAGGTCGCCGTAGAAGATGACCAGGTCGCCCACCTTGAGGTCGGCCTGCGAGTAGATGCGGGTGCCCGCGTTGGCCTGGTCCTGGGAGATCCGCGGGATCTTCACGCCGGCCTGGGCGAAGGCCCAGGAGGTCAGGCCCGAGCAGTCGAAGGAGTTGGGGCCGGCGGCGCCGTAGACGTACGGCGAGCCGATCTTGCCCTGGGCGGCCTGGAAGGCGGCGAGCGCGCGGCCGGAGGCGGGCGCGGTGTTGCCGAGGTCGACGCGCTCGCCGGCGTCCCGGCTGGCGCGGGCGTCGGCGGCGGCCAGGTCGGCCTTCTCCTTGGCCGTCAGCGTGTTGAGGAGCTTCTGCGCCTCGGCGAGCTTGGCCTGGACTTCCTTCTTCTTCTTGCCCAGTTCGGTGCGGGTGGAGGCCAGGTCCTTGAGCTTGGCGGAGGCCTCGGAGCGGTCCTGGGCGAGCTCGCGCTGCTTCTCCTGGATCTTCTTCAGCGACTCGACCTGCTGGGCGCTGAGCTGGTCCGCGGTGGACGCCTTGTCCAGGTAGTCGTCCGGGTTGGAGGACAGGAACAGCTGGAGGGAGGAGTCGATGGTGCCGCTGCGGTACTGGGCGGCGGCCGCCAGGCCGATGCTGTCGCGCAGCCCGTTGAGCTCTTCCTGGCCGCGGGCCACGTTGTCCTGGATGGTGGAGATCTCCTTCTGGAGGGTCTCCTGCTTCTCCTTGGCCCCGTTGTACTTCTCGGTGGCCTGCTCGGCTTCCTCGTAGAGCTTGTCGACCTTGGACTTGACCTCGTCCTTGGTGGGCTTCTCGTTCGGAGCGGCGTTGGCGGCCTGCGAGCTCAGAGCGACGGCGGCGGCGGCCGCGGTGGTCAGCACGGTCACACGTGCGCGACTGGGCTGCTTGGGTCGACGGTGGGACGCCACGGAGGTCGAGCTCCTTCTTGTGAGTGATCACTCGGCCGGAGGTTCGATGGCAGACCCTAGTGACCATCCTGTGATCAGTTCAAATCCTGGCACCGAAAAAGTCGGTGCCGCAACGCATTCTTTACGCCCGACTCACGTGTGGTAGTGCGCGGTTGACGCTACGTTGCGTGACGATCCCGCCAATTCGGGCATTCAATCATCTATGTTGACCTTCAGGTCAGTCGCCTGAGGAGTACCGCAGAAGCGACAGGACGCGCCCCCGCCCTGGCGACCCCGTCGGCCACCTCGCGGTCGGTCGAGACGACGATGACGGGCCGGCCCGGCGGCTCGGCGCGCACCAGTTGGCGGATCAGCTCGTCGGCGGTGACCCTCGGCTTGGAGAACAGCACCCGCACTCCGCGCGGCGGCGCCAGCAGCACCGGCGCGGCGAGTTCGGCGCCGTCGAAGACACAGGTGACCTCGGCGCCGGTCTGCGCGGCGAGTTGCGAGAGCTGTCCGAGCAGCCGCAGCCGCTGCTGCTCGAGCGGCATCTGCGGATAGCCGGTCTTGGTGACGTTGTAGCCGTCGACCACGAGATGGGCCTGCGGCAGGGCGAGCAACTGGTCCAGGATCGCCGGATCGTTCTCGGACAGCGCGCGGGCCGCGATGTCCTTCGGAGTCATCCGGCCCGGCTCGACCGCGTCGACGGTCTCCGCCGGGCGCACGGACACCGGCGGCAGCGCCAGCTCCCGGCGCAGCCCCTGGGCCGCGTCCAGCACGGTGTCCAGCAGCAGCCGTACCCGCATGTCCTCGACGCTGCGCCCCTCGCGGGCCGCCCGACGGGTCGCCTCCAGGGCCGCCTCCGCCTCGCCGAGACGCGCCTTCAGCCGCCGCGTCTCGCTCTCGGCGGCCGACACCTGCGCATGCCCTTCGGCGCGTACGGTCTCGATCTCGCCCTGCATCTTGCGCAGCGCGGCCTCGCCGCGCTTGACGTCACTGAGCGCGGAACGCAGTTTGCGGTGCAGCGATTCGGTTTCCCTCTTCGCCGATTCCAGCTCGGCGCGCAGCCGTTCGGTCTCGGTCCGGGTCTGCTCCCGGGCCTGGGAGAGCTGCTCGCGCAGCCGCTCCAGCTCCGCGCGGCTCTCCTCGTCGGCGCGCTCGGCGTCCGCCCGCTGCGCCTCCTCGCCGGCCGCGGTCACCAGCTTGGTCCAGGAGGTGGGCCGCAGTACGTAGGCCGCGGCCGCCACGTCGAGCGGGTCCGCGGCCGGGGGCGGCGAGCCGGAGTCGAGGGCGCCGGCCAGTTCCGGCTGGGCCTCTCTGAACTTCTCGGCGATGCGCTGGCGGAACAGCGGATCGGTCTCCAGCGCGGCCGCCATCGCGTTGCCCGCGAACTTGGCCCGCCGGTTCGGCGCGAACCGGGCGTACTGGCGCAGTTGCGCGGGAAGTTCGCCGACGGTCAGACCGCCGAAGCCGTCCGAGACGATCTGCACCACACGGCGGCGCACGCCGTCGGGCAGCGGACGGTCGAGCACCTCGGCGGCGCCGTCGCCCGGCCCCCCGCCCGTGGTCTCCACCATCCGTCACACCCCACTAGCTGTGCGGGCCCGCTCCCCGTCAGGAGCCGGCACCCGGCCTGTCCACGAGTTCCACCTGGTCCACGGCGTTGCACCAACGACACCGCACCGACTCGATGGTCTCACTGACCACCTCGCGCTCCTCGACCTTCGGCTCTCCGGCGAGATCGAGGTGGACGTACTCGACGACCTTCGACGAGCGCGTCACGTCGAACCGCGTGAGGTTGCCGCAGAGGGTGCAGCGCCACCGTGTCGTGGCGGTCGGCAGGGGAACCGTCATGGACTGTCCGCTTCCTTCCAGTGTCGTTCTTCCGGCGTCGGGTCGCGCCCAAGGCTCCCCGGTCTGTGTGGCTCGTAACCCTACGGCCTGGCAGGTACTCGCCGCCCGCCCGTCCATGGCGGCGAGGCGATCCGGCAGAGTGTGTCCGGTTACGTCATGCTCTGTGTCCATGATCGGCGACAGGAACGGGACCGTGGGCCGGGCGATCCGGCGGCCGTCGGCACCGGTGACGTACGCACTGATCGGCCTGTGCTGTCTGGTCTTCGCGATCGGCCCGGCCTCCGGGCTCAACCCCGCCCACGGCACCGGTGAGGCGCTCGTGGCCGCCCAGCGGGCCTATTTCCGGCGCTGGGGGGTGATCCCCGCCGACCTGTTCGAGGGCTCCCCGGGTGCCGCCCTCACCCCCGCGACGGCCCTGTTCGTCCACGGCAGCTGGGTGCACCTGCTGGGCAACATGCTCTTCCTCTACGTCTTCGGGGCGATGACCGAGCACCGGATGGGCCACCTCCGGTTCACGCTGTTCCACCTCGGCTGCGGCTGCCTGGCCCTGCTGGGCTACGCCGCCGCCAACGCCGACTCCGGGCAGCCCCTGATCGGCGCCTCCGGGGCGATCTCGGCGGTCCTCGGGGCGTTCCTGTTCCTGTTTCCCCGGGCGCGCGTGACCAGTCTCCTGCCGTTCCTGTTCTTCCTACCGCTGCGCTTCCCGGCCTGGGTGGTCCTGCCCTTCTGGGCTGCGCTGCAGTGGCTGGCGGCGGCCCGGGCCGGACAGGGGCCGGGTGTGGCGTACCTGGCGCACCTGATCGGCTTCGGCCTGGGCCTCGGCTACGCGTGGGCCCGTTTCGGAGGGACGACTAGAGTGAGGGCCGCCCCTGCTCCGGCCTCCGAGGGAGAGAACCAGCCGTGATCACCGCGATCGTCCTGATCAAGACCAGCGTGGACCGGATCCCCGAGATCGCCGAGTCGATCGCCGGGCTGGAGAGCGTGAGCGAGGTCTTCTCCGTCACCGGGACCTACGACCTCATCGCGATGGTGCGGGTGCGCCGGCACGAGGACCTGGCCGAGGTGATCCCCGGGCGGATCAGCAAGATCCCGGGCGTCGAGGCCACCGACACACACGTGGCGTTCCGCACCTACTCCCAGCACGACCTGGAGGCGGCGTTCGCGATCGGGCTGGACTCCTGACCGCACGGGGCACCGCCCGAGGCGCCTCTGACCCCGTGGCCCACCGCCTCAGGCGCGGGGTCCTCACACCGCCGGGACGCAGCGGCCGTCCTCCGTCCGGTAGCGCCACTTCGCACCGTCCCGCACGAGCTCCTTCACGGCGTCGACGAAACGCTCCACGTGCTCGTCGGGGGTGCCGGCGCCGAAGCTGACCCGGACGGCGTTCAGGGACCGCTCGCCCGGGGCGGCCTCCGGGGCGCCGCACTCGCCCTGGCTCCGGGGTTCGCTGCCGAGCAGCGTGCGGACCAGGGGGTGGGCGCAGAAGAGGCCGTCGCGGACGCCGATGCCGTACTCGGCGGAGAGCGCGGCGGCCAGGTGCGAGCTGTTCCAGCCCTCGACGACGAAGGAGATCACGCCGACCCGGGGGGCGTCGTCGCCGAAGAGGGACAGGATGCGGACCTCGGGCACCTCGGCGAGGCCCTCGCGGACCTTGGCGATCAGGTACCGCTCGCGAGCGACCAGGGTGTCGAGACCGGCCTCGGTGAGGGCCTTGCAGGCCGACGCGATGGAGTAGGCGCCGATCACGTTCGGGGAGCCTGCCTCGTGCCGCGCGGCGCTGTCGTGCCACTCCACGTCCACTCCCCCGTCCTCGCGCCGCGTGACCTTGCGGCTGGCCCCGCCGCCCGCGAGGTACGGCTCGGCGGCGCGCAGCCAGTCGGCGCGGCCGGCCAGGACACCGGAGCCGAACGGGGCGTACAGCTTGTGGCCGGAGAAGGCCACCCAGTCGACGTCGAGGTCGCGGACGGACACCGGGTGGTGGGGGGCCAGCTGGGCGGCGTCCAGGACGATCCTGGCGCCGTGGGCGTGCGCGACCGCCGCCAGCTCCCGCACCGGCCACAGCTCGCCGGTGACGTTGGAGGCGCCGGTGACGCAGACCAGGGCCGGGCCGTGGCCCCCCTCGATCGGCACAGTGCGGTCGGCGAGGGCGCGCTCCAGGGTCTCGACGGCCTGGCGCGGGGTGCGCGGGGCGTCGAGGAAGGTGACCCGGGCGTCCTGCCAGGGCAGCAGCGCGGCGTGGTGCTCGGTCTCGAAGACGAAGACCCGGCAGCCGGCCGGGAGGGCCCGGGCGAGGAGGTTGAGGGAGTCCGTCGTCGAGCGGGTGAAGACCAGCTGGTCGTCGGCGCGGCAGTCGAGGAACTCCGCCACCGTCCGGCGCGCGTTCTCGAAGAGGTCCGTGGAGAGCTGGGAGAGGTAGCCGGCGCCGCGGTGGACGCTGCCGTAGTACGGCGCGTAGGCCGCCACGTCGTCCCAGACGCGCTGGAGGGCGGGGGCGCTGGCCGCGTAGTCGAGCGCGGCGTAGGCGACCTCGCCGCCCGTGACGAGCGGGACGGTGACGTCCCGCCCCAGGACGGGCAGCGGGGCACCGACGGAACGGACGGCGGCAGCGGTGGAGACGGACATGGCGAAACTCCCGTGACAGGCAGGACGGAGACACCGTGCGAGCGGACGCGGCTCGAGCACGGTGGAAGGAGAAAGGAGGGTGCGGAGGCGGGGCTCTGCGGCCCTATCGCATTCGCCGGCTCACGGAAGGCTCCTCGAGACCAGGACCCCTGGCTTCGGGAGGGGTCCGCGCTTGCCGAGGACCTCGCTGCCCACGGCCTGGTCTTCACCCGGGGCACCCCGCCACGGACGGAGGGTTGCCGGACAGTCGGCCGGGGCCTCATGACTGTCACTCATGACCTGCTCGGAAACGTACGTCAGGTGATCGCGGTCCCGCAACTCCTGTCCGGATCGCGGGACCGCACCCCGGGCGGGACTACGCGTTGCTGGCCGCCACCCACCGCTCCAGGACCCGCCGGGCGGCGCCCGAGTCGACCGACTCCGCGGCCCGCGCCATACCGGCCCGCAGCTGCTCGGCGAGCGGGTCCCCGGTCGGGTCCAGGGCGACGAGGGCGGCCGCCGAGTTCAGCAGCACCGCGTCGCGCACCGGGCCCGTCTCGCCGTCCAGGAGACGGCGGGCGATCTCGGCGTTGTACGACGGGTCACCGCCGCGCAAGGCCTCCACCGGGACCGGCTCGATCCCCACGTCCCGCGGGTCGAAGGCCTCCTCGGCGACCGTTCCGTCGCGCACGACCCAGACGCGGGAGGTGGACGTCGTCGTCAGCTCGTCGAGACCGTCGTCGCCGCGGAACACCAGGGAGGAGTTGCCGCGTTCGGCGAAGACGCCCGCGATGATCGGCGCCATGCGCGGGTCGGCGACCCCGACGGCCTGGGCGCGGACCTTCGCCGGGTTGGTCAGCGGGCCGAGGGCGTTGAACACCGTGCGGATGCCCAACTGGCCGCGGGCGGCGCCCGCGTGACGCAGCGCGGGGTGGAACTTGACGGCGAAGCAGAAGGTGATGCCCGCCTCCTCGGCCACCTCGGCCACCCGCTGCGGGGTCAGGTCCAGGTTGACGCCCAGCTTCTCCAGGACGTCCGAGGAGCCCGACGCGGACGAGGCCGCCCGGTTGCCGTGCTTGACGACCTTCGCGCCGGTGCCGGCCACGACCAGCGCCGACATCGTGGAGATGTTGACCGTCTTCGCGCCGTCGCCGCCGGTACCGACGATGTCGACCGTGCGGCCCGAGACCTCGATCAGGTTGGCGTGCTCGTACATCGTCCGCACGAGACCGTTGATCTCCGCGACGGTCTCGCCCTTGGCCCGCAGGGCCACCACGAACCCGGCGATCTGCGCGTCGGTGGCCTCGCCCCGCATGATCCGGTCCATCGCCCAGGCCGTCGCGTCGGCGCTCTGGTCACGGCCGTCCAACAGGGCGTTCAGCACCTCGGGCCAGGAACGGCCCGCCGCGGTGTCGCCTCCAGCGGGGGTCACAGCGCTCATCAGCCGCTCCTGGGTCAGTCCGGTCCCGCCGTGCGGGACACGCGTCTCAACGGGTCCACCCTATCCAGCCCCGGGGCACGGCGAAGGGCCCCGTCCGAACACCGGACGGGGCCCTTCGGCCGTTGCGTGGCGACGCAGCGATCAGTGGTGGCCGTGGCCGCTCGTGATCTCCCTGTACTCCTCGACGGTGGGCTTGGGGATCTGGCTCTCCTCGCCGAAGTAGGCCTTGCTCAGCTTGACGCGGACCTTCTCCGAACGCTTCACCTTGCGCTCGACACCGTTCTCGTCGACCGTCGGGCCGATCTCGGCCGGCGCGTACTGCTCGTGCGCCGTGAGCGTGTACAGCTGCTCCTGGCTGAGCGGCTCGTGGACCTCGATGAACTCACCGTGCGGCAGGCGCTTGATGGTGCCGGTCTCGCGACCGTGCAGCACCTTGTCCTTGTCGCGGCGCTGGAGGCCGAGGCAGATCCGCTTGGTGACGATGAAGGCCAGGACCGGTCCGACGAAGAAGCCGATCCGGACGAACCAGGTGACCGCGTTGATCGACAGGTGGAAGTGGGTGGCGATGATGTCGTTGCCACCGCCGATCAGCATGATCATGTAGCCGGTGACCCAGGCGACGCCGAAGGCCGTACGGGTCGGGGCGTTGCGCGGGCGGTCCAGGATGTGGTGCTCGCGCTTGTCGCCGGTGATCCACGACTCGATGAACGGGTACATCGCGATCACACCGAGGAACAGGCCGAAGAGCACCAGCGGGATGAACACGCCCAGGACGAGCGTGTGGCCCCAGAAGTTGATCTCCCAGCCCGGCATGGCGCGGATCAGACCCTCGGCGAAGCCCATGTACCAGTCGGGCTGGGCGCCGGTGGACACCTGGTCCGGGCGGTAGGGGCCGAGCACCCAGATCGGGTTGATCGACGCGATGCCGGCGAGGACCGCGATGAAGCCGAAGACCAGGAAGAAGAAGCCTCCGGCCTTGGCCATGTAGACCGGCAGCAGCGGCATGCCGACGACGTTCTTGTTGGTCCGGCCGGGGCCCGGGAACTGCGTGTGCTTGTGGTAGAAGACCAGGATCAGGTGGCCGACCACCAGACCGAGCATGATGCCCGGCAGCAGCAGGATGTGGATCGAGTAGAACCGCGCGACGAAGTCGCCGCCCGGGAACTCGCCGCCGAACAGGAACATCGAGATGTACGTGCCGACGATCGGCACGGACAGGATCGCGCCCTGCGTGAAGCGGACACCGGTGCCGGAGAGCAGGTCGTCCGGGAGCGAGTAGCCGGTGAACCCGGTGAACATGCCCAGGACGAACAGCAGGAAGCCGAACAGCCAGTTGATCTCGCGCGGCTTGCGGAAGGCGCCCGTGAAGAAGACGCGCATCATGTGCACGAACATGCCGGCGAGGAAGATCACCGCGGCCCAGTGGTGGATCTGCCGGATGAGCAGACCGCCGCGGACGTCGAAGGAGATGTGCAGCGTGGAGCTGAACGCCTCCGACATCAGCTGGCCCTGGAGCGGGACGTAGCTGCCGTGGTACTCCACCTCGTTCATCGACGGGTGGAAGAACAGCGTCAGGTACACACCCGTGAGGATGATGATGATGAAGCTGTAGAGGCAGATCTCGCCCAGCATGAAGGACCAGTGGTCCGGGAAGATCTTGCGCATGTTGGCCTTGGCCAGGGAGTAGATCCCCAGCCGGCCGTCGGCCCAGTCGGCGACCCGCTCGCCCGCGGGTGCCTTGCGGCGGTCGTCGTTGTTACTCATCCGCGCTCCCAGAAGGCAGGACCGACGGGCTCTTCGAAGTCGCCGAGCGCCTCGAGGTAGCCCTCGTCGTTCACGCCGATGCGCAGCTGCGGCAGGGCGTGGCCGGCGGGACCGAAGATCACTCGGGCACCGTCGGAGAGGTCGAAGGTGGACTGGTGGCAGGGGCACAGCACGTGGTGCGTCTGCTGCTCGTACAGCGAGATCGGGCAGCCCACGTGGGTGCAGATCTTCGAGTACGCCACGATGCCCTCGTGCGACCACTCGAGCTCGCGCTTGTCCTTGATGTCGTCCGGCTGGATGCGGACGATCATCAGGGCCGCCTTGGCGATCTCGGTCTGGAAGTCGTGGTCGTGCTCCTCCAGGCCCTCCGGCTTGGCGAAGGTGAGGGAGCCGACCGCGACGTCCGAGGGACGCAGCGGCTCGTTGGTGTTCACGTTGACGAGCAGCTTGCCCTTGGCCCACAGCGTGTGACGCAGCTTGTCCTCGGGCAGCGGACCGAGGTCGCGCAGCAGGACGACGCCGGAGAGCGGGAACAGCGCCAGCGCGCCGAACATCGTGGTGCGGATCAGCTTGCGACGGCCGATCACGGACTCCTTGGCGCCCTGCTTGAAGTCGGCCATGACCTTGGCCTTGACCTCGGGCGTCGCCTCGATCGCGTGCCGCTCGTCGGCGATCTCCACGTCGGACATCAGGGTGCGCGCCCAGTGGACCGCCGCCGCGCCGATGCTGAACAGGGACAGGCCCAGGGTCAGACCGAGGGCGAAGTTCTGCGCGCTGATGTGGCCGATCGGGAAGATGTAGACGATCTTGTCGTGCGGGATCGCCACGTACGAGGCGATGAAGGCGACGGTGGCCAGCATCGACACGGTGAACAGGAGGGCGACCGTGCGCTCGGACCGCTTGGCGGCCCGCTCGTCGACGTCCTGCATGCGGTGCTCGTGGGGCGGCAGCCCGGGGTCGGCGAACGGGTTCTTCTCGTCCGCGACGCCCACCGCACCGTGCGCGTGGTCCTGCTCAGCGGGCAGGTTCTCTTCTGGAATGTCTTGGCTACTCATGACTTCTTGGCCTTTGCGGTCCGGGCGGCAACCCACACGGCGACGGCGATCAGTCCGCCGAGACCGAAGATCCAGCCGAACAGGCCCTCGCTGACCGGCCCGAGGCCGCCCAGCTCGAGACCGCCGTAGCTCTCCGACTCTTCGCCGTTGACCGCGTTCAGGTACGCGATGATGTCCTTCTTGTTCTGCTCCGACAGGGTGGTGTCGGGGAAGGAGGGCATGTTCTGCGGGCCGGTCTGCATGGCCTCGTAGATGTGCTTGGGGTCCACGTCCTCGAGGGTCGGCGCGAACTTGCCCCTGGTCAGGGCGCCGCCCTTGCCGGTGAAGTTGTGGCACTGAGCGCAGTTGGTGCGGAACAGGTCACCGCCCTTGGCGATGTCCGCGCCCTCCGCGCCGTACTGGGCCTCGGTCGGGATGGACGGACCGGCGCCGAGCGAGGAGATGTACGCGGCGAGCTGGTCGATCTGCGCCTGCGTGTAGATGACCTTCTTCCGCGGCACCTGGGCGCCCTGGGAGGTCGCCGCGGGCATACGGCCGGTGCCGACCTGGAAGTCCACGGCCGCGGCGCCCACGCCGACCAGGCTCGGACCGTCGGAGCTGCCCTGACCGCCGGTGCCGTGGCAGCTGGCGCAGCCGACGGCGTAGAGCTTCTTGCCCTCTTCGATGGCGAGGGACTGGGCGGTTTCGTCTGCCTTCGCCTTGCTCGCGGGCGCGAACGTGGCGTACAGCCCCCCGGTGGCCGCCAGCGCGAGGAGTAGGACGACGACCGCCGCCAGCGGATGGCGTCGTCGTGCGGAGAGCTTTTTCACGGATTACCCCGGTGTCAGGATCTTCTGCGTCGATGCTTCTGGGATGTGCGGGTGCGGGCCCGGCTACTTGATCATGTAGATCGTGGCGAAGAGGCCGATCCAGACGACATCGACGAAGTGCCAGTAGTAGGACACGACGATCGCGGCGGTCGCCTGCTCGTGGGTGAACCTCCTGGCCGCGTAGGTGCGCCCCAGGACCAGCAGGAAGGCGATGAGGCCGCCCGTCACGTGCAGGCCGTGGAAACCGGTGGTCAGGTAGAAGACCGAGCCGTAGGGGTCGGAGGAGAGCGAGAGGCCCTCGTGCTTGACCAGCTCGGTGTACTCGTACACCTGACCGCCGATGAAGATCGCACCCATCACGAAGGTGACGATGAACCAGCCCCGGAGCTTCTTCACGTCCCCGCGCTCGGCGGCGAACACGCCGAGCTGGCAGGTGAGGGAGGAGAGCACCAGGATCGTGGTGTTCGTCGCCGAGAACGGGAAGTTCAAGGCCTCGGCCTTCTCACTCCAGAACTCGGGTCCCGTCACCGATCGCAGGGTGAAGTACATCGCGAAGAGGGCCGCGAAGAACATCAGCTCGGAACTCAGCCAGATGATGGTTCCGACGCTGGTGAGGTTCGGCCGATTGACCGACGGGTGCGCGTGCCCGGTTTCTACTGTCGTTGCTGTCGCCACGACCGACATTATGTCGGTCGCTTATCCCGCCCTCACTCCGGGGGGTGCCGTTCGGAGTGTCCACACCGTGTGCAGTGCCCGTATGGCCCATCGAAGCCCTGTTCCAACAGGTGTTGACCGGATGCCCGGCGGAGTAACATCCGCCCCACGGGCCTGTCCGTACGACGCTGACGTCATCGGAGGAACAATGCAGCCGACCGCCACGGTGCTGGTCTACAGCGACGACTCCACCACCCGAGAGCAGGTGCGGCTCGCGACCGGGCGCAGGCCCGCCGCGGACGTCCCGGTGGTGAGGATCGTGGAGTGCGCGACCCAGGCCGCCGTCGTCTCGGAACTGGACAAGGGCGGGATCGACGTCGTCGTCCTCGACGGCGAGGCCGTGCCCATGGGGGGCATGGGGTTGTGCCGGCAGATCAAGGACGAGGTGTTCCGCTGCCCGCCGGTGCTGCTGCTGATCGGGCGGCCGCAGGACGCGTGGCTGGCGACCTGGAGCCGGGCCGACGCGGCGGTGACGCTGCCGGTGGAGCCGGTGGAGTTCGCGGGGGCGCTGGCGTCCCTGCTGCGCGGCAGGGCGGCCGTGAGCGCCTGACGGGGAGTGGGGGGCTCCGTCGGCGGCCCCGCGGGCTCGCCCGGCCCGCCGCGCGACCCCCTGCGCCTCCTGCGCCTCCTGCGCCTCCTGCGCCTCCTGCGCCTCCTGCCGGGCGCCTACACGCTCGCCGGTCGCAGTCTCGACGTGTTCTCTTCGGCTGCCTTCTGCGCGCCGCCGGACAGGGCGCTGCCCTCGCGCCACTTCGTCCAGTCGAGGTTCCAGTCGCCGAAGCCGTTGCCGAAGCTCTCCATCGTGTGGCCGTAGCTGTTGACGACCTGGACGACGTCGCCCTCGCGGACGTTCTCGAAGAACCACTGCGCGTTCGCGGTGCTCATGCCGGTGCAGCCGTGGCTGACGTTGGCGAAGCCCTGGGAGCCGACGGACCAGGGGGCGGCGTGCACGTACTCGCCGCTCCATGTCACCCGGGTGGCGTAGTAGACGGGCAGGTCGTAGGAGTCCGCGGAGCCCTCGGCTATGCCGATGCTGGTGCCGCGCATGCGTACGAAGTACTCCTTGCCCAGGACGACCTTGACGCCGTTGCGGGTCTCGAAGCCGGGCTTGCCGGTGGTGACGGGTATGCGTTTGATCTCCTCGCCGTTCTTGTAGAAGGCCAGCGTGTGCGTGGAGGCGTCCGTGACGGCGATGACGCGGTCGCCGGTGGTGAGCTGGAGGTCCTTGCTCCTGCCGCCCCACAGCCGGTCGCCGATCTTTATTCCGTCCAGTGCGCTGTGGACGCGGATCTCGGCGTGGGCGGGCCAGTAGTCCTTCGGGCGGTAGTGGAGCTTCTTGTCGTCCACCCAGCGCCAGGCACCCGGGGCGTGGGGCTTCACGTCGACCTTCAGGGCGCGTTCGACGACGGCCCGCTGGGCGGGTTCCCTGATCGGCTGGCTGAGTTCCGCGGTGAGGGGCTGTCCGACGCCGTAGGTGCCCGCCTTGGGGCCGAACGCCACCGTCAGGCGCTTCTTGCCGGTGGGCTTGCCCGTGTCGAAGGTCAGCACACGGCGGCCGGGGGCGCCGTCCTCGTCCTCGGTGCTCACGCGGACCGTGTAGCGGGCGTCGGCGGCCAGCGGCTCGGTGCTGTGCCAGCGCCTGCCGTCGGCGGAGAGTTCGCCGGCCACGTAGCGGCCTGCGGCGTCCACGGCGGTCACGTCGGTGATCCGGCCGTCGGAGTCCTCGGCGGTGATCTCCAGCGGCTTGTCCGGGTCGGCCTTGTGGCCCTCGCCGGTGGGGCCGTTGAAGGAGATCTGGTCGGTCGCGTCGTACGGCCGTGAGGCGAGGGGGCTGCCGTCCGAGCCGCAGGCGGTTGCGCCCGCGGCCAAGGCGGTCACCAGCAGGGTGCAGCCGACGACCACGGCGGGGCGCGGGCGGAATGACTCAGCGTGGCTCATGGGGTTCACGCTAGGAAGCCGTGCCGGGGGCGGCGCGCCGGGTGACACGGATGGAGGACGTTCCGTGCGGCAAAAGGGTGAGCCCGGACCCTCCTGACGGAGTGTCCGGGCTCTGCCGCGTCGGGCGCGTGTTACTGGGTGCGGTTCTCACCGCGGTAGTACTCGAAGACCCAGCCCCAGACGCCGATGAGGATCAGCGGGGCGGAGAAGTACAGCAGCCACCAGCCGACCGCGACCCCCAGGAAGGCGAGGGCGCCGCCGATGGCCAGGGACAGCGGCTGCCAGCTGTGCGGGCTGAAGAAGCCCAGCTCGCCGGCGTCGTCCGCGACGTCCGCCTCCTTGTTGTCCTGGGCGCCGGTGTCGACCCGCCGGGCGGTGAAGCCCAGGTAGAAGCCGACCATGATGCACAGGCCGAAGGCCAGGAAGAGGGCCGTGGTGCCGGCCGGCTCCTTCGACCACACGCCATAGACGACCGCCATGGCGAGGACGAAGACGCTCAGCCAGATGAACATCTTGCCCTGGATCTTCACTTGCCGGCCTCCTTGCTGCCCGAGAGGGCGCTGGCGCCGTGACCGGCGTGCTCCAGGTGCTCCAGGGCGGCGATCTCAGGGTGGTGCAGGTCGAAGGCCGGGGATTCGCTGCGGATCCGCGGCAGGGTGAGGAAGTTGTGCCGCGGCGGCGGGCAGGAGGTCGCCCACTCCAGGGAGCGGCCGTAGCCCCACGGGTCGTCGACGCCGACCGGCTTGCCGTACTTGGCCGTCTTCCACACGTTGTAGAAGAACGGCAGGATCGACAGGCCGAGCACGAACGAGGAGATCGTCGAGATCGTGTTCAGGGCGGTGAAGCCGTCGGCGGCGAGGTAGTCCGCGTAACGGCGCGGCATGCCCTCGGCACCCAGCCAGTGCTGGACGAGGAACGTGCCGTGGAAGCCGATGAACAGCGTCCAGAAGGTGATCTTGCCCAGGCGCTCGTCGAGCAGCTTGCCGGTCATCTTCGGCCACCAGAAGTGGAAGCCGGCGAACATCGCGTAGACGACGGTGCCGAACACCACGTAGTGGAAGTGCGCCACCACGAAGTACGAGTCCGACACGTGGAAGTCCATCGGGGGCGAGGCCAGGATGACACCGGTCAGACCACCGAAGGTGAAGGTGATCAGGAAGCCGGTGGCCCAGAGCATCGGCGTCTCGAAGGACAGCGAGCCCTTCCACATCGTGCCGATCCAGTTGAAGAACTTCACACCGGTCGGCACCGCGATGAGGAACGTCATGAAGGAGAAGAACGGCAGCAGCACACCGCCGGTGACGTACATGTGGTGCGCCCACACGGTCACGGACAGACCCGCGATGGCGATCGTCGCGGCGATCAGGCCCATGTAGCCGAACATCGGCTTGCGGGAGAAGACCGGGATGATCTCACTGATGATGCCGAAGAACGGCAGGGCGATGATGTACACCTCCGGGTGGCCGAAGAACCAGAAGAGGTGTTGCCACAGCAACGCGCCGCCGTTGGCCGCGTCGAAGACGTGGGCGCCGAACTTGCGGTCCGCCTCCAGGGCGAACAGCGCGGCCGCGAGGACCGGGAAGGCCAGCAGGACCAGGACGGCCGTCAGCAGGACGTTCCACACGAAGATCGGCATGCGGAACATGGTCATGCCCGGTGCGCGCATGCAGATGATCGTGGTGATGAAGTTGACCGAGCCGAGGATCGTGCCGAAGCCGGAGAAGGCCAGACCCATGATCCACATGTCGGCGCCGATGCCCGGGCTGCGGACCGCGTCCGACAGCGGGGCGTAGGCGAACCAGCCGAAGTCGGCCGCACCCTGCGGGGTGAGGAAGCCGGCGACGGCGATGAGCGAGCCGAACAGGTACAGCCAGTAGGCGAACATGTTCAGCCGCGGGAACGCCACGTCGGGCGCGCCGATCTGCAGCGGCATGATCCAGTTCGCGAAACCGGCGAACAGCGGGGTCGCGAACATCAGCAGCATGATCGTGCCGTGCATCGTGAACGCCTGGTTGAACTGCTCGTTCGACATGATCTGCAGGCCCGGACGGGCCAGCTCGGCACGCATGAACAGCGCCATCACGCCGCCGATGACGAAGAACGCGAAGGACGTGACGAGGTAGAGCGTGCCGATCGTCTTGTGGTCAGTGGTGGTCAGCCACTTGACGACGACTTCGCCGCCGCGCCGGCGCCGGACCGGCAGCTCGTCCTCGTAGTGGGACCCTGCTGCCGCGGCACCCTGGGGTTCGTTGAGGATGCTCACAGGTTGTTCGTCTCCCGGTTCTTCTCGTGGCTCGTCTGCTCGATGCCCGCGGGAACGTAACCGGTCTGCCCCTTCTTGGCGAGGTCCTTGAGGTGCTGCTCGTAGCGCTCGGGGGAGACGACCTTCACGTTGAACAGCATGCGGGAGTGGTCGACGCCGCAGAGCTCGGCGCACTTGCCCAGGAAGGTGCCCTCCTTGTTGGGGGTCACCTGGAAGGCGTTGGTGTGGCCCGGGATCACGTCCTGCTTCATCAGGAACGGCACCACCCAGAAGGAGTGGATGACGTCACGCGAGGTGAGGACGAAGCGGACCGTCTTGCCCTCGGGGAGCCAGAGGGTCGGGCCGGGGTTGTTGGTCTGCGGGTTCCGCTCACCGGGGACACCGCAGGTGTACACGCCGCCCGCACCGGCCGGGAAGTCCTTCTTGTACCGGTCCGGGATCGCGTCCAGGTTCGCGTCGGTCTTCGCGTCGCCGCTGGAGCCGTCGACGTTCTCGATGTAGTTGAAGCACCAGCTCCACTGGAAGCCGACCACGTTGACCGTGACGTCGGGCTTCTTCTCGAGGCTGAGCAGCTTCGACTCGTCGCGGGCCGTGAAGTAGAACAGCACCGAGACGATGATGATCGGAACGACCGTGTACAGCGCCTCGATCGGCATGTTGTACCGGGTCTGCGGAGGAACTTCGACCTTCGTGCGGCTGCGCCGGTGGAAGAAAGCACTCCACAGGATCAGGCCCCACACCAGCACGCCGGTGGCCAGCGCGGCAGCCCAGGAGCCCTGCCACAGGGAGAGGATCCGCGGAGCCTCTTCCGTGGTCGGGGTGGGCATGCCAAGGCGGGGGAAGTCCTTGTATGTGCAACCGGTGGCGGTCGCCAGGACCAGGCCCGCGGTCAGTGCCTGCAGCAGCTTCCGCCGCATCGGGCGCCGCGGCGAGCGGTCGGAGCCGTTGGGACTCACGTAGCGCCTTCCCGAGAGTCTCGCCCGCGCGCTCGGCTGCGGCCTTCTCGCTGGTCGGTCGCCGCCCTGCGTCGGGCAGGGGTTTGGATGTTTATGCGGACCAAACCCTAGCCGACGCCCTTCGGGGGTTCGCGGGGAGGGTGGCATACGCGCCGCGGGTCACCCCGAAGGGGTGGGAGCGTGCCGGGTTTGCCCCTCATGAGGGGGGCGACAGCGGTGCGTTCGCGACCGCGGACGTGAGGGGCTCGCTCGCACGGCTCCCCGCACCCCTTCACGGCTCCCCCACGTTCTACCGTTGCGGTGTGTCCTACTTCGATGCCGCTTCCGCCGTTCCTCTCCATCCCGTCGCCCGGCAGGCGCTGTTGGCTTCCCTCGACGAGGGGTGGGCGGATCCCTCGCGCCTGTACCGGGAGGGGCGTCGGGCGCGGATGCTGCTCGACGCCGCGCGGGAGGCCGCTGCGGAGGCCGTGGGGTGCCGGGCCGACGAGCTGGTGTTCACGCCGTCGGGGACGCGGGCCGTGCACAGCGGCGTCGCGGGGGCGCTGGCGGGCCGGCGGCGGGTCGGGAGTCACCTGATCGTGTCGTCCGTCGAACACTCCTCGGTCCTCCATTCGGCCGAGGCGTTCGAGGCGGAGAGCGGCACGGTGGCGCGGGTGCCGGTGCTGCGGACGGGCGCGGTGACGGTCGAGGCGTACCGGGAGGCCCTGCGGCCGGACACCGCGCTGGCGTGTCTGCAGTCCGCCAACCACGAGGTGGGCACCGAACAGCCGGTGGCGGCGGTGGCCGAGGTGTGCCGGGAGGCGGGGGTGCCGCTGCTGGTGGACGCGGCGCAGTCGCTCGGCTGGGGGCCGGTGGAGGGGCCCTGGTCGCTGCTGGCGGCGAGCGCGCACAAGTGGGGAGGGCCCTCGGGGGTGGGGCTGCTCGCGGTGCGCAAGGGGGTGCGGTTCGCGCCCCGGGGGCCGGGGGACGACCGGGAGTCGGGGTGGGCGGCCGGGTTCGAGAACCTGCCGGCGATCGTGGCGGCGGCGGCCTCGCTGCGGGCGGTGCGGGCGGAAGCCTCGGCCGAGGCGGTACGGCTGCGGGAGCTGACGGAGCGGATCCGGGCGCGGGTGGCGTCGCTCGTTCCGGACGTGGAGGTGGTCGGGGACGCGGAGCGGCGGCTGCCGGGGATCGTCACCTTCTCGTGTCTCTACGTCGACGGGGAGACACTGCTGCACGCGCTGGACCGGGAGGGCTTCTCGGTCTCGTCCGGGTCGTCGTGCACGAGCAGCACGCTGACCCCCAGTCATGTGCTGCGCGCGATGGGTGTGCTGAGCGAGGGGAACGTGCGGGTCTCGCTGCCGCCGGGGGCCGCCGAGGCGGACGTGGAGCGGTTCCTCGCGGTGGTGCCGCAGGCGGTGGCGCGGGTGCGGGAGCAGCTGGGGGCGCCCGTGTCCGCGCCGACGGCGGCGGCGGGGGACGAGGTGGTCGTCGTGGACGCCCTCGGCAGGCGCTGTCCGATCCCGGTCATCGAGCTGGCGAAGGTCATCGGGGACGTGCCCGTCGGCGGGACGGTCCGTGTCCTGGCCGACGACGAGGCGGCGCGGCTGGACATCCCCGCGTGGTGCGAGATGCGGGGGCAGGAGTACCTGGGCGAGGAACCGGCGGACCGGGGTGCGGTGTACCTGGTCCGCCGGGTCTCCTGACGGGGCTCCGACCGGCCCGGGGCGCGTTCCGAAGGTCACGCCCGGCCCGCGAGGACTGCACGGCGCCTCGCCGCGTCGTCGGGTCGTCCGCGTACACCGAGTACGCGGACGACCCTCCGCCTCGCGGTGCACCGCACCGGACGGCGCGGGCCCCACCCTCCGGGCGGACGGCGCTCCTGTCGGCACACGCCCTAGCCGAGGTGCTTCTTGACCTCGCCGGCGGCGTCGTCGCCGTAGGCCTTGGTGAAGCGGTCCATGAAGTGGCCGCGGCGCAGCTGGTACTCCTGGGTGCCGACCGTCTCGATGACGAGGGTGGCGAGCATGCAGCCGATCTGCGCGGCGCGCTCCAGGGAGACGCCCCAGACCAGGCCGGACAGGAAGCCGGCGCGGAAGGCGTCGCCGACGCCGGTGGGGTCGGCCTTGCGCTCCTCGTCGGGGCAGCCGACCTCGATCGGGTCCTCGCCGGCGCGCTCGATGCGCACGCCGCGCGAGCCGAGGGTGGTGACGCGGTGGCCGACCCGGTCGAGGATCTCCGCGTCGCTCCAGCCGGTCTTGGACTCGATGAGGCCCTTCTCGTACTCGTTGGAGAAGAGGTAGGTCGCGCCGTCCAGCAGGATGCGGATCTCCTCGCCCGCCATCCGGGCGATCTGCTGGGAGAAGTCGGCGGCGAAGGGGATGTCGCGCGAGCGGCACTCCTCGGTGTGGCGGAGCATCGCCTCCGGGTCGTCGGCGCCGATCAGGACCAGGTCGAGGCTGCCGACGCGGTCGGCGACGGTCTTCAGTTCGATGAGGCGGGCCTCGCTCATCGCGCCGGTGTAGAAGGAGCCGATCTGGTTGTGGTCGGCGTCCGTGGTGCACACGAAGCGGGCGGTGTGCAGCGTCTCGGAGATGCGCACCGAGTCGGTGTCGACGCCGTGACGGTCCAGCCAGGCCCGGTAGTCGTCGAAGTCGGCGCCCGCGGCACCCACCAGGACCGGCCGGGTGCCGAGCTGTCCCATCCCGAAGGCGATGTTCGCGCCGACGCCGCCCCGGCGGACGTCCAGGGTGTCGACCAGGAACGACAGCGAGACCGTGTGCAACTGGTCCGCTACGAGCTGGTCGGCGAAGCGACCGGGGAAGGTCATGAGGTGGTCGGTTGCGATGGAGCCGGTGACTGCGATGCGCACGGCGTGGACTCTCCTGTGGGAGGGTGGGTTGACAGTTCACGCTACCGGGTCGGCCGGTGCCGCTGAAGCAGGCGAAACTACCCGATAGTAGATCTTTCTTCGCAGGGTCGACCATGCCTACGGTGCCGCTATGACGAACCTCAAGGTCCACTCCCCCGCCCCGGCCGACCTCGAAGGCGATCTGGCGTCGCTGCGGGGGGACTGCGCCCGGATGGCCCCGCACTGGGCCGCCCCGGAGCGGGACGCCGCCCGTCCGGTGCCGCCGTCCCTGATCCACGGCGTGACCGTCCCGGCGACCTCGGCCCGGCTGCTGGAGGCGATGCCCGAGTACGGCAACTAGTTTCGAAAGTCCCGCACAGCACCCACGGCGCCCGGCACGCGCTCCGGACCGCACTCCGGTTCGCGCCTTCCTGACCTCGCCGCGGTCGGCATCCTCCGGACCGCCGCCGCGGTCGGCCTCCTTCGACGGGGCGCCCGGTGGGGAACCGTGCGCTCCCCCGCCGCGTCCCATCGCTGTCCCCCGTCGAGGGGATGTGGAGTACGACAGCAGGGCAGCCGAAGGAGCGATGCGGTGAACACCGAGCGACCCGACAACGACGACACCGCGCGCGGGCCGGAGGACCGGGAGGTCGGGACGGAGAACCGCGCCGAGCCGGAGGAGAGGGCCCGCCCGGAGGACAGGCCCTCCCTGGAGGAGAAGCCCTCTCCGGAGGAGACGGGACGCCCCGAGGACGAGCCGTCCCTGGAGGAGGCGGCCCGCCCCGAGGGGAAGGCCGCCTCCTCACAGGAGAACGTCTCCTCCGGGGGTGACGCGGTCGAGGAGAGGGTTCCGGCCGCCCGGGAGACCGCCGGCGGCGACGGCACCGCCGAGGAGCGGGCCGAGGAGGACCACACCTCCGGGGACCCCCTGGCCGCCGGTCCCGCCGGGGGTGGTCCGTCCGACGACGACTCCCCGGCCGTCCCCCGGCGCCGCTCCGCCGTGCTCGTCGCCTCCGTCGCCGCGGCCGTCCTGCTCGTCGGCGGGGGCGGGGCCTACCTCGCCGCCGACGCGACCGGCGGCTCGGGGCGTGGGGCGGACTCCGGGGCGCCCGCGGGGGACGGCACTCCCCCGCCGCTCGTGCTGGACGACCACACCGCGGCCACGAGCCCGTCCGAGGGCGGGACCAACGGCATCGCCCCCGGCGAGCCGAACCCCTACGGCGTCACCTACCGGGCCGACGGCACGCTCCCCGACGGCCCCGACGCGGCGCCCGTGTACTGGGCGAAGGGCGCGGTCAGCCAGGAGGAGGTCGCCCGGCTGGCGCGCGCGCTCGGGGTCGGCGGGACGCCGGTGGCGGACGGGGACGCGTGGCGGGTCGGCGCGGGGACGGACGGCTCCGGCCCGGTGCTGCGGGTGGACCGGCAGGCCCCGGGCATGTGGACGTTCACCCGGTACGCGGCCGGCACCGACGCCTGCGAGAGCGTCGCCGTGTGCACGCAGAGCCCCTCGAGCCGGGTCACCGACCCGGTGGACGAGGCGGTCGCCCGGCAGGCCGTCGCGCCGGTGCTGAAGGCGCTCGGCCAGGACGACGCGAAGATCGACGCGAGCCAGGTCGTGGGCGCCCAGCGGGTCGTGAACGCCGACCCGGCGGTGGGCGGTCTGCCCACGCACGGCTGGACGACCGGCCTCAGCGTCGGCGCGCAGGGCGAGGTCGTCGCCGGGAACGGCCCGCTGGAGGCACCGGCGAAGGGCGAGACGTATCCGGTGCTGAGCGCGGCGGAGACGCTGGAGCGGATGAACGCGGCGCCGGGCACCGGCGGTCACCGGATGGGGATCGACGGCTGTGCGAGTGCGGTGCCGTCGAAGGACCGGCTGGAGAGCCCGTGCGGGGCGTCGACGGCCGTTCCGAAGAAGCAGGCCCTGACGGTCGAGGACGCTGTGTTCGGGCTCGCCCCGCACGCCTCGGAGGGCCGGCAGGTGCTCGTGCCGTCCTGGCTGTTCGAGGTGCGGGCGCCGGGGGCGAAGGACACATACACGGTGACGCATCCGGCCGTCGAGCCCGACTATCTGCGCGCCCCCGCGGCGCCCAGCCCGTCCGGCCCGTCCGACGCGCCGACCTCGACGGTCCGGCCCGAGGACGTGAAGGTCGACGGCTACACGGCCGAGGGCGGCGAGCTGACCGTGAGCTTCACCGGCGGGGTGTGCGCCGACTACAAGGCGAAGGCCGTGGAGAGCGAGGACGAGGTGAAGGTGACCGTGACCTCGACGCCGTGGCCGGACCGGATCTGCATCATGATCGCGAAGGTGTACGAGCGGACCGTGCGGCTGGACGAGCCGCTCGGCGGCCGGACGGTGGTCGGCTCGGACGGCAGGGAGATCCCGCTGGAGAAGCCGGGGGCGCGGCTGCCGCGGTGACCTGAGCCCCGTACGGACGACGAAGGCGGCGGCCCCCCGAGGGGGGTCGCCGCCTTCGTCGACGTCGGGACGGCTCAGCTGAAGGAGTCGCCGCAGGCGCAGGAGCCCGTCGCGTTGGGGTTGTCGATGGTGAAGCCCTGCTTCTCGATGGTGTCCACGAAGTCGATCGTGGCACCGCCCAGGTACGGGGCGCTCATCCGGTCGGTGACGACCTTCACACCGCCGAAGTCCTTCTCGACGTCGCCGTCGAGGGAACGCTCGTCGAAGAAGAGCTGGTAGCGCAGGCCGGAGCAGCCGCCGGGCTGGACCGCCACGCGCAGGGCGAGGTCGTCACGGCCTTCCTGGTCGAGCAGGGTCTTGACCTTGGACGCGGCGGCGTCGGTCAGGATGATGCCGTCGGTGACGGTGGTGGTCTCGTCCGATACGGACATCTACATCTCTCCCGGTGTGTACGGAGACTGCTTGCCGACGGTTGCAACCGGCGGGGCCGCGGATTCATTCCGGGCCGAGGACCCGTGTTTCCACTTCTTTCCTCTTCCTGCCTTTCATGCTCGCACACCGTCGCGGGAGCGAACAGCGGCCGTCCGTGCGCCGTCGGCTCCTCCGGGGGATTCACGTCACATCGACGCAATGACCATCGTCAAAGTGACATGAAGCGGGTTATGATAGATAACGTCAGTTCGACGAAAAGTAGAAAGGGTGCGGGTCGTGACCACCGCCCAGACCACGGAGCTCGACGTACAGCCGACTCCGCTCGCCCTGTTGCTGCTCGGCCGCGAGGCCGACCCGAAGAGCGAGCGGGGTGTCGAGTGCCCCGGCGACCTGCCCTCCCCGTCCGACCCGGACCTGGTGGAGCGGGCCCGCGCGGCCAAGGACAAGCTCGGGGACAAGGTCTTCGTCCTCGGTCACCACTACCAGCGCGACGAGGTCATCCAGTTCGCCGACGTCACGGGTGACTCCTTCAAGCTGGCCCGCGACGCGGCCGCCCGCCCGGAGGCCGAGTACATCGTGTTCTGCGGTGTGCACTTCATGGCGGAGTCCGCGGACATCCTGACCTCCGACGCCCAGAAGGTCGTCCTGCCCGACCTCGCCGCCGGCTGCTCGATGGCCGACATGGCGACGGCCGAGCAGGTCGCCGAGTGCTGGGACGTGCTGACCGAGGCCGGCGTGGCCGACCGGGTCGTCCCCGTCTCGTACATGAACTCCTCCGCGGACATCAAGGCGTTCACCGGCAGGCACGGTGGCACCATCTGCACCTCGTCGAACGCGCAGCGGGCGCTGGAGTGGGCCTTCCAGCAGGGCGAGAAGGTGCTCTTCCTGCCCGACCAGCACCTCGGCCGCAACACCGCCGTGCGGGACATGGGCATGTCCCTGGAGGACTGCGTCGTCTACAACCCGCACAAGCCGAACGGCGGGCTGACCGCCGAGCAGCTGCGCGAGGCGAAGATGATCCTGTGGCGCGGCCACTGCTCGGTCCACGGCCGCTTCAGCCTGGAGTCGGTCGAGGACGTGCGCGCCCGGATCCCCGGCGTGAACGTGCTGGTCCACCCGGAGTGCCGGCACGAGGTCGTGGCCGCGGCGGACCACGTCGGCTCGACCGAGTACATCATCAAGGCCCTGGAGGCCGCCCCGGCCGGCTCGAAGTGGGCCATCGGCACCGAGCTGAACCTGGTGCGCCGGCTGGCGAACCGTTTCGCCCCGGAGGGCAAGGAGATCGTCTTCCTCGACAGGACGGTCTGCTTCTGCTCCACCATGAACCGGATCGACCTCCCCCACCTGGTCTGGGCGCTGGAGTCCCTCGCCGAGGGCAAGCTGGTCAACCGGATCGAGGTCGACCGGGAGACCGAGGCGTTCGCCAAGCTGGCGCTGGAGCGGATGCTGGCGCTGCCGTAGGGCAGCGGTCGGGTGCCGGGGTGGGCGATCACCCCGGCACCGACACCGACTTGCGGTCCGGTCGGGCCGGGTCGAGGGTGAAGACCGTGCCGTCCGGGGTCACCACCACCAGCGCGCCCCCGTGCACGAACACCTCGGGCCAGGAGCCCCCGCTGCCCATCACGTGTTCGGCGCGCGGGTAGGACTCCCACAGCAGGGTGCCGGTGCCGGCGTCCAGTGCCGCCACCCGTCCGCTGGCGCTGGCCACGTACAGGGTGTGGCCCCCCGGGTCGGCGAGCGGCTCGCCCGGCTGTTCCAGGGTCGTGGGGGTCTGCCACAGCTGTCTGCCCGTGTCGGGCGACACGGCGGTCACGTGGCCGCTGGAGCTGACGAAGCAGAGCAGTCCCCGCACCACCGCCGCCGACCCGCGGAACTCCCGCTGGAGCTTCCTCGTCTCACGGGCTCCGGTGACGGGGTCGACGTACACGATGCCCGTGTACCGCGTGTCCACCCCCGAGTCGTCCTCGCGCCACTCCCCGAAGAGCAGCCGGTCGTCGAGCCTGCCGATGTACAGGGCGGTCGTCGGCAGGGACGGCAGACGCTCGGCCGAGCCGTCGGCCGGGTCGAGGGCGAGCATCCGGGAGGCGCCGCCCTCGTCGTTGGGGGAGCATTCGGCGTAGGGGCGGCCACCGATGTCGTGGAACGCGCAGAAGTGGTTGCCCGGCAGGGTCGCCGTCCAGCGCTTCGCGCCGTCGCGCGGGGAGCGGGCGGTGACCGAGGTGCCGCCGTCGGGGGTCATGACCAGGCCCCCGGCGATGTCCAGGGCGATGTTCCCGTCGTCGACCGTACGGGACCAGCGCAGGGCGCCCGTCTCGGTGTCGAGGGCGACGAGGGTGGTCGAGTCGTTGTCGCCCGAGCCGCTGGAGATGGACTGGCGCACGAGCACCGTGCCGTCGCGGACGCCGAGGATGTGGGCCGAGTACGACTGCGGGTCCGCGGCGACCGCGTCCGCCGACACGGCGGCGGCGCGCCAGAGCGTGGCGCCGGTCAGCGCGTCCACCCGCACGGGCAGGACGGCGTCGCCCGCGCAGTACAGGGCGCCGTCGCTCATCTCGCACGCGGGTGTCGCGCCGGCGTTCTCGCCGAGCGGCTTCTGACCGCGCGCGGCCGGTTCGTTCACCGTCGTCCGCCAGGGTTGCCAGCCGGCGGGCAGCGCGCCCCAGCGGGCGGTCTGCTCCGCAGAGGGGGACGCCGAGCGGCCCTCCTGTGTGCTCCCGCCGCCCGGGAGCGGGCCGAGGACCAGGTAGACCGCGAGGGCGACGGCCAGCACGCCGGCCGCGCCGACCAGCACCGGAAGCCCACGCAGCCGGGTGCGGCGGGGGGCCGGTGTGGGTGACGGGTCCGCGGAGGTGGGGGTGCGGGTGGCGTCCGGGCCGGGCAGCCGCAGGGTCACCGTGTGCGCGTCGTCCGGCGCCGGTTCGGGCAGGGCGTCGGCGAACTCCGTGGCGAGCTCGTCGAGCGCGGGCCGGTCGGCGGCCTCCTTGGTCAGGCAACGCGCCAGGATGCCGCGCAGCGGCTGCGCCACCGCGTCCAGCGCCGGTTCCTCGTTGATCACCCGGTACGCCGTCAGATAGGGGCTGTCCGCGTCGAACGGGCCCCGTCCGGTCGCGGCGAACACCAGCAGCGCGCCCAGGGCGAAGACGTCGGAGGCGGGGCCGACCGAGCGGGCGTCCGTGAGCTGTTCCGGCGACATGAACGGCGGGGTGCCGATCATGTGGCCGGTCTCGGTCAGCGTCTGGTTCTCCGCCGCGCGCGAGATGCCGAAGTCGATGACCCGGGGGCCGTCGTCGGCCATCAGCACGTTGCCGGGCTTGAGGTCGCGGTGGACGACGCCGGCCCGGTGGATCTCCCGCAGCGCCTCGACCAGTCCGAGGGCGAGGCGCCGCAACTGCGCGCCCCGCAGGGGCCCTTCGGCACGGATCCGGGCGGCGAGCGAGGGGGCGGGCACGTACTGGGTGGCCATCCACGGCCGTACGGCATCGGGGTCGGCGTCCACGACCGGCGCCGTGAAGGCGCCGCTCACCTTGCGGACCGCCTCGACCTCCTGACGGAAGCGGGTGCGGAAGACGGCGTCCTCGGCGTACTGGGCGTGCACGACCTTGACGGCGACCTCGCGGCCGGATCTCGACCTGGCCCGGTAGACGACGCCCATGCCGCCCGCGCCGAGCCGGTCGACGATCCGGTACCCGCCCAGCGACCGCGGGTCGTCCTTGTGCAGCGGCACCGCCCCGATCCCCCTCCCCGCAGAGCAGTTCGAGATCACAGGATATGGAAAGCCCGCGGGGAAGTGGACATCGGTGGGGTGTGACACCCGTGGGGTGGCACCGGCGGGGTGCCACCCGTGGGGTGACCGCTACACGCCGGCCGGCTCCGACACCTGCTCCGGCTCGGGCTGCCGCTTCGCCGCCCGCTTCTTCGCCCGCCGCTCCTTGCGCAGTTCGAGCATCGCGTAGAGGGTCGGGACGAGCAGCAGGGTGAGCAGGGTCGAGCTGATCAGACCGCCGATGACGACCACGGCCAGCGGCTGGGCGATGAAGCCGCCCTCGCCGGTGACGCCCAGCGCCATCGGCAGCAGGGCGAAGATGGTCGCCAGGGCCGTCATCAGGATGGGCCGCAGCCGGTGGCGGCCGCCTTCGACCACGGCCTCGACGACGCCGTAACCCTGCTGGCGGTACTGGTTGACGAGGTCGATCAGGACGATCGCGTTCGTCACCACGATGCCGATCAGCATCAGCATGCCGATCATCGCGGGGACGCCCATCGGCGTGCCCGTGGCCACCAGCAGACCGATCGCGCCCGTCGCGGCGAACGGGATGGACACCAGCAGGATCAGCGGCTGGGCGAGCGAACGGAAGGTCGTCACCAGCAGCATGAAGACGATCGCGATCGCCGCGAGCATCGCCAGGCCGAGGTTCTTGAACGCGTCGTCCTGGTCCTGCGAGACACCGCCGATCTCGGCCGTCGCACCCGCCGGGAGCTTCAGCGCGTCGAGTTTCGCGGTCAGGTCCGCGCTCACCGCGCCGGTGTTGTCGCCGGTCGGCCGTGCCGTGACGGTGGCCGCGCGCCGGCCGTCGATGCGGGTCATCGACACCGGTCCGTCCACCAGTCGCACGGTCGCGACGTCGCCGAGCTTCACCGGGCCGAGCGGCAGGGCCTTCAGCTCCGCGAGCGTGCGGACCGGCTTCGCCGAGGTGATCACGACGTCGCGCTCGGTGTCGTCGAGGATCGCCTTCGCGGCCGGCGTCCCGCGCACGGCCTGCGCGACCGCCGCGCCCAGCGTCTGCTCGTCGAACCCGGCCGCCGCGGCCCTGGCGTTCGCCTCGACCGAGATGCGCGGCACGCTCTGCGACAGGTCGCTGGTGACGTCGGTGACGTCGTCCAGACCGGCCACGGCCCGGCGGACCTGTTCGGCCGCCGTGCGCAGCACGCCCGCGTCGGCCGCTCTGACGACGACGCTCAGGTCCTGGCTGCCGAAGCCGTCACCGGCCGCGACAGTGGTCGAGCCGATGCCGTCGAGCTTCTCCAGCCCCGCCTCGACGCGCTCCTGGACGTCCTCGTACGACGCGGAGTCCTCCAGCATCACCTGGTAGGTGGCCTGGTTGGTGTCGGTGCCGCCGCCGAAGGCCGCCATGAACCCGGAGGAGCCGACGGTGACCTGGTAGTCCTTCACGCCCTCGGTGTCGGCGAGCAGCCGCTCGACCCTCTTCGCCTGGGCGTCGGTGGCCGCGAGGCCGGTGCCCGGCTTCAGCTCCTGCCTGACCGTCAGGACCTGCTGCTCGCCCTGGTCGAAGAAGTTCGTCTTCAGCAGCGGCGCCATGCCGAACGTGCCGATCAGGACGACGACCGCGATCGCCACGCTGGTCATCCGGCGGCGGGTCGCGAAGCGCAGGACGGGCACGTACACGCGCTGAAGACGGCTCCGGGCCTCCTTCTCCTCGGCCTTGCGGCGGGCCTCCTCGGCGTCCTGCGGGGTGCCCTTGGGAGCGCGCAGGAACCAGTACGACAGGACCGGCACCACCGTCAGCGAGACGAGGAGGGAGGCCAGCAGGGCCGCCGTCACGGTGAGGCTGAACGAGCCGAACAGGGCGCCCACCATGCCGCCGACCAGGCCGACCGGCAGGAACACGGCGACCGTGGTGAGGGTGGAGGAGGTGACCGCGCCGGCCACCTCGCGCACGGCGGTGAGGATCGCCGTCTGCCGCTCCTCGCCGTAGCCGAGGTGGCGCTTGATGTTCTCCAGGACGACGATCGAGTCGTCGACGACCCGGCCGATGGCGATGGTCAGCGCGCCCAGCGTCAGCATGTTCAGCGACAGGTCGCGCGTCCACAGCACGATCAGGGCGAGGACGACGGACAGCGGGATCGACACCGCCGTGACGAGCGTGGAGCGGATCGACGCCAGGAACACCAGGATGACCAGGACCGCGAAGAGCAGACCGAGCGCGCCCTCCGTCGTCAGGCCCTCGATGGCCTTGGAGACCGCCGGGCCCTGGTCGCTGACGACCGTGATCGAGGCGCCGGAGCCGAGGGCCGTGCGCAGCCCGGGCAGCTTGTCCTCGACGGCGCCGGAGATGGCGACCGCGCTGCCGTCGTGGTCCATGGTGACCATCACGGCGAGGCTGGGCCGGCCGTCGGTGCGGGTGATCGAGTCGGCCGGGGCCTCCTCCTGCCGCACGGCCGCCACGTCACCGAGCCGGACCGGCTTCCCGCCCGCCCGGCCCGGGATCATCAGGTCCTGGATCTGCCGCAGGGACGTGAAGCCGCCGCCGACCTGGACCGTGCGGTTGGAGCCGCCCTCGTCGAAGGAGCCGGCCGGGACGGTCGCGCCGCCGGCCTGGAGGGCCTGGGCGAGGGTCTGCCCGGTCAGCCCGGACCGCGCGAGTTTCGCGTCGTCCGGGGTGACGGTGATCCGCAGGTCGCGCACGCCGTCGACGGTGACCTGGCCGACGCCGTCGATGTCGCGGAGCGCCGGCACGACGGTCGTGTCGATCTGGTCGGCGAGGGCCTGCTGGTCCTTGTCGGAGGTGACGGCGAGGACCACGGTCGGCATGTCGTCGGTGGAGCCGGCGACCACCTGCGGCTCCACGGAGTCCGGGAGCTGGACGCGGGCCCGGTTGACGGCCTGCTGGACGTCGGCGACGAGCCGCTTGGTGTCGATGCCGTAGTCGAAGGAGGCCAGGATGACGGCGTTGCCCTCACTGGCCGTGGAGGTGACGCCGGTGATGCCGTCGACGCCTTCGAGGTTGTTCTCGATCGGCTCGACCACCTGCTTCTCGACGACGTCCGGGGAGGCCCCCTGGTACGGCGCGAGCACGGAGACCACCGGCAGCTCGATGGTGGGCAGGAGCTGCTGTTTGAGCTGGGGGATCGCGATCGCGCCGAACACGAGCGCGACGATGGACACCAGGCCTATGAGGGCCCGTTGGGCGAGGCTGAATCTCGACAGCCAGGACATGGGTTCAGGGTCTCTCTTCTGTGAGCGGCAGAAGCGCGTGCCGGGCACATGGGAGCGCCCGCCCCTACACCCTGGTCCATCGGCGAGGGCCGGTCCGTGGGCCCCAGGTCGGGTTCCTTATCCCGCGCATACTCCGGTCGCAGTACGGCGGGATGGAGATCAGTCCACCCTCGGACGGACCAGCCCCGACTCGTACGCGACGACCACGAGCTGGGCCCGGTCGCGGGCGCCCAGTTTCGCCATGGCCCGGTTGACGTGCGTCTTCACCGTCAGCGGGCTCACCTCCAGCCGCTCGGCGATCTCGTCGTTGGAGTGGCCGCCGGCGACCTGGACCAGGACCTCGCGCTCGCGCACGGTGAGGGCCTCCAGCCGTTCGGCGCGCGCCGGGTCCTGGTCGTCGTCCCCGCCGCCCTGGGCCAGGAACCGGGCGATCAGTCCCTTGGTGGCGGCCGGGGAGAGCAGGGCCTCGCCGCCGGCGGCGACCCGGATGGCGTTCAGCAGCTCCTCCGGCTCACTGCCCTTGCCGAGGAACCCGGACGCGCCCGCGCGCAGCGACTGCACGACGTAGTCGTCGACCTCGAACGTCGTCAGGATGACCACCCGGACGTGGGCGAGGGCCGCGTCGGCGCTGATCAGCCGGGTCGCGGCGAGACCGTCGGTCCCGGGCATGCGGATGTCCATCAGGACGACGTCGGCGCGCTCGTCCCGCGCCAGCCGCACCGCCTCGGCGCCGTCCGCCGCCTCGCCGACCACCTCCATGTCGGGCTCGGAGTCGACCAGCACCCGGAACGCGCTGCGCAGCAGTGCCTGGTCGTCGGCGAGCAGGACGCGGATGGTCATGCACTCTCCCCCCGTGCGGTGGTGCGGTTCTCGAGGGGCAGGATCGCATGGACGCGGAAACCGCCCCCGTAGCGGGGACCGGTGGTGAGGGTGCCGCGCAGGGCCGTGACGCGTTCGCGCATGCCGAGCAGGCCGTGGCCGCCGCCGTCGCGCGGTCCGGTGTCCCCGCTCGAGCCGCTGTCGAGGACCGTGACCTCGATGTGCGGTCCCACGCGGACGACGCTCACCTCGGCCTTGGCATCCGGCCCCGCGTGCTTCTGCACATTGGTCAGCGCCTCCTGGATGACCCGGTAGGCGGCGAGGTCGACGGCGGCGGGGAGTTCCGTGCCGTGGTCGGCGCGGGCGACCTCGACGTGCAGTCCGGCGTTGCGGAAGGTGTCGGCGAGCTCGTCGAGACGTCCCAGGCCGGGAGCCGGCTCGGTCGGGGCCTCCGGGTCGTCGGACTGGCGCAGCAGACCGACGGTGGCCCGCAGTTCGTTGAGCGCGGAGCGGCTGGCCTGGCGCACGTGTGCCAGTGCCTCCTTGGCCTGGTCGGGCCGCTTGTCCATGACGTGGGCGGCGACTCCGGCCTGGACGTTGACCAGCGCGATGTGGTGGGCGACCACGTCGTGCAGGTCGCGGGCGATGCGCAGGCGTTCCTCCGCGACCCGGCGGCGGGCCTCCTCCTCGCGGGTGCGTTCCGCGCGCTCGGCGCGCTCGCGGATGGCCTGGACGACGGCCCGGCGGCTGCGCACGGCGTCGCCGGCGGTGGCGCCGATCCCGGTCCAGGCGAAGATCGCGAGGTTCTCCTGGGCGTACCAGGGCAGCGGACCGGCGAGCATCGCGGCCGCGGTGAGGACCGTCATGGTGAGCAGGCCGGCGCGCAGGGTCGTGGGGCGGTCGGTGGTGGCGGCGACGGTGTAGAGGGCGACCACGGCGCCCATCGCGACCGGGGCGCGGGGGTCGCCGGTGACGCACTCGACCAGGGCGACGGTGCCGGTGAGCGCCAGGACCCGGATGGGGGCGTGGCGGCGGAAGACGAGGGCGGCGGCGCCGAGGGTGATCAGCAGCAGGCTCAGCGGGTCCGGGGTGCGCAGGATCCAGCTGACGCCGCGCTCGCCGTGCGGGTCGACGAAGGAGCCGGCGAGCATGCACAGGAGCACCCCGGCGGCGAGGACGGCGTCCAGGGCGAGGGGGTGGGCGGTCAGCCGGCGCTTGGCCCGGGCCAGGGGGGTCACTGTGCGGTTACCGTCGCTTTCCTGCCGTCGCCGGGGCTGCCGCCCGCGGCCCCGCCGCTGGCCCGGATCGGACCCGGTCTCCTCACCACGCCCGCGGGAGCCGTCCCCGGCCGGGGCCCGGCCGCCGAGGTCAGCCGGGGATCAGCCCGTCGTCGCCGAGCATCTTCCGGACCTCTTCCAGCGTCGCCTCCGGGGACGGCAGGATCAGTTCGGAGGGCTCCAGGCTGTCGTCGGGCAGGGGGGTGCCCAGACGGCGGACGGCGTCGAGGAGGGCGGTGAGCGTCCGGCGGAAGCCGTCGGCGTCGCCGCTCTCCATCTCGGCCAGCAGGTCGTCGTCCAGCTTGCTCAGTCGGGTGAAGTGGGAGTCGTCCAGCTCCACCTGCCCCTCCCCCATGATCCGCACGATCATGTCGCCCTCCTCGGCGTGGGCCCTACTGCTTGTCGAAGCGCGGGGTGTCCTGCGGCTGCTGCTGGTTCTGCGGCTGACTCGTGCCACCCTCGATGGCCTGCTGTCCGGAGGAGCTGCCCCCGGCGAGCTCGGCCTTCATGCGCTGCAGCTCCAGCTCTACATCCGTACCACCGGAGAGCCGGTCCAGCTCGGCCTGGAGGTCGTCCTTGGCCATGCCGGTCGGGTCGTCCAGGGCGCCGGAGGCGAGCAGTTCGTCGAGCGCGCCGGCGCGGGCCTGGAGCTGCGCCGTCTTGTCCTCGGCGCGCTGGATGGCCAGGCCGACGTCGCCCATCTCCTCGGAGATGCCGGAGAAGGCCTCGCCGATACGGGTCTGGGCCTGGGCGGCGGTGTAGGTGGCCTTGATGGTCTCCTTCTTCGTACGGAAGGCGTCCACCTTGGCCTGGAGGCGCTGGGCCGCGAGGGTGAGTTTCTCCTCCTCGCCCTGGAGCGTCGCGTGCTGCGTCTCGAGGTCGGTGACCTGCTGCTGGAGGGCGGCGCGGCGGGAGAGCGCCTCGCGGGCGAGGTCCTCGCGGCCGAGGGCGAGCGCCTTGCGGCCCTGGTCCTCCAGCTTGGAGGACTGCGACTGCAACTGGTTGAGCTGCAGTTCCAGCCGCTTGCGGGAGGTGGCCACGTCCGCGACGCCGCGGCGGACCTTCTGGAGCAGCTCCAGCTGCTTCTGGTACGAGTAATCGAGGGTCTCGCGCGGGTCCTCGGCCCGGTCAAGGGCCTTGTTCGCCTTCGCGCGGAAGATCATCCCCATACGCTTCATGACACCGCTCATGGGCTTCGCGCGCCCCCTTCTGACGGACTCCGGCTCAGCTCTGCGACAGAACCCACAGTACGGGCCCTGCATCCATTGACGCACTGTTCGGGGGCGGATGGACTCCTCCCCAAGGACGACTGACCAAGGGCTTGCTCCGGCGTGAGGAGTAGGTGACCTTCAGGGTGACCGGGAGGTCGCCGCGTGTCCCCTCTTCCCCGGTCTGTCCCGGGTCTGTCCTCACTTCAGACGTCTGGTGTTGCCGGATCGTTCCCCGCGGGGCTGGGGTCCATGCCCGGGGAGCGCTTACCCTTGGGTTTTGTGTTCCGTAGCCGTGCCAAGGAAGAGAAGGCATCGGTCGCCGACAAGGCGCCGCTGACCGACTCCAAGCAGCCCCGAGACCCGCAGGCCCCCAAGGGCAGGCCCACGCCCAAGCGCAGTGAGGCCCAGTCCCAGCGGCGCAGCGTGGCCAACACGCAGATGACGCGCAAGGAGGCCACCAAGCGTCAGCGCGACGAGCGCCGTGCCCAGCTGGAGCGTCAGCGCCAGGCCCTGGCCGGGGGCGACGAGCGGTACCTGCCGGCCCGTGACAAGGGACCGGTGCGCAAGTTCGCGCGCGACTTCGTCGACTCGCGGTTCAACGTGGCGGAGTTCTTCCTGCCGATGGCCGTGATCATCCTCGTGCTGAGCATGGTCCGGGTGCCCGCGCTGCAGAACGCCGCGCTGCTGCTGTGGCTCTTCGTCATCGTCCTCATCGTGCTGGACTCGGTTCTCTCCGCGTTCCGGCTGAAGAAGCGGCTGGCCGAGCGCTTCCCCGAGCAGAACCGCCGGGGCGCGGTGGCGTACGCGCTCATGCGCTCCCTCCAGATGCGTCGGCTCCGGCTGCCCAAGCCGCAGGTCAAGCGCGGAGCGCGGCCCTGAGCACTGCGTCGTTCTCCGGGGGTGCGGCACGGGCCTGGCTGGACAAGCTGGGCGGGCTGCGTGACGTCGTACGGCAGGAGCTGGTGGCCCGGCAGCTCGACGAGCAGATAGCCGGGCGGTACCCGGTCGGGCAGCGGCTGCGGGTGCTGGACGTCGGGATGGGCCAGGGCACGCAGGCGCTGCGGCTGGCCCGGCTCGGTCACCAGGTGACCGGGCTGGAGCGGGACGCGACGATGATCGCCGCGGCCCGGGAGGCGCTGTCGGGGCAGCCGGAGGGCATCCGGGAGCGGATGCGGATCATCGAGGGCGACGGCCGGGACACCGGTGTGCACTTCCTGCCCGGCAGCTTCGACGTGGTGCTGTGCCACGGCGTGCTGATGTACGTCGAGGAACCGGACCCGCTCCTCGCCGGTCTCGCGCGTGTGCTCGCTCCGGGCGGGCTGCTGTCGCTGCTCGTGCGCAACGCGGACGCGCTGGCGCTGCGGCCGGGGCTGTCCGGGGACTGGGCGGGGGCGCTGTCCGCGTTCGACACGGTGTCGTACCGGAACAGGCTGGGGCTGGACGTGCGCGCGGACCGGCTGGAGACGCTGACGGCGACCCTCGCCGGCATCGGTGCGCCCCTGCACACCTGGTACGGGGTGCGGGTGTTCACGGACACGGCGGCGGACGCGACGCAGGCCCCCGACGACGTGGAGACGCTGCTGGCCGCGGAGGAGCGGGCGGGCCGGACGGACCCGTACCGCGGCGTGGCGGCGCTGCTCCATCTGTGCGGGGTGCGGGGCTAGGTGTGCTGTCCCGGCACGTCGGTGACACGCGGACTGGGTGCTTGAACAGGTGAGGGCCTTCTGGGTTCGGTGTGGATTGCGACATCTACGCCCGACCGCAGGAGGCCCTCGTGTCCCACCGTAATGCCCCGCTGACGCCGACCGGCAGGCTCCGTCCGGCCCGGTGTGTCGTGGACGACGGCTGGCCGCTGCGGCGGGCTCTCCCGTCGCGTTCCCCGTCGTCCTCCCGGGGCTGCTCGTGCCGGGGCGCCTTCTCGTTCGGGTGAGCAGCGCACGCCGGAGGCCGGGGGCGCGGTGAGACTCGGGGCATGGATGCTTCCCGTGCGCGTGCCCGTCGTCGGGCGGTCGCCCTGGTGGCCGTGGGCGTGTGTCTGCTCGGACCGGCCGTCGGGTGTTCCGCCTCCCCTTCCTCCGGCGGGAACCGGGCGGTGACCCGGCAGGCCGCGCAGCCCGAGGCGGTCGCGCAGGCGGACGATCTGGAGAACGCCTACCAGCGGGTGATCAGGGACGTCCTGCCGTCGGTCGTGCAGATCCAGACCGAGGACGGTCTCGGCTCGGGGGTCGTCTACGACGGCAGGGGGCACATCGTCACCAACGCGCACGTCGTCGGCGGTGGGCGGACCTTCCGGGTGACGACCGCCAACAGCGAGGCCGCGCTGACCGCGACCCTCGTGTACTCCTATCCGGAGCAGGACCTCGCCGTCGTCCGACTGGACCAGGTGCCGGACGGGCTGAAGGCCGCGGCCCTCGCGGACTCCGCGAAGGTGGAGGTCGGGCAGATCGTGCTGGCCATGGGTTCGCCGCTGGGGCTGTCGTCGAGCGTGACGCAGGGCATCGTCTCGGCGACCGGACGGACCGTCAGCGAGGGCCGTGCCGACGGCGGGACGGGCGCGACGCTCGCCAACATGGTGCAGACGTCCGCGGCCATCAATCCGGGCAACAGCGGCGGCGCGCTGGTCGACCTCGACGGGCGGGTCGTCGGCATCCCGACGCTCGCCGCGACCGATCCCGGACTCGGGGAGGGCTCGGCGGCCCCGGGCATCGGGTTCGCGATCCCCGCGTCGACGGTGCGGACGATCGCCGACCAGATCGTCAGGGACGGCAGGGTCACGGACTCCGGCCGGGCGGCGCTCGGCATCACCGGGCGGACCTTCGTCGACGCCGGGTTCCGGCCCGCCGGGGTCGCCGTCGTGCAGGTGACGGCCGGGGGCGCGGCCGACCGGGCCGGCCTGGAGGCCGGGGACGTCATCACGAGGCTGGGCGACACCGAAATCACCACCATCACCTCGCTGGCGGAGGCCCTGGCCGAGGACCGGCCCGGGGAGCGGACGACGGTGACGTTCACCCGCGACGGCACCGAGCGGACCGTCGACGTGACGCTGGGCGAGCAGTAGGCGGGGGGACGGCGCACGGACGGCCGCCCCCGCCCGGTGGGGCCAGGGGGTGTTTCGAAAGTCCCGCACAGCACCCACGGCGCCCGGCACGCCCTCTCGCCGCACCGGCCGAAAGCCCGAGTACACCCGGTACGAGCGCTTCCGTCCGGCACGCCGAGAGCACGCACCGGACACCGCGGACACCGCACAGGACCTTCGAAACACCCCCTACGCGTCCGCGGCGTCCAGGCTCATCGGGCCATAGATCTCGGTGGCCTCCTCGAACAGCCGCACCTGGTCCGCGCCGCCTTCGAGCAGGGCCTTCCAGTGCTCCCCGATCCAGGACTCGGCGTCCCCCTGGGTGGGGAAGTCCTCGGGCTGCACCGCGGGCTGGACCTCCGTCCCGTCGGCCTTCTCGAACCGCCACGTCCATGCCGCCATGTACGCCTCCCACGTGTTCGCACCTGCAGAGCAGGAGCCGGATCTTGGTCCGGCTCCTGCTCAGAGCCTAGCCGGGCGCGCAAGAGTGGGGCGGACAGGTGAAAATCGGGTCCGTGGAAGTGACTCTGCTCGGTACCGGTGCCCCGGCGGGACTCCCCCGCCCCGACTGTCCCTGCGCGGTGTGCGCGACCTCCCTCGGCGAGGACGCGCGGGCGGCGACCGCGGTGCTCGTGGACGGGGCGTTGCTGCTCGACCTGACCCCGGGGGCGGCCTTCGCGGCGGCGCGGGCGGGCCGTTCGCTGACCGGGCTGCGGCAGGTGCTGCTGTCCCATCCGCACGACGGACCCCCCGTGGAGGTGCCGGCCGGGGTGCCGCACCCCGGACGGGTGCCGGACGGACGGGAGTTGACGCTGCCGACGGGCCATCGGGTGCGGGCGGTGGCGATGGACGCGCCGGGCACCGGGTACGCGGTGACCGGGCCGGACGGTGAGCGGCTGCTGTACCTGCCGCCGGGCGGCGCTCCGGCCGGGCTGGAGGAGGGCGCGGAACCCGCCGAGCGCTACGCCCTGGTCCTCGCCGATCTCGTGGGGCGGCCGGACGCGTTGGCGCGGCTGCGGGCGGTGGGCGCGGTGGGCCCGACGACGGACGTCGTCGCCGTCCATCTGGACCACGACGTGCCGCCGGGCGCGGAGGTGCGGCGGCGGCTCGCCGCGGCGGGGGCGCGGGCGGTGCCGGACGGGTCGACGCTGGCGGTGGGGGCGTACGAGGAGGTGCCGGACGCGCCCAGGCGGACGTTGGTGCTGGGCGGGGCGCGGTCGGGGAAGTCGGTGGAGGCGGAGCGGCGGCTGGAGTCCTTCCCGGACGTGCTGTACGTGGCGACGGGCGGCACCCGGGGCGGGGACGGCGAGTGGGCGGCGCGGGTGGCGGCGCACCGGGAGCGGCGGCCGGGGTCGTGGCGGACGGCGGAGACGTGCGATCTGGTGCCGTTGCTGGGGGTGGGCGGGGCACCGCTGCTGATCGACTGTCTGTCGTTGTGGCTGACGGACGCGATGGACTCCGTGGGGGCGTGGGACGACGCGGTGTGGGCGGACGGGGGTGAGCGCGAGTTGCGGGCGCGGGTCGCGGAGCTGGCGGCCGCGGTGCGTGCGGCTCGGCGGACGGTGGTGCTCGTGTCCAACGAGGTCGGCTCGGGGATCGTGCCCGCGACGGCGTCGGGGCGGCGGTACCGGGACGAGCTGGGGCGGTTGAACGCGGCGGTGGGCACGGAGTGCGAGCAGGTTCTGTTGGTCGTGGCGGGGCAGGCGGTGGTGCTGCGGGGGTGAGGGTCTCCAGGGCGGGCCGGTCGGGAGCGGCGGGCGGGACCTGGGCGGCTCATCGGCGGAGGGAGGTTGCGGCGGTCCGCGCCGGGCCGGGGGCTGGTCGGGGTTGTGGCGGGGGTGCACCGGTCCGGGCGGCCGGTCGGCGGGCCGGGCTTGTGGCGGAGGTGCGTCGATCGCGCGGGCGTCCAGTTCGGTGGGCCGGGGGTGCCCGGGCCTGTGGGGCGTCGCCCCCTGTGGGGTCGGGAGCGCCCCGGGCGGGCCGCGGAACGGCGCAGGCCGTGCGCGCCGCCCGCGGCTTCCGGGTCAACCGTCCTTGCGGGCGATGACGCGGAACGCGTTGGAGAAGCGAGTGCGGCTCAGGAGGGGGGCCAGGGTGTGGTCCAGGACGGTGGCCGCGGTCACCAGGGGGGCGGTGGCGCGCAGGAGGGGGGCGCGGGTGGGGGGAATGGTCCGGGTGAGCGACAGGGAGAGGGCCGCCGCCAGGTCGTAGGGGATGTGGGCGGCGCGACGGTCGACGGTGACGACGGTGCAGCCCTGGGTCTCCAGTTCGGTGCGGAGGTTGGCCAGGGGCATCAGGTGGACGTGGCGGGGCTGGCCGTGCGGGACCCACCACTTGCCGAGGAGCGCGGCGAACACGCTGTGCGGGTCGGGGACTTCGAGGAGGAGGTGACCGCCGGGGCGCAGGACGGTGAGGGCGGCGCGGAGTTCCGCGCGGGGGTCGAGGGTGTGCTCCAGGTGGTGCAGCATGCTGACGACGTCGTAGCGGCCGCGCAGCCGGGCCCTGACCTCCGGGTGGGTGAGGTGACCCCGGTGCGCCTCCTCCACGCGGCCCGCCTGCCGTGCCCGTTCCACCCGTGCGGTGGGGTCGAGACCGTCGAACGAGGTGTAGGCGAACACCCGTTTCGCCACCTCGGGGAAGCGCGCGTGGCCGGTGCCCACGTCCAGCCAGCTCTCGGGCTCGGGGTAGGGCAGCATCGCGCGGGCGGCGGCGCGCAGACGGCGCCGGCTGGTGCCGGTGGCGAGGACGCGTGCGGTCAGGTCGTGGCCGTGCTCGACGTCGGGGTGCCGCCGGTAGAGGGCGAGGCCCTCGGCGGTCAGGCGCGGGTTCTGGAAGGCGTGCGCGCAGTCCCGGCACTCGTCGAGCAGGAACGTCCCCGGCTTGTGGTGGTGCAGCAGGTCCGGGGCGCGCAGCCGGGTGCGCAGACGTCTGGAGCCGCACCAGGGGCAGTCGTCGCGGCGCGGCTCGTGGATGGGCCTGGGGGGCATTCGCGGCTCCGGGTGAGGGGCGTGAGGGCGCGCGGCAATTCATGACAAAACGGAAAGTATGGGATCGCGATCTTGGGCGCAACGACGTCGTGGGGGTGTGGTGGCCACATGGCGCGCGACGGACGCGCGGAACTGTTCGACCGCTGCCGGTACTGTTCGGCGAATGAGCTCGCTTAATCTCGACGACTTCACCGATCTGATCGAGCGCCCCGACGGTGGGGTGCGCCGCGACGCGGAGGCGCGCCGGGAACGTCAGATCGTGCCGCCCGGGTCGCTGGGGCGCCTGGACGACCTGGGTGAGTGGCTGGCGGCGGCGCAGGGGTCCGTGCCCGTGCGGCCGGTCGTGCGGCCGCGGGTGGTGCTCTTCGCCGGCGACCACGGCGTCGCCGGGCTCGAGGTGTCGGCGCGGCCCGCGGGCAGCGCGTCGGAGCTGGTACGGGAGGTGCTGGAGGGCGGCCGTCCGGCGTCCGTGCTGGCCCGCCGGCTCGGGGTGCCGCTGCGGGTCGTGGACATGTCGCTGGACTGCGAGCCGGACGCCTTCCCGCAGGACGTCGTACGGCATCGGGTGCGGCGCGGCAGCGGTCGTATCGACGTCGAGGACGCGCTGACCCTCGAGGAGGCCGAGGCGGCGTTCCGCGCGGGCGTCGCGGTGGCCGACGAGGAGGCGGACTCCGGCACGGACCTGGTCGTGCTGGGCGATGTCAGCGTGGGCGGGACGACGGCGGCGGGCGTGCTGGTGGCGGCGCTGTGCGGGACCGACGCGTCGGTGGTGACCGGACGCGGCGGTGAGGCGATCGACGACCTGGCGTGGATGCGCAAGTGCGCGGCGATCCGGGACGCCCTGCGACGGGCCCGGCCGGTGCTCGGGGACCAGTTGCAGTTGCTGGCGACCGTGGGCGGGGCCGACCTGGCCGCCATCACGGGCTTCCTGTTGCAGTGCGCGGTGCGCAAGGTCCCCGTCCTGCTGGACGGTGTCGTGGTGGCCGCGTGCGCGCTCGTCGGGCAGCGGATCGCGTTCCGGGCGCCGGACTGGTGGCTCGCCGGACAGAAGAGCGGTGAGCCGGGGCAGGCCAAGGCGCTGGACCGGATGGCCCTGGAGCCGCTGCTGGACCAGGGGGTGACCGTGGGCGAGGGTGCGGGCGCGCTGCTGGCGCTGCCGCTGGTGCAGGCCGCGGCGGCGCTGGCCGCCGAACTGCCGGAGAGGCCCGAGCCCCCGCAGGAGCGGGGGCCTCAGGAGGACGCGCAGGACACGGGAGACGCGGCGGAGGCGGGGGACGAAGAGCGCGCGCGGGACGGGGGCGAGGCGGCGTCGGAGTCGGCGTAGGCGCGGTCAGCGGTGGCCGGCGGTGCGGGCGAGTTCGTCGTCCGTCTTGCCGCCGAGCCAGTCCCCGATCATCCGCCGGGGCCCGGCCCACCGTCGGTCGTGGTGGTAGGCGCGCAGGGCCGCCTTCGCGCGGGCGCGGGGGCGGCGGCGGTAGAAGCGGCGGGCCCACGGGGAACCGGGGCGGGCCAGCCGGACGAAACCGATGAGGCCGAGCAGCGGCACGATGACGCTGAAGATCGCCATCCGCACCTTGCCCTTGCTGAGCACGGCCAGGGCGAACGCGAAGTTGACCGCCACGGTCGAGATGACGCTCCCCCGGTCCTGGCGTTCGTCCTGGCTCACGTCGTCGACGCCGAACGGCGAGAACCCCACCAGGACCAGCCCGACCAGGGCCGCCGTGAGGACGACGACCTCGACGCTCTTGCGGCCGGCCTCGGTCCAGTACACGTCGTCGAGGTGCAGGATCAGGGCGAACTCGTCCAGGACGAGTCCCACGCCGATGCCGAAGACGACCGCGAACACCCCCGAGCCGACACCGTGCCGGTAGGTCGCCACCGATCCGAAGCCGCCGAGGACGGTCAGCACGACCCCGGGGACGACGTGGTGGACGTGCACCCCGCCCGCGCTGACGTTGCCGAACGGGCCCTTCCCCGCCCGGATCATGCGTGTGATGACGCGGGTGATCACGAAGGTCAGGACGAAGGCGCCGAGGGCGAGGAGCAGCGGCAGCTTGCCCGGCTCGACGATGTTCCGCTGCAACCAATGTCCCATAAGCGCATTTTCGCCCTGGCCTGTCGGGGGCGCCCGTCCGACCGCCGGGTAACCTGCGCCGGTGTCCACGACCCCGCCCTCCCCCCTGGACGGCCTCCGCTTCGCCTTCGGCACCCTCACCGTGCTCCCGGTCCGGGTGACCCGCTGGGACCGACGGGCCGCGCGCGGGGGCATGCTGAGCGCCCCGGCGGCCGGGCTGGTCGTCGGCGGCTGCGCGGCCGGACTCGGCCTGCTGGCGCTGTTCCTCGGCGCGGGGCCGCTGCTCGCCGCCGTCGCCTCCGCCGCCGTGCCCGCCGTCCTCACCCGTGGTCTGCATCTCGACGGGCTGGCCGACACCGCGGACGGGCTGGGCAGCGGCAAGCCCGCCGAGGACGCGCTGCGGATCATGAAGCAGTCGGACATCGGGCCGTTCGGCGTGCTCACGCTGGTCCTCGTGCTGCTCGCCCAGGTCGCCGCGCTGGCGCAGGCGTACGGCGCCTCCTGGTCGCGGGGCGCGCTCGCCGCCGTCCTCTCGGCCCTCGCGGCCCGGCTTGCGCTCACCCTGGCCGCCCGCACCGGAGTGCCGGCCGCCCGGCCGGAAGGGCTCGGGGCGGCGGTCGCCGGGGTGGTCCCGGTGCGCGGCGCCCTCGCGGTGACGGCCGTCTGCGTGCTCCTCGCGGCGGGCGCGGGGCTGCTGCTCGGAACGGCCGACGCGGTCCGCTCGGCCGGCGCGCTCGTCCTCGCCCTCGCCGCCGCCGAACTCCTCCTGCGGCACTGCGTCCGCCGCTTCGGCGGCGTCACCGGAGACGTGTTCGGCGGGCTCGCCGAGACGGCGGCGACGACGACGCTCGTCCTGCTCTGCCTGGGCGCCTGACACCTCGTCGCCCCACCGTGACCCGGCCGCTGTCGCACCCCGCCACAGGTGCGAGGATCGAGGCGTGGCGACGACGCCACCGCGAGGTGAACACCCGCGTGCATGAGCGACCGCTCACGCACGCGTACGCTCGTCCCGGGGTTTCGCCGTACCGGTTCGCCGCGCCGATAGGGCCGACCCCGGTAGCGACCGCACCCCCAGCCAGAAGACAGGGTCGGCTGTCGGGCCCGGTCGACCCACACATTCGGCCAAGCAACTCCACATCGGAAGCGAGATTTCACCACCGTGACTGCTCTCACTCTCAGCACCGCCGCGGCGCCCGGCCTGCGGGCCGACGCGATCGTGATCGGTGTCGTCAAGGGCGCGAAGGGCCCCGTCGTCGCCGCGGGCGCCGAGGCCGTGGACAAGGCCTACGACGGCCGGCTCGCCGGCATCCTGGAGACCCTCGGGGCCACCGGCGCCGAGGGCGAGGTGACGAAGCTGCCCGCACCGGCCGGCTTCAAGGCACCGCTCGTGCTGGCGGTGGGTCTGGGCGGGGAGCCCGAGAAGGACGCCTCCTACGACGCCGAGGCCCTGCGCCGCGCCGCCGGCGTGGCCGCCCGCGCGCTCGCCGGGTCCAGGAAGGCCGCCTTCGCCCTGCCCCTGACGGACGCCGCCGACGTCGGCGCGGTCGCCGAGGGCGTGGCGCTGGGCGCCTACTCCTTCGACACCTACAAGGAAAACGGCAAGGACGCCAAGGCCAGGAACGGCAAGGCGCCGCTCGCCGAGGCCGCCCTGCTCGGCGGCAAGCCGCGCGACGCCGCCCACAAGGCCGCCCTCGCCCGCGCCGCCGCGGTCTCCGAGGAGCTCAACCGTGCCCGCGACCTGATCAACATGCCGCCGAACGACCTGGACCCCCAGGCCTTCGCCGCGATCGCGCAGGCCGCGGCCAAGGAGCACGGCATCAAGGTCCAGGTCCTGGACGAGAAGGCCCTCACCAAGGGCGGCTACGGCGGCATCCTCGGCGTCGGCGCCGGTTCCGCGGCGGCCCCGCGCCTGGTGAAGCTGTCGTACACCTCCTCCCGGGCGAAGAAGCACCTCGCCTTCGTCGGCAAGGGCATCACCTACGACTCGGGCGGCATCTCGCTGAAGCCGGCCGGCCACAACGAGACGATGAAGTGCGACATGAGCGGTGCGGCGGCCGTCTTCGCGGCCGTCGTCGCCGTCGCCCGGCTCGGCCTGGACGTCAACGTCACCGGCTGGCTGGCGCTGGCCGAGAACATGCCGTCCGGCTCCGCCACCCGCCCGGGTGACGTGCTGCGGATGTACAGCGGCAAGACGGTCGAGGTGCTCAACACCGACGCCGAGGGCCGGCTGGTGCTCGCCGACGCGCTGTGGGCGGCGTCGCAGGAGAAGCCGGACGCCATCGTGGACGTCGCGACCCTCACCGGGGCGATGATGCTCGCGCTCGGCAACCGGACGTTCGGGATCATGGCGAACGACGACGCGTTCCGCTCCGCCGTGCACGAGGCGGCCGAGGAGGTGGGCGAGCCGGCGTGGCCGATGCCGCTGCCGCAGCACCTGCGCAAGGGGATGGACTCCGCCACGGCCGACATCGCGAACATGGGTGAGCGGATGGGCGGCGGGCTGGTCGCCGGGCTCTTCCTGAAGGAGTTCGTGGGCGAGGGCATCACCTGGGCCCACCTGGACATCGCCGGCCCCGCCTACAACGAGGGCGGCCCCTTCGGGTACACGCCGAAGGGCGGTACGGGTACCGCGGTGCGCACCCTGGTGCGGCTCGCGGAGCTGACCGCCGCGGGCGACCTGGGCTGACCTTCGCCCGACAGCCCGGTCCGTTCCGCCGCAGGGCGACGTCGTCGCGGGGGTGCCGGCAGCACCCGCGCGACGGCGTCGCATATCGGGACAGTCCCGCGCCGCTGCGGGGCGCCCGTGCGAACGTGGGACGTCTCACACCCCGGCCCCGCGTCTCGTCCTCCTCCCACAAGTGCAAAGATGGGGCTCGGCAGGACAGGGCCCCCACCACAGGGCCGAAGCAAGAGCGGCCGGACACCAGCCGCCGACCGGTCACCGACGACCGGCGTGGCGCACATGCATGGAGGACGTGACGTGGCGAACGACGCCAGCACCGTTTTCGACCTAGTGATCCTCGGCGGTGGTAGCGGTGGTTACGCCGCGGCCCTGCGCGGAGCGCAGCTGGGCCTGGACGTCGCCCTGATCGAGAAGGACAAGGTCGGCGGCACCTGCCTGCACCGGGGTTGCATCCCCACCAAGGCCCTGCTGCACGCGGGCGAGATCGCCGACCAGGCCCGCGAGAGCGAGCAGTTCGGCGTCAAGGCCACCTTCGAGGGCATCGACATCGCCGGGGTCCACAAGTACAAGGACGGCGTGATCGCCGGTCTGTACAAGGGCCTCCAGGGTCTCGTCGCCTCCCGCAAGGTGACGTACATCGAGGGTGAGGGCCGGCTGTCCTCCCCCACCTCCGTCGACGTGAACGGCCGACGCGTGCAGGGCCGTCACGTCCTCCTCGCGACCGGTTCCGTGCCGAAGTCGCTGCCGGGCCTGGAGATCGACGGCAACCGGATCATCTCCTCCGACCACGCCCTCGTGCTGGACCGGGTGCCGAAGTCCGCGATCATCCTGGGCGGCGGTGTCATCGGCGTGGAGTTCGCCTCCGCGTGGAAGTCCTTCGGCGCGGACGTCACCGTCATCGAGGGTCTGAAGCACCTCGTCCCGGTCGAGGACGAGAACTCCTCCAAGCTTCTCGAGCGCGCGTTCCGCAAGCGCGGCATCAAGTTCAACCTCGGCACCTTCTTCCAGAAGGCCGAGTACACCCAGGACGGCGTCAAGGTCACCCTCGCCGACGGCAAGGAGTTCGAGGCCGAGGTCCTGCTCGTCGCCGTCGGCCGCGGCCCGGTCTCCCAGGGCCTGGGCTACGAGGAGCAGGGCGTCGCGATGGACCGCGGCTACGTCCTGGTCGACGAGTACATGCGCACCAACGTCCCGACCATCTCCGCCGTCGGCGACCTGGTCCCCACGCTCCAGCTCGCGCACGTCGGCTTCGCCGAGGGCATCCTGGTGGCGGAGCGGCTGGCCGGTCTGAAGACCGTCCCGATCGACTACGACGGCGTGCCGCGGGTGACGTACTGCCACCCCGAGGTCGCCTCCGTCGGCATCACCGAGGCCAAGGCCAAGGAGATCTACGGCGCGGACAAGGTCGTCGCTCTGAAGTACAACCTGGCGGGCAACGGCAGGAGCAAGATCCTCAACACCGCGGGCGAGATCAAGCTCGTCCAGGTGAAGGACGGTGCCGTGGTCGGCGTCCACATGGTCGGCGACCGCATGGGCGAGCAGGTCGGCGAGGCCCAGCTGATCTACAACTGGGAGGCGCTGCCGGCCGAGGTCGCCCAGCTCATCCACGCCCACCCGACGCAGAACGAGGCGCTCGGCGAGGCGCACCTGGCCCTCGCGGGCAAGCCCCTCCACGCGCACGACTGACCCTCGGTCGAACCACGTCGAAGCGACGACACAGACTTCCGCAATTCGTAAGGAGCAACCGAAACCATGGCGGTTTCCGTAACCCTTCCGGCGCTCGGCGAGAGCGTCACCGAGGGCACTGTCACCCGCTGGCTGAAGGCCGAGGGCGAGCGCGTCGAGGCCGACGAGCCGCTGCTGGAGGTGTCGACCGACAAGGTCGACACCGAGATCCCCTCGCCCGCCGCCGGCATCCTCGCCTCCATCAAGGTCGCCGAGGACGAGACCGTTGAGGTCGGCGCCGAGCTGGCCGTCATCGACGACGGCACCGGTGCCCCCGCTGCCGCCCCGGCCCCGGCCGCCGAGGAGGTCGCCCCGCCGGCTCCCGAGCCGGCCCCGGCCGCCCAGCCGTCCACCGAGCAGGCCGCCCCCGCGCCGGCCCCGACCGCCGACGCCGCCGCCGGCGGCGGCTCCGCCGAGGGCACGGACGTCGTCCTGCCCGCGCTCGGCGAGTCCGTCACCGAGGGCACCGTCACCCGCTGGCTGAAGTCGGTCGGCGACAGCGTCGAGGCCGACGAGCCGCTGCTCGAGGTCTCCACGGACAAGGTCGACACCGAGATCCCGGCGCCCACCTCGGGTGTGCTGCTCGAGATCACGGTCGGCGAGGACGAGACCGCCGAGGTCGGTGCCAAGCTGGCCGTCATCGGCGCCCCGGGTGCCGCTCCGGAGGCCGCCCCGGCCCCCGCCGCTGCCGCCCCGGCGCCCGCTGCCCCGGCGCCCGCTGCCCCGGCCCCCGCTGCCCCGGCCGCGCCCGCTCCGGCCCCGGCTGCTCCGGCCGCCGCCGCTCCGGCCCCGGCCCAGCCCGCGGCCCCGGCCCCCGCGCCGGCTCCGGCCGCTCCGGCTCCGGTCACCCCGGCCGCCCCGGCACCCGCCGCCGCGCAGGCCACCGACGAGGGCGCCTACGTCACCCCGCTGGTGCGCAAGCTCGCCGCCGAGAAGGGTGTCGACCTGGGGTCCGTCAAGGGCACCGGCGTCGGCGGTCGTATCCGCAAGCAGGACGTCGAGGCCGCCGCCGAGGCCGCCCGGGCCGCCGCCGCTGCCCCGGCCCCCGCCGCGGCGGCCCCGGCCGCCGCGAAGAAGGCCCCGGCGCTGGAGGCCTCGCCCCTGCGCGGCCAGACCGTCAAGATGCCGCGCATCCGCAAGGTCATCGGCGACAACATGGTCAAGGCGCTGCACGAGCAGGCCCAGCTGTCGTCGGTCGTCGAGGTCGACGTCACGCGGCTCATGAAGCTGCGCGCCAGGGCGAAGGACTCGTTCGCGGCCCGCGAGGGCGTCAAGCTCTCCCCGATGCCGTTCTTCGTCAAGGCCGCGGCCCAGGCACTGAAGGCCCACCCGGTCATCAACGCCAAGATCAACGAGGCCGAGGGCACGATCACCTACTTCGACACCGAGAACGTCGGTATCGCGGTGGACTCCGAGAAGGGCCTGATGACCCCGGTCATCAAGGGCGCCGGCGACCTGAACATCGCCGGAATCGCCAAGGCCACGGCGGACCTGGCGGGCAAGGTGCGCGCCAACAAGATCACCCCGGACGAGCTGTCCGGCGCGACCTTCACCATCTCCAACACCGGTTCGCGCGGTGCGCTCTTCGACACGATCATCGTGCCGCCGGGCCAGGTCGCGATCCTCGGCATCGGTGCCACGGTGAAGCGTCCGGCCGTCATCGAGACGGAGGAGGGCACGGTCATCGGCGTCCGCGACATGACGTACCTGACCCTGTCCTACGACCACCGTCTGGTGGACGGCGCCGACGCCGCGCGTTACCTGACCGCGGTCAAGGCGATCCTGGAGGCGGGCGAGTTCGAGGTCGAGCTCGGTCTGTAAGTCGTGCGGTGCCCCCGTCCGGAGCCCTCTGGGTTCCCGGGCGGGGGTTCCGTGTGTTCGCGGAGCGTGTAAGTCTCGTCTCACCTGCGGCACAGCGCGCCTCCGCGCCGCTCCGCGACGGCCGGGCGGCCTTATTGTCTGAGGGGTCCTCGCACTATGCGCGCCTGGGCCGCGCGGCCTGGTGCCGTACCTCGCCGCGTTGCCGGAAAGCCCTGGTAGCTCCGCTACAAGGGCTCTACGGCGCCTAGCGACGCACGGCACCGGACCACGCGGCCTGATCAGGCGCTCACAGCGCAAGGACGTCCAGACGTCAAACGCCCCCGGGGGCCTGTGGGCCCCTTCCGAAGGAGCCCTCATGAGCGCGCCCGTCGTCCACTCGCTGCGCGAGCAGATCCGCGAGCACATCCTCGAGGGGATCATCAGCGGTCGCTGGAAGCCGGGCGAGCGGATCGTGGAGCGGCGCATCGCGACGGAGCTGGAGGTCAGCCAGACGCCGGTGCGGGAGGCGCTGCGCGAGCTGGAGTCGCTGCGGCTGATCGAGTCGGCGCCGAACAAGGGCGTGCGGGTGCGGAACCTGACCGCCGCGGACCTGGAGGAGTCCTACCCCGTCCGGGCCGGTCTGGAGGCCATCGCGGCCGAGCTGGCGGCCGAGCGGCTGGCGGGGGACTGCTCGGCGCTCGCACCGCACGTCAGCGCGCTGTACGAGGCCGACCGTCTCGCCGACGGCACGGCCCAGGTCCGGCACACGGTCGGCTTCCACCGGGAGATGGTGCGGGCCGCGGGCAACTCGGTGCTGCTGCACACCTGGGAGAGCCTGGGCATCGAGGTCTTCACGACCCTGTCCATCCGCTGGCTGGGCACCATCCAGCAGTCCTACGCCGAGGAACACGAGGAACTGGTCGCGGCGTTCCGGCGCCGGGACCCGGACATCGGCCGCCTGGTCAAGGAGCACGTCCTCGGCTGCGCTCCGCGCGCGGCCGACGCACCGTCCTGACCGCCGCGAACGCGCCGCGTCGACCGCAGACGCGCAGCCTTGCACCGAGACGCGCACCGTCACGACCGCGGCTCGCCGCACGGACGGCGTCGGCCGGCCGGGCGAGGGCCGTCCGCACGAGTGGGGGAGCGGGCGGAGGTGCCGCACGCGTGCGAACCGCGGAGCCGACGATGTCGGCGAGCCGCGGAGGCTGCCCGCCGTGTCGGCGCGTGCCCACCTCAGCCCTGCACACCTCAGATGAGCAGGGAAAACCGGCACCGCGTGCCCGGGTTCGCGGCACCGGATGCCAATTTCCCGCTGTCGGCCGATTTTCTCCCGTTCACCCTTTGATCGATCATCGATCAGGGAGTTACAGTCACCGACGGGCCACGCGGCGGCGCTCCACATCGCCACCGCACCCCGGCCCCACCGCCCTGTCCTGCCAAAGACAAAGGGCACCCCCGAACCCTTGCCGATGAGGGAACCCCCTTCGACTGAGGAAGGCGGCGACATGACCGACCCCCACGCCATCCAGCCGAGCGCGCTCGACCAGCTCCCCGACCGGGACCCGGAGGAGACCGCCGAATGGCAGGCCTCCCTGGACGCGGTTGCCCAGGCGGCCGGACCGCACCGTGCCGCGTACCTGATGCGCCGCACGCTGGAGCGTGCCGAGGGCAACGGCATCGCGCTGCCCAAGCTGCTCGAGACGGACTACGTCAACACGATCCCCACCGCCGCCGAGCCCGCCGTACCGGGTGACGAGGCGATGGAGGCGCGGATCACCGCCTGGAACCGCTGGAACGCGGCCGCCATGGTGACCCGCGGCTCGAAACACGGCGTCGGCGGCCACATCGCCACCTTCGCCTCCGCGGCCTGGCTCTACGAGACCGGCTTCAACCACTTCTTCCAGGGCAAGGAGGCGGACGGCTCGGGCGACCAGCTCTACATCCAGGGCCACGCCTCCCCCGGCATCTACGCCCGCGCGTTCCTCGACGGCCGGCTGAACGAGCACCACCTCGACAACTTCCGCCAGGAGACGGGCGGCAACGGCCTCCCGTCCTACCCGCACCCGCGCCGGCTGCCCTGGCTGTGGGAGTTCCCGACGGTGTCGATGGGCCTCGGCCCGCTCTCCGCGATCTACCAGGCGCGCTTCAACCGCTACCTGACCAACCGCGGCATCAAGGACGTCTCCAGCTCCCACGTGTGGGCGTTCCTCGGCGACGGCGAGATGGACGAGCCCGAGTCGACGGCGGCCCTCGCGCTCGCCGCCCGCGAGGAGCTGGACAACCTCACCTTCGTCATCAACTGCAACCTCCAGCGCCTCGACGGCCCCGTCCGCGCGAACTTCAAGATCGTGCAGGAGCTGGAGGCCCAGTTCCGCGGCGCCGGCTGGAACGTCGTCAAGACGCTGTGGGGTTCGGCCTGGGACGAGCTGTTCCGGCTCGACACCACCGGTGCGCTCGTCCGCCGTCTGCGCGAGGTGCCCGACGCCCAGGTGCAGACGTACCAGACGCGCGACGCCGCCTACATCCGCCAGGACTTCTTCGGTGCCGACCCGGCGCTCGTCGAGATGGCGAAGCTGCTGAGCGACGACAAGATCCTCGAGTGTTTCCACCTCTCCCGCGGCGGCCACGAGGCGCGCAAGGTGTACGCCGCCTACAAGGCCGCGGTCGAGTTCAAGGGCGCCCCGACGGTCATCCTGGCCCAGACGGTCAAGGGCCACACCCTCGGTGAGGGCTTCGCGTCGAAGAACGCCAACCACCAGATGAAGAAGCTGACGGTGGACGAGTTCAAGACGATGCGCGACCTGCTGGAGCTGCCGATCTCCGACGCGCAGTTCGTCGACGGCGTGGTCCCCTACGGTCACCCCGGAGCCGACTCCCCCGAGGTCCGCTACCTCCAGGAGCGCCGCGCGGCCCTCGGCGGCCCGGCCCCGGCCCGCCGCACGCACGCGCTGGCCCCGCTGCCCGCCCCGGCGGAGAAGGCGTTCACCTCCTTCGACAAGGGCTCCGGCTCCCAGAACGTCGCCACCACCATGGCGTTCGTCCGCCTCATCAAGGACCTGGTCCGCGACAAGGAGACGGGCAGGCGCTGGGTGCCGATCGTGCCGGACGAGGCGCGCACCTTCGGCATGGAGAGCCTCTTCCCCTCCCTGGGCATCTACTCGCCCAAGGGCCAGACGTACGAGCCGGTCGACCGCGACCAGCTGATGTACTACAAGGAGGCCCGCAACGGCCAGATCCTCAACGAGGGGATCACCGAGGCCGGTTCGATGGCCGACTTCATCGCCGCGTCCACCGCGTACGCGACGCACGGCGAGGCGATGATCCCGTTCTACATCTTCTACTCGATGTTCGGCTGGCAGCGCACGGCCGACCAGATGTGGCAGCTCGGCGACCAGCTCGGCCGCGGCTTCCTGGTCGGCGCCACGGCCGGCCGGACGACCCTGACCGGTGAGGGCCTCCAGCACGCCGACGGCCACTCCCCCGTCATCGCCGCGACCAACCCGGCGGCGCTGACGTACGACCCGGCGTTCGCCTACGAGGTCGCGGCCATCGTCAAGGACGGTCTGCGCCGGATGTACGGCGAGGCGGCCCCGGGCGAGGACCAGAACGTCTTCTACTACCTGACCGTCTACAACGAGCCGCTGCCGCAGCCCGCCAAGCCGTCCGGGCTGGGCATCGACGAGGGCATCGTCAAGGGCCTGTACCGCTTCAACACGGCCGAGTCGGCGGGCGTGACCGTGCCGGCCAACGCCCCGCGCATCCAGCTGCTGGGCTCCGGCACGGCGATCCACTGGGCGCTGAGCGCGCAGAGGCTGCTCGCCGAGGACTGGGGCGTGGCCGCCGACGTGTGGTCCGCGACCTCCTGGACCGAGCTGCGCCGCGACGCGCTGGAGGCCGACGCGGCCCTGCTGCGCGGCGAGGAGCGCGTGCCGTACGTCCGTCAGGCGCTCCAGGGCGCCGAGGGCCCGGTCCTCGCGGTCTCCGACTACATGCGCCAGGTCCCGGACCAGATCGCGCAGTGGGTCGAGCAGGACTGGTCCTCGCTGGGCGCCGACGGCTTCGGTCTGTCGGACACCCGTGAGGCGGCCCGCCGGCACTTCGGCGTCGACGCCGGATCGATCGTCGTCGCGGCCCTCGCCCAGCTCGCCCGGCGCGGCGAGGTCAGGGCGGCCGCGGTGAAGGAGGCGCGCGACAGGTACGGCCTGTAGGAGGTGTGCCGGTCATCGGGAGGGGCACGGCGGTTTCGCCGTGCCCCTCCCGTTGTCGGGGCCCCGGCATGATGGCCGTATGCGTGCTGCCCGGCTGATCAAGATGGTGCTGTTGCTCCAGTCCCGGCCCTCCATGACCGCCGCCGAGCTGGCGGGCGAGCTGGAGGTGTCGGAGCGCACGGTCACCCGCGACGCGCAGGCACTGTCGGAGGCCGGGGTGCCGGTGTACGCGGAGCGGGGCCGGGCCGGGGGCTACCGGCTGGTCGGCGGGTACCGGACGCGGCTGACGGGGCTGGCGCGCGGTGAGGCCGAGGCGTTGTTCCTGAGCGGCGTGCCGGGGGCGCTGCGGGAGATGGGCCTGGAGGACACGGCCTCGGCGGCCCGGCTGAAGGTGTCGGCGGCGCTGCTGCCCTCCCTGCGGGACGCACCGCGCACGGCGGCGCAGCGGTTCCATCTGGACGCCCCGGCGTGGTTCCAGGAGCCGGGGGTGCCCGAGTTGCTGCCGGTGGTGGCGGAGGCGGTGTGGGACGACCGGCGGGTGCGAGCCCGTTACCGGCGGGGCGAGGGGGAGGTCGGCCGGGAGCTGGAGCCGTACGGGCTCGTGCTGAAGGCGGGCGTCTGGTACCTGTGCGCGCGGGTGGTGGGGACCGGGTCGTTCCGGACGTACCGGATCGACCGGTTCACCGGTGCGGAGGCGCTGGAGGACCGTTTCGTGCGGGACGAGGAGTTCGATCTGCCGGGTTACTGGGCGGATCAGGCCGAGCGGTTCGCGCGGTCCATCCTGCGGGCCGAGGTGGTGCTGCGGCTGTCGGAGACGGGCGTACGGCGGCTGCCGCACGTCGTGGACCCCGTGGCGGCCCGGGACGCCCTGGCGCGGGCCGGCCGGGCCGACGCCCGGGGCCGGGTGACGGTCGTGCTGCGGGTCGAGTCCGAGGACGTGGCGCACACCCAGCTCACCGCCCTGGGGCCGGAGGCCGAGGTGGTCTCGCCGGAGTCCCTGCGGCGCCGTCTCGCCGCGGACGCGGCGCGGCTGGCGGCGCTGTACGGGCCATAACAATCGTCCGCACTCCGGGTGCGGCCCACCCCCGCAGGCAGGATGCTGGGACGCGTGATGGACGAGACGGAGTTCTGGGAGCTGGTCGACGCCACCCGCGAGGGGGCCGAGGGCGACCCCGAGGAGCAGGCCGACCTGCTCCTGGAACGGCTCCTGCGGCTGGATCCGGACATGATCCTGGACTTCGCCCGTCACTTCGAGGCCCGCTACAACCGCGCCTACACCTGGGATCTGTGGGGCGCCGCGTGGGTGCTGCTGGACGGGGCGAGCGACGACGCCTTCGACTTCTTCCGGTGCTGGCTGATCGGGCAGGGCCGGGAGGTCTACGAGGGTGCCGTGCACGACCCGGACTCGCTCGCGGACCTGCTCGACGACTTCGACGAGGAGATCGACGGCGACGGCGAGGAGCTGGGCTACGCGGCCGACGAGGCCTACGAGCAGCTCACCGGGACCGTCGCCCCGGATCTCGGGATCGCGCCGGCGCCGACGGAGCCCGCCGGGACGCCGCTCGACCTCGAGAACGAGCGGGCGCTCGCGGAGCGGTTCCCCCGGCTGTGGGAGCGCTTCAAGGAGTGAGGGCGGGCCGCCGGGGGGCGGTTGCGCTCAGGGGTCCTTGCACTGTGAGCGCCTGATCAGGCCGCGGGGTCCGGTGCCGTGCATCGCACGGCGTCGGAGAGTCCTTGTAGCGGAGCTACCAGGGCTTTACGGCCACGCGGCGAGGTGCGGTACCGGGGCGCGCGGCCCGGGCGGGCACAGTGCAAGGACCCCTCAGGCCGCGGCGGCGCGGCGGGTGGTGTCGGACGGGAGGTGGGCCTGCGGCTGCTCGGCCTTCACCGCGTGGTGCAGCGGCGCCCTGTCGGCCTGGTCCAGGGCGGACGCGGTGGTCGCCGCCGGCCCGAGGACGACCGCGGCGACGGCGCAGACGACGGTCCAGGGGCTGCGGGCGGCGCGGGCCCAGCCGTCGGCCCCACGGGTCTCTTCGGTACGACTGCCGTTCATGGTCCCCACCTCCGGTCGGCCTGTGTCGTCCCCGACGGTAGGGCGCCGACATGGGAACTTCCTGAACGGCTGCTGAGAGTTCCGGACGGAAGGGGGTGCCGGCCCTGGAGGCGGGCGGCCCGCTCGCGGATCTCCGGCAGTCGGGCGGTGAGGGCCGCGCCGGGGCAGCTCGTCATGTAGCCGTCCTGGTGGCCGGCGAGGGCGGGCAGGGCGACGGTGGCGCCGGCGGCGTACCGGCTGTGGCTGTTGCTGGAGGTGAGGCGGACGGTGGTGCGGGGGTCGACACCGGCCGGACCGAGTTTCCAGGCGGCGAGGGCCGCGATCGTCTCGACCATCGCCTGCGGCACCTCGACCCCCGCGGTGAACGTGCCGAGCGCGGCCACACCGACCGTGCGGTGGTTGAACCCCTGGGTGTGCGCGCCGGTGACGGGCCGGTCGACGCCGCCCGCGCGGCCCTCGTAGAGGGTGCCGCAGCGGTCGACGAGGAAGTTGTAGCCGATGTCGTCCCAGTCGCGGCCGTCGGTCTGGCCCGCGTACAGGTCGCGGATGACGCGGGGCGCGTCGGCGCAGTCGTAGCCGTTGGGCGAGTCGGTGTGGTGCACGAAGACCGCGACGACCTTGTCGTCGTAGCGCGGGGGCGGCTGCGCGCGCTCGGCAGCGGCCAGCCAGGCCGAGCGCGGCACGATGCGCGGGCGCGCGGCGACGTGCGCGGACTGCGGGCGCGCCGTGCGGTGGGCGGTCTCGGCGGCCAGCGCGGCGGTGGCGGCGTCCTCGACCCCGTTCGCGCACAGCACCAGCGCGAGGACGGCGGCGAGGCCGGGCAGGCACCCCAGGGCCACCAGGGCCGGCCCGGGAACGCGCGCGGGACGCCGCCCGCGCGGGCCCCGGGGGTCCTGCGGCCCGGCCGGCCCTGCACCGGCGGCCGGCCCGCGACCGGCCGCTCCGGCGGGCCGTCCCCAGCCGGGACGGCGTGCCCTCCCCGGCCGGCGCGGGAAGCCTCGCGAACCCCGCAGGACGCGCGCGAGAGGGCCGCCGGCCGCGGTCTGCCACGGCGGACGGCCCGGGGCCGTCGGCGGCGGGAGGGCACGGGCGGCGCGCATGGCACCACTGTCGGTCCGTTCGCCCTCGTCCGCGATGTGTGGTGTGCCACCCGGTGGAACCATCGTCCCGGTCCAGGGCGTTTGCGGGGTACACGCACGCGTGGCCGGTTCCGGGCGCGCCGCGCGGCGCGACTGATCACCGGGCCCGTCCCCCACGTACTGGTGGGTCCGAGAGAAAGGCGGCTCCGTGGACCTGCTCGACATCCTGCTGGTGCTGGTGGTGCTCGTCTACGCCGGCTCCGGCTACCGGCGCGGCCTGGTGGCCGGGTGCGTCTCGCTCGCCGGGTTCGTGGGCGGCGCGGCGGTGGGCGTGTGGGTGCTGCCGTGGGTGATGGGCCTGGTGACCGCGGGGACGACGACGGCGACGGTGACGGCGGTGGTCACCGTGCTGGTCCCGGCGGCGATGGGCCACGAGCTGGCGGGGCGGCTGGCGTTGCGGCTGCGCCGGGAGCTGGACCGGGGGCCGCTCAGAGTGGCCGACGGCATCGGCGGGGCCGTGGCGAACGGGGTGGCGGTGCTGATCGTCGCGTGGGTGGCGGCGAGCGTGCTGGGCGTCTCCTCGTCGCCGGTGGTGACCTCGGCGATCCGCGACTCGCGGCTGCTGGGGGCGGTGCAGGACGCGATGCCGGACACCACGCCGGCGTGGTTCTCCGACGCGACCTCCGCGCTCACCCAGGCCGGCTTCCCGCAGGCCTTCAACCCGTTCGAGAACGAGTCGACGGCCGAGGTCGCCGAGCCCTCCGGCGACAGCGTCACGGCGAGCGCGACGAACGCGGCCGAGGCGAGCACGGTGAAGATCGAGGGCGTCGCGGGCGACCAGGGCCGTGAGGGCAGCGGGTTCGTGTACGCCGCGGAGCACGTGATGACCAACGCCCACGTGGTCGCCGGGATCGACGAGCCGACCGTGCGGGTCGGTGGAGTGGGGCGGACGTACGGGGCGCGGGTGGTGCTGTTCGACCCGGACAAGGACGTGGCCGTGCTGTACGTGCCGGGCCTCAGGGCCCCGGTGCTGCGGTTCGACGACACGGCGGCGCGCGGGGACGCCGCGGTCGTCGCCGGGTATCCGCAGGACGGCGACCTCGACCTCCGGGCGGCGACGGTCGCCCAGCGGGTGGAGGCGACCGGCCGGAACATCTACAACGACGAGACCGTCACCCGCGAGATCTACTCGATCCGCTCCACGGTCCGCCCCGGCAACTCCGGCGGCCCGCTGCTGACCACGGACGGCCGGGTCTTCGGGGTCGTCTTCGCCCGGTCCACCTCGGACGCCGGGACTGGGTACGTCCTGACGGCGGCGGAGGTCGCGGCGGACGCGGCGCGCGCCGCGACGGCGACGGCGCCGGTGGACACGGGCGAGCCGGTCACCTCGTGACGGTTGTCACAGAGAGCGGCCCATGAAGACGTCGTCCACGTACCGGCCGCCGATCAGGAACTCCTCCGGCAGGACGCCCTCCACCGTGAAGCCCTCCGACTCGTACAGCTTCCGGGCGGGCGTGTTGTGGCCGAGGACACGCAGGGTGATGCGGCGGGCTCCGCGCCGGCGGGCCTCCGCGGCGGCCGCCCGGATCAGCGCGCGCCCCACGCCCCGGCCGCGCGCCTCGTCGGCGACGGCGAGGCCCTGGATCTGGCGGACGTGGGCGTTGACGGCGAGCGGGGTGGGAAGGCCGAGGCGCACGTAGCCGACGACGCGGCCGTCGACCTCGGCGACCAGGGTGTCCTCGACGGCGTGGCGGTCGCTGAAGAAGGGGGCGTAGGGCGGCTGCGGCTCGGGCATGACCGCGTGCAGCGGGGACCAGGTCAGGCGGTCGATCAGGGTGAGCGTCTCGTCGTCGTCGGGCCGGGCGGTGCGTATGCGCGGTGTGTGGGGATCGGACATGGGCGTCACCCTATGACCGGTGCACCGGGTGCCGGCCGGGGATTGTGAGCTCCGTCGCGAGCCGGGCTCTCCTTTTGTCGGGGGCTCTCAGGGGTCCTCGCACTGTGAGCGCCTGATCAGGCCCGTGGTCCGGTGCCGTGCAGCGCAAGGCGCCGGAGAGTCCTCGTAGCCGTGCTGCCAGGGCTTTCCGGCAACGCGGCGAGGTGCGGTACCGGGCCGCGCGGCCCGGGCGGGCGCAGTGCGAGGACCCCTTACGGGGCACGGGGCAGGATGACCTCATGGAACAGACACGAGTCGCAGTGGCCGGCGCTTCCGGTCTGATCGGCAGTGCCCTGGTGCGGTCCCTGACCGCGGACGGGCACGAGGTGGTCCGTCTGGTGCGCCGTGCGCCCCGGGGCGCGGACGAGGTGCACTGGGATCCCGAGCGGGGGCACGTGGACGCGGCGGGGCTCGCCGGATGCGACGCCGTGGTGAACGTGGCGGGCGCCGGGGTGGGCGACCGGCGCTGGACCGACGCGTACCGGAAGCGGATCCACGACAGCCGGGTGCACGGGACGGCGGCGCTCGCCCGGGCGGTGGCCGGCCTCGACGCACGGCCGCGGGTGTTCGTCAACGGCAGCGCGATCGGCATCTACGGCGAGACCGGCGAGCGGGTCGTCGACGAGAGCGCTCCGGCCGCGCGGGGGTTCCTGCCCGAGCTGTGCGTGGAGTGGGAGGCGGCGGCGCGGCCGGCGGAGCAGGCCGGGGTGCGCACGGTGTTCACCCGGACGGGGCTGGTCGTCGCGCGCGGCGGCGGGGCCTGGGGGCGGCTGTTCCCGTTGTTCCGGGCGGGGCTCGGGGGGCGGATGGGCGACGGACGGCAGTACTGGTCGTTCATCGCGTTGCACGACGAGGTGGCGGCGATCCGGCATCTGCTGGACCGTGACGACCTGTCGGGGCCGTTCAACCTGACGGCGCCCGAGGCGGTGACGAACCGTGAGATCACCGCGGTGATGGGGCGGGTGCTGCGCCGGCCGACGCTGTTCCCGGTGCCGGCGCCGGTGCTGCGGATGGTGCTGGGCGAGATGGCCGGGGACGTGCTGGGCAGTGCGCGGGTGGTGCCGAAGCGGCTGCTGGAGTCGGGGTTCACCTTTGCGTTTCCCGGGATCGAGGACGCCGTCCGAGCCGCCTGACGCCCCGTCGGGACTGTATGCGACCGCCGTGCGACCGTGCCCTGTCCATGCGCGACTGTTCCCGACCGCTGCCGCCCCTACGCTCGATCCGAACTCGGGTATCCCGGAGGGCTGTTGGGGGCATCACGTCTCCACCGGCTGCGCAAACCTCGAGGAGGGGCACGTGCTTGAGCCCGCGTACCAGGCAGACGTCGTCGTGGTGGGGGCCGGGGTCGCCGGACTAGCCGCCGCCCACCGGCTGGCCAGCGCAGGAGTGACGACCGCGGTCCTGGAGGCCGCGCCGTGTGTCGGCGGTCGCATGGCGACCGAGAAGGTCGACGGCTTTCGGCTCGACCGCATCGGACAACTGCTGTCCACGGCCTGTCCCGAACTGGCCCGCACCCCGGGGCTGGGCGCGCTGGGCCTGCGGCCCTTCGCCCCCGGGGTCCTGCTGCACAGCGACGGGCGCCACCACCGCGCGGGCGCTCAAGCAGGCGCGGGGGGCGCAAGGGGCGCACTCCACGCCGTACGCGCCCTGGCGAACGCTCCCAGGCCGGGGGCGCTGCCCCGGCCGCGTCCTGGCGGCGTGCCCCGGGCGGTGGCGGCACCGCCCAGGGGCCGCGCGGGCGCTCCGCTGGGCACCGCCGTGGACCAGGCGCGGCTCGGTGCCGCGCTCACCCGGCTCGCGGCGACGCCCGCCGAGCGGCTGCTGCGCCGCCCGGAGGCACCGGCCGCCGAGGCCCTCGCCGCCCGCGGGCTGCCCGCCCGCACGATCGACGGCTTCCTGCGGCCGCTGCTCGCCGCCCTGCTCTGCGACCCGGACCTGACCACCTCCAGCCGGTGCGCCGACCTCGCGCTGCGCGCTTTCGCGGCCGGACGGCTGTGTCTGCCGGAGGGCGGGGCCGAGGCGCTGCCGGACCTGCTCGCGCGGACCCTGCCGCCGGGGACGGTGCACACGGGGGTGCGTGTCACCTCCGTGTCCACGACCTCGGTGACCACCGCCGAGCACGGCGAGTTCCGCTGCCGCGCGGTCCTGGTGGCCACCGACGCGCGCACCGCCGCCGAACTGCTGCCCGGACTGCGGGTGCCCGACTTCCACCCGGTGACGGTCCTGCACCACACCACGGACGAGCCGCCGGCGACCGGTGCCGCGCTGCTCCTCGACGCCGACCGCGGCGGTCCGGTCGCGCACACGGCGGTGGTCAGCCAGGTCGACCCGACCCGTGCGCCCGCGGGCCGCGCGCTGATCTCCTCCACGGTCCTCGGCCCGCCCCCGCCCGGCATCGACACCGCGGTCCGCATGCACCTCGCCCGCCTCTACGGCACCTCCACCGCACGCTGGGAGACCCTCGCCGTCCACCACACGCCCGAGGCCGTCCCCGCGATGTGCCCGCCGCACGACCTGCGGCGCCCCGTACGCCTCCTGGCCGGCCTGTACGTCTGCGGCGACCACCGCGACACCAGCACGGTGCAGGGGGCGCTGCACTCGGCCCACCGGGCGGCGGCGGCGATCGTCTCCGACCTGGGCGCCGCGGGTCCGCTGCACCTCGCGGACCCCCTGCCGACGGTGCCGCGAGCGGCCTGAGGGCCCACGGGGGGAAAGGCCTCCGGGGTGGGGGGGGGGGGGGGGTTCCCCCCCCCCCCCCCCGCCCCCCCCCCCCCCCCCCCCCCCCCCCCCCCCCCCTCCCCCCCCCCCCCCTCCCCCACCGCATGCCCTACCGCGAGTATCTCTACCGCCCCCC